>JBAUWE010000642.1:0-2124 GCA_049583595.1 Terriglobia bacterium
TCGGCAACCAGCAGAATGATGTTCGGATTGCTGGGGTTGATCCAGATATTCTGGTAATCGTCGCCGCCTGGAGCGCCGCGAATGGCGGTCCACGTCTTTCCGCCATCGACGGATTTCCAGGTTTCAATGCTGGCGGAATAAACCACGTCAGGATCTTTGGGATCCACTTTGGGCACCGGCAGATCGCCTCCGCCGATGCGGAAGGCCGGCCGCGGGTCTGTGGTAATGCGGGTCCACGTCTCCCCCGCATCGTCAGAGCGGTAAATGCCCAGGCCCTTATCCGTCTGGTAGTCGCCTTCAAGGTTTACGGCCACCGTCGCAAAAAGCCGACTGGGCCGGCTGGGCGCAATCGCCACGTAAGCATGGACCAGGCCTTTGGGCAAACCCTTCGTCAGCTTGTGCCAGGTGGCGCCACCGTCGGTGGACTTGAAGATTCCACCATCAGCGCCGCCATAGGCGTTGTGGTCCTCCCACGGCGCCTGGCGGGCTTCCCAGAGTGTTGCGTAAACGACGTTCGGATCTTCAGGATCAATTACTACATCGTCGCCACCGGTATTCTCGTCGACATAAAGAACTTTCTTCCAGGTCTTGCCTCCGTCGGTTGAACGGAAGATGCCACGCTGGGCGTTGGGCCCGTAAGGATGGCCGAGTACGGCGGCGAACACACGGTTGGGATTGTGAGGGTCAACAGCAAGGGCCGGTATCTGCTGACCATCACCGAGGCCGAGATGTGTCCAGGTTTTGCCCGCGTCGGTGGACTTGTAGATACCGTCGCCGACGGAAAGGTCAGGCCGCTGCAAGCCCTCCCCACTCGCCACGTAAATGATGTTCGGGTCGGAAGGAGCAACGGCGATGGCGCCGATAGATTGGGTCAATTCCTTATCGAAAATGGGGCGCCACGTCCGGCCGTAGTCATCCGACTTCCAGACGCCGCCGTCGACCTGCCCGACGTAGAAGACATTCGGTTCGCCTGGAACGCCACAGGCCGCGCGCGTGCGGCCACCACGGAAGGGACCGATCATGCGCCAGCGCATCTCCTGGTACATGCTCTCGGGGTATTGCTGCGCACGGATGGTATCTGCCGGCAAGAAAGCAAATACAGCGACGAGAATGATCAAAGCAGAGCGGCGAGATTGAACCACGACAAGCCTCCCCCAGGTGATGAGCGGAATCATCCAGCATAATTCAAATGGGTTGTAAGGGGAAATGAATCCTGGCGGGCCGCCGCGGGCCAGGCGCCACTGCCGAACCAGTCAGTACGCGAAGGCCAGCGTCAGGATTCATCATCTTCGTGAGGCTGACTAATCGTCATGCGGTAAAGGGTGCTGCGACTGATTCCAAGAATATCAGCAGCCTGTGCCTTGTTGTTGCGGGTCACTTTCAATACATAATTCAGATAGCGTCTACTCACTTCTTCAAGCGACGGCAGTCCTTCAAACAGAGGGTCTGCGCTTCTGCCATCGTGACCAGCAAACAGTTTGGAAGGCAGTTCCTGGCGCGTGATGACGCCGGAGCGGTTGAGTGCCGCGACGGATTCCAGAGTGTTTAGCAGTTCACGCACATTGCCGGGCCAGGCATACGCGATCAGGGCGGAAAGCGCTTCGGGAGCCAGGGTGAGAGTTCGTCCAGACACAGCGGCCAGCTTCTGAAGGAAATGCGTCACCAGGAGCGGGATATCTTCTTCGCGCGTTCGAAGAGGCGGAAGGTCGATCTCAATAACCCGCAGGCGGTAAAAAAGGTCCTCGCGAAATTTGCCTTCCGCCACCAGGTCCGCCAGATTGCGATTTGAAGCCGCGATCATTCGAACGTCAATCCGGACAGACTGGTTCGATCCCACAGGCCGGACTTCCTGCGCTTCCAGGGTGCGCAGTAATTTGACCTGAAGGGCGGGGCTCATTTCTGACACTTCATCCAGGAATACCGTGCCGCCGTTTGCGTCCTCAAAGATTCCGACCTTGTTCACGCTGGCTCCCGTAAAGGAACCACGAACGTGGCCGAACAGTTCAGACTCCAACAGGGACTCGGTAAAAGCACCGCAGTTCACCGCCAGGAAGCGCTGCTTCGCCCGCGGCCCGTTGGCATGGATAGCCCGCGCCACAAGCTCCTTGCCAGTCCCGCCTTCCC
>JBAUWE010000643.1:0-1845 GCA_049583595.1 Terriglobia bacterium
CTGGCAAATTGGTTCATGTGGGGAATGGCTTTGCGGCAATAGGGGCACCAGGTTGCCCAGAACATAATCAGAACGACGTTGCCCTTCAGGTAATACGGGGTATAAGTCTGGCCGTCGTTGGCCAGGATCGAAAAATCGGGAACTTTGGGCGCCCCATACTCCTGGGAAGCGGCCCTCACCGGTCGCAGGCCGGCGGTTAGAAAGATGACTAAGGCGGCGAGCAAGCCGAGCATTCTCATTCGACCTATGTTTGCGCCAGGGGCGCCGGATGGATGGACAGACACAACCTCTCTCGGTGGAAGACTCCGGCCCATTTTCTTAAGTATCATTTCCACTTCCTGCCGTCTGCTGGTATGGAGGACGTAGTTCTCGCGGTTTCTCACATCAAACCTCCATTGTCGAGGCCTCCTGACGAACGAAGGCGGCGGGTTGCCCAGCATAGTAACTTGGGTGACAATGGCCAGTCAAGGGGATGAAGGTGCCACGTGCCCATTGTGTTGGGCCCTTTAAATATCCCGGCTGCATTCGCGTCCATCAGTGGGAATCCTGGCCTCAAAAATGGATTGTGCTGGTTCCGTGAAAACTTGGAGGAGGATGTTATCTCTTCTGTCCTTGCGTTTTCGATCAGGGCCAATTGGGTGAAGGCCTGGCGAAAGGCGCGGCGGCATGATCGAATCGGGTATGGCACTAAAGTTCCACTACCTACGTTCCTTGACGGAATAGTACACGAGTACCACTCTAGCAAGTATGTTATTAGCGGCAAGGAACAAGTCCTGGATGGTGGATGAGGGGGCAACCTTGAAACCCTCGACTGTCACCAGGAAGGCATGGCTTCAACCCGCCGTAACTAACGCCAGTGGGATTCAATCCCTCGTAAGGGTCCGATTCAAGTGAACACAGCGCCAATAGGGAAGGAGAATGCCGCTGGGATGCTTGTTTGATTGACGGAGCGCCCGGACGGGACCAGGCGATGCACCGCGCACGCCTGACCAGCGGCATGCAACGACATGAAGGGATTATTATCACTTGATCAGGAACTTCGTGCGGCTCACAGGGCTAAAGGGCAAAAAAGTGCGCCCAAGTCCAATCGCCCATTTGACCTGAAGGAAACGGAACGGCCCTGGCAACCGGACATTGATCAGGTACACCAGACCATGCGGGAATTGCTGCGGGCGGTGGCCGGCCTTTCGGGTGTTGAACTTCCCGGCTTGCCTCCCGGTCTTCTGGATAATGAAGCGAACCCTCCCAGGCTGGACATCAGGAGTCTGAAAGATCGAATTTGCAACGACCTTGAGGGGTTTTCCATTAAGACCACTGAGGATCTGACGAAGCGGGCCAGGGAGCAGGCTCACGCTGCACTCGACGGTATCCAGAATGAGGTGGGTGACAGTATCGAGCAGGTTGCCGCCGAGTTCCGGGAAAACTTACATCTCCCGGCGCAAATTGAGAAGTTGCTGGTACCCTGCGTCGAGGACGCGGAAGCCAGGCTGGAAAGGTTGATAGCCCAAAAGTTTGAACATCTGGTTGCCCAGCACGAACAGTTGGTCCAGGAAAAGCTTCAGGGAACGCTCAGCTCCGTCCACGCCCAGATCAGTGCGCTGGAACAGACGGTGCAGCAAGTCCGTGAGTTGCAGTCTGAGGCGGCTGCGCAACCATCAGCTGAACAGCCGAACGCGGTGGAGGTCGCTGGCAGGATCGACCAGCTTGCTGCCGAGTTCCGGGAAAGATTGCAGGACCCGGCGCAAATTGAGAAGTTGCTGGTACCCTGCGTCGAGGACGCGGAAGCCAGGCTGGAAAGGTTGATAGCCCAAAAGTTTGAACATCTGGTTGCCCAGCACGAACAGT
>JBAUWE010000644.1:0-5761 GCA_049583595.1 Terriglobia bacterium
GTTCAGGAATTTCCACGGCCCGAGACAGGCTCCCAGCGCGATCATTAACTTCAAGTCGCCTGCGCCAATGCCTCGCAAAATGACCGGAACGATGAGGACGGCTGTGGCAATGCCTGCACCTTCAAGCCCGCCCTTGACTCCAGTCCATCCTGAAACGACCCCATTGATTCCCAGGCCCAGAACAAATCCCGAAACCGTGAGCCAGTTGGGGATACGGCGAAAGCGCCAGTCCAGCCATCCTGCCCAGAGGGCGACGAGCAGAGCCAGAGCCCACACCGCAACCTGATTCCACATCACATCATGTATTGCTGGCATTACTTTAGGCCTTGTTCATAGTTGAGGAGGGGAAATTGTTGACCAGGTATTGAGAACTTAGTGAACAAGGCGGGCACACCAAAAGCCCTCCCCTGCGCGTCTACAACGCTCAGGACTCATCGTTCACCCGTCCCCCCTCCGGGGTTGCTGCCGGGAATTGGCTAAATTCTCCAGCGCCCTCAGCCTATGGACTGAAAACGCTGCCTGTTGCAAATTCCGCAAACCACTCACCAGCCGAGGAAGCTCGGCGCTCTCCTCAGCTGGTGATCTGTATGCCTTATGGCTAGCTGGCAGCCGTCAGGTTGCTCGCTGCTGTTGAGAACACATTGTTGATGGCACTGCCGAGTGTCCCCATGACCGTGATTGCAGCCAAGGCGATCAAAACCAGAAGCAACGCGTATTCCGTAAGGTCCTGGCCTTCTTCTTCCTGCCACAGCCTCTTAAGTAGCTCCGTCATCAGTAAGATCCTCCCGTGAGTTGAAGTAGGGTGATGTCTTTGTACATCGTACCCACACTGCCTATAGCACTTGGTGTGCCAAATCCGCTGCTTCGGAAAGGTATAAATCAAAAAAAAGAAGTCACATGAAATCAATCAATTGCAGTCACCTGGACAGCCGGAAAATAAACCCCGCTTCTTGCGCCGATTTGACAGTTACCTTTTGTTGACGCCATGTGTGTCCTTAGATTGCTTTCTGGTGACGCTTTATGTTCTGGAGGCGGCAGTTGGGTTACGCCCTCACTGTTGGAAGTATGTGTTTGGGTTTCGAAAGATTTGCCGGTTAAGGGCGACTTCTGGATGGTTTGGCTGTCCACAATCTATATTCATCGGTTAAAGCCCATGGATACTTTACAGCCGTTGGATGTTAGGTGTTAGCGGGAGGTGTTCCCACCCGTATCCCCGGTGGACTCATTTCCCCGTAACCCATTGGAACGAGGGATATAAATGTAAAAACGGTCCTGCTTCCAAAGCCTCTCAGTTTCCGGAACCTGCAGGCTATCCACCACCTTGTAGTGGCTTTTAATCGCCTCTCGTGCCCCAGTCGTCAGATAGTAGTTCAACCAGACGGGGTCGGTTTCCTTGTTAAGGTCGAAATCCAGCACAATAAAGGAGAACCAGCCGGCCCGAATCTGCTTGAGAAGGTGCTTGTCGGGTAGAACTCCCTTCTGGGACAGGATTTTCGTCTGTAAGAGATCGGAAAACGGTGTGTCCAGCCCTGCCTGGACCAGGTCTCCCGAACGAAGGCCGATTGCTCGTGCGTGAGGCGGAAAATTCCTTCGAAAGTACGATTGGACGGCGTCAAACTGCCTGACCGCGTCGGGACCTGGCGCAGGCGGCGTGTACCACTGCCCCGCGAACAGGGCAATTGCAAGAAGAAACAGTACGTCTGCGGGAAAAGATCCCTCCCTGATCTTACGGATGAGCAGTGCAGGAATTAGAACTGAAACCAGGAATATGGTGTCGAAGAAATATTGGATAAACGCTGTCGCTCTTGCGATGGTAATGAGTCCAAGGACAACTGCACACACCATATAACACAAGAGCAACCTGTCCGGATAGGTGCGAAGGTACTCAAAGGCCAGCAGAACCGCAACCCCGAACATCAGTACATAGACTAAGAGACCTATTTTGAATTGGTACCAGGAGAATACTGTGATGTGGTAGAGGAAAAAATGCCGCCACAACTCCTGTCCCGGGAATGCAAACCATTGTAAGATTCCAAGCAGGCCGAAGCCAAAAAAGGCCAGCGCTCCCAGAAACTGCAGAAATCGGGCATAACGCTTTTCAAGCAACAGGAAGACCATTATCGCCAGCGACCCCGCAATATACTGCGGCTTGTAACAGAAACCCAGACACATCAGGGGCGCTGAAAGTAGCAGGGCCTTGCTGTTCCGATAGCGGTAAGCTACCAGGAAGCCTGAAAAAAAGAAGAGCAGTGCCACGCTGTCGGAAAGCGCTGAGATGCCGTGAAACGTTACGATGCCATAAGACATGAAAAACAGCGGGCTCAATGCTGCTGCCAGTCGACTTCGGGTGACCCAGAATGCGAGCAAGCTGCAACAGACTGCAACTCCGAGGATCGCCAGCGCAGAAAGAAGACGAAGGGGCAAATACGATGGGTTGTCCGGATTGACCAGACGCGAACCAACCAGATAATACAAAGGGCCATAGGTCGCACCGGCGAATCCCTTGTCCGACGGAGGAGCGTAGATGGGCACTCCCTGAGCGAGGCGGATGGTTTCGGCCAGCGCGCATCCTTCGTAACTTTCATTGCCCGGGTAGATCATCCGGGCTCGCCAGGTCGAGAGGTTACGAACTGTGAAAAATCCTGCCAGCAAGAAGGCGGCAATGGCGCAGAGGATCGGACCTTTCAAAATCATTTTCCTCAAGAGGGTGGATGTCTGTTCTGTGGTTGTCGTCATGAATACGAACCTCCCGTTTCCCGGGCGTGGGCTAAGAAGACTTGCTTGGGTTGTCTCTTCAAGTTCCGCATGGCTGGGGTGGAGGGCATTCGCAAATCCTGAACCCGCGTGGAAGGCAAGTTCAACCGATTGCCGCCGCCGCCGGAGGACCGAGCCCCAAAGGCCCGTCAGCGAGCGCTCCCGGTGCTGCGAATTTTAGCATTCTCCTCCTTTGGAACAGCCCGGCGGCCGGCCCCAGAGGCCCGTTTCGGCACGTAAAAGTATATTCGATCCCGGCGCCGGAAGCGTTCCGCGCAGGAACGTCCAACGAGGCTTAATGACAATGGCCGCGACGGCGTAACAGATGAGAAGCTTTTTCGGGTGGCCGCGAAGGCAATCGAACCCATCAACTCTCGTTTGCATAACCCGGAGTTCCTCCGCACCTGCAACCGCATATCCTGTTGTTCGCATCCCCCTGCGGGAAAGGCTCAATGCTTCTCACCCCACATCACCACGTTCCACGCCAGCCAGCGCATAATTGGAATTCGCGTGAGCACCCTATCGAGGGAGCGAAGCGGCATCCACCACCGCAAATCCTCTGGTTTTTCGGGGATGATACGCTTCCAGTAGCGGTCCCGATTAGGGTGAATACGGTCTTTTAAATAGTACTTTACGAAAAGTGCAAGTGATGTAATCCAGAACTCACGGTGTCCAAAGTTCGAAAAATACCGGCTTGCCAGCTTCACGTCGGCACGAGTCAGGGGCCGCTCGTCTGGCGTCCGGACCTCCGTCGCCATCCTCCGATAGATGTTGATCGCCGGATTGTAGGCAAGCGGATCGTAGGAAAAGAAGCGCCCGCCAGGTCTGAGAACGCGGCGGATTTCATCGTACATTTTGGTCCGGTGTTGCACGTGGTGAATGGCGTTTGCGATGTAAACAATGTCATAGCTGTCGCTGGGAACATTCAATTCCTCAGCCACGGACACCACGCCTTTCAACTCCACGCCGTAGCGTTTGCCCAGATTCAGGGCTGTTTTAATCATCCCGGGAGAAATGTCGAGCGCCGTGACGTCCGCGCCTTGCAGGGCAAAGTACACAGACGATTCGCCCAGTCCTGAACCTATGTCGAGCAGGCGCTTGCCGGCCAGCGGCCCCATGAGCTTGAGGATAAAGCGATTTTCGACCGCGGTCGGACCCTCGAAGGATTCCCGCACCAGAACATCGTCAGGCCGGGTGCTGCCCGCCCAGGCGTCGTGAAAAGCGGCTTCGCGTTCGTGAGTGATTGGGTCGGGTGCCACTAATGCGCTCCAGAAATGCTGTCATTTGTTACCGGACTGATTCGTGAGTTATCAGCAGTTGCTAAAGACGGCAGTAGCTGGTCTCTGGCGAAGATTGAACTGAGCGGATCTTTGTAGATCTCTTTCCAGTCAGGGCTCGCACGAAGCAGGGTGGCCAGGGCGCTCGTACGTTGAATGATGCACGAGTTAATGTGATACATTCGCAAAATTGCCAGGGCGTTGGGATGGATGTCCTGGACACTGATGTAATCCGAGAACACGCCCGCCTGTTCATAGAAATCGCCCCGTCCGTCGATAAAGACCTTGTGCGTCGGTCCCAGCGCCCAGAGCAGGTATCCCCCAAATCCATAGTCGTTGTACATCGGCCCAGGCACGGAATGATCCCGCAGGTAACTTGCGGCTGCCACCGGGAATTGCTTGGAGGCGAGCTTGGCGAGGTCCTTTCTTGAGGGTATGGCACTAACTATTCCCAATAAGATGGCAACGATGAGAATAGCATTAATAAAGGGTTTATCCTTCTCCCGCTCATATGGAGGAGCCCATCGTGCCAGCAGGGCGGCCGCCACCGGTGCGAACACGAGCGCGAACAAAATAAGAAAGCGCGTATGCAGACACGTCATATAAGCCGTAAACAAAACGAGGAAAAGTTCTTCAACCCTGTAAGTCAGCCGGAACGCAACCTGGGCCAGCAGAAAGCCGAGCAGGAGTGCCAGCATGACGTTCGGCTCCCACTGGCTGAAATTGAGTGGGAACCACTCCATGACGTGGGCTGCCTGGGCGGGAAAGTGGAGGGCTTTCTCGATCGGAAAGATGAAAGCCTGGCCTCCAAAGGGGGTTAGCGGAAGTGTCAGAGTACTCAGCAGAAACACAATCTCCATGTGAATTCGCTGCCGCGGCCGCCAGGGCTCCATCTTGAGTCCACCCAGCTTGAAGGGGACCAGTCCGCAAATCCAATAGAGTCCCAGCATGCAAAACCCGAGGATGAACGAGCCATGCGTGTTAATCCAGATCAGAAAGAGGGGAAGCAAAACCCAAAGTTGCTTCTGCAAACCCTGCCGGTAGCGTTCCAGGTTGATGAGCGTGATGAGGAGGAAAATGTATCCCAGCAATTGGGGCCGAAGAGTAAAGCACATTACGGCCAGTGGCATGATAAGAATGGTTCCGGCAAAGGCTGCTTTGGAATTGCGGCTTCGCAGGCTGGCGTAATAATACGTAAGGACCAGGATGGTGCTCGTCAGCCCAAAGAGCAGGGTTTGCAGGCCTTTCAGTCCGCCTGCTTTGTACGCGAGCGCCAGTACGACCTCGCCCAGCCACTCATAGGCCAGCGGATTGTTCCCATAGGCCGTAAAGGAGTAGATGTCGGCTCTCAGCCAATGGCCTGTCAACAGGATCTGCTGACCCAGTTTGATGTGCCACCAGGTGTCCGCTTCCAGCCGGAACGTGGAGAACATGATGACTGCGTTAAAGGTTACCAGCAGGGCCCCTAACAGTACCGGAAATGAGAAACACTTGTGCAGGGCGCGTCGGAACACGGATCGCTCCTCTTCTTGTCCTTGAACTGGAATCATTGATTCAACTGTTTCAATTGCCATAATGAATCGCCTGACTACGAATAAGAAGCCCCGTCTTTCAGAGTCCGGAATCCAACATCCTCGTTCTTACTGACTTTCCCTCTGCTGCGGTTCCGGTAGTACGGATCTCGGCACGGGTATCGTTTTGTTCGCGAACGAAGATCGCGGCCAGCTCGT
>JBAUWE010000645.1:0-4918 GCA_049583595.1 Terriglobia bacterium
GCAACGAACCGCCGAGTATCGCCAACATTGACGAGTCCTGAGCATACCAGTAGAATGTGGGTTGGGTCTGTTCGTGCCGAAGTCGGAATCCACACGGGCCCCCGGCTTGAAACCTATCCTCAAAGATCTAGCGAGACCTCAGAATGAATGCAAACGATCTCCGGCCAGGAATGGTCATCAATCACAGCGGTGAACTCTTTTCCATCCACAAAGCGGAACATCGCACTCCAGGCAACCTGCGCGCCTTTGTCCAGGCGCGGATGCGCAATCTGCGAACCGGGGCGATGATCGACCACCGTTTTCGCTCAGAAGACAATGTCGAACGAGCGGTGATTGATGCAGTCGACATGCAGTACCTCTACTCCGACGGAGATATGTTTTACTTCATGAATACAACCAGTTACGAGCAGTTCCACCTTCCCAAAGATGTGGTTGGCGACCGGGCGCAATATATGATGCCCGACGTTATTCTGAAGATCGATTTCTATGAGGGGGCCCCCATTGATATCTCTCTGCCGGCAACGGTTGACTTGAAGGTGGTGGAAACCGAGCCGGGCATCAAAGGCGCCTCTGCAACCAACGTTACCAAGGCCGCCAAAATGGAGACCGGCCTGGTGGTTCAGGTTCCTCCGTTCATCGATGAAGGTGAAATCCTCAAGATCGATACCTCTAACGGCTCTTACCTCGCCCGCTCCAGCCAGTGACCTCGCTGGGATGAACTGAACATCGTCGCTTTGAATTCCCGGCGGGAATGGTACGCCAGGATGCAGGTGCGAGCGACGCGTCCGTTCGCCGTTTGTCCGCTCCTCCTGAAAATCCTTTTCCCTTAATTCCTTGAAGAGATTTGAAGATACAGAGTTATAATGGCCTCGAAGGCAAACAAAAGGCGAACATGAGCCCCAAGGCCCCCACAATCCGGTTCGGCCCCGCGGGTTGGTCTTACGATGACTGGGACGGGATTGTGTACCCGCACCACCGGCCGCACGGCTTCCACCAGGCCGAATATCTCGCCAACTTTTTTGACACCATCGAAATCAACACGACGTTCTATCACCCGCCTCGTACGGAGGTTGCACGGAGTTGGGTCAGTCGCGTGCGTCACAATCCGAACTTCCGGTTTACGGCCAAGTTGTGGCAGCGGTTCACGCATGAAAGGGTGGCCAGCCGGCAGGATGAGCGGGAATTTAAACAAGGCGTCAGGCCGCTCCTTGAAGCTGGAGTGTTGGGCGCGCTCCTGATGCAGTTTCCCTGGTCTTTCAAGAACAACAAGGAGAACAGGGAATATATCGGCGGGCTGGTGATGCAATTCATGGAGTTTCCGCTGGTTCTGGAAGTTCGCCATGAGTCGTGGAACCAGCCGGAAGTCTACCGCATGCTTCACGACCTGGGTGTGGGCTTCTGCAACATCGACCAGCCGGTGATCGGGCGCTCCCTCCGGCCCAGCGAGCGCTCCACGTCGCCCATCGGGTACGTCCGCCTGCACGGCCGGAACTACGAACACTGGTTCACGTCCAGCGACCATCCCGAAGAGCGGTACGATTACCTTTACAGCCCGGGTGAACTCGAAAGCTGGGCTGAACGGATCAGGCACGTCGCTGAAGCGGGCGAGGCAGCTTACGTCATCACCAACAACCACTTCCGGGGCAAGGCTGTTGCCAACGCGCTCCAGTTGATTAGTATCATCCGGGACCAGCCGGTACCGGTCCCTCCATCGTTGATCAGCGAGTATCCCACCCTGGAAGCCATTGCGGTTCCTTCACCCGGCCTTGCTGTGCCGGAGCAGTCCAGTTTCCTGTTCGAGGCGGGCGGAAGGAACGATTGACAGTTCTTACCGGCAGTTGCTAGCATAAGAGATTCTGCCGATCTACGGGGGGCCCCGCTCGACGGCTGCTGATCAGGCCCCTTCAGGGCTTGTGACTTTACATCCGCAAGATTTGCAGAGCCTTGGTCCCCGTCGTCTAGCCCGGCCTAGGACATCGCCCTTTCACGGCGGTAACGCGGGTTCAAATCCCGCCGGGGACGCCAATCTTTTACATCGATTTCCAACTTTGTTCCTTGGTATTTTTTCCCTCCTGTGACGTTCTGGTGACGAAAGATATCCCCAACCGGACAAACTCTGCGAAGTCGCACCACCTGTGATCTTCGGGCTGGAATTCCCTGCTAAAAAGCATTACGCTAACGCCCTCATAGATAAGAATCGCCGGCCCCGGCCGGGCAATTTCAATGGATCGTTGAAAGCCTGATGATCCGACCGGCTGTTCTGAGGAGACACCCATCATGACGAGACGTGAACTTATCAAGGTGCTCAGCAGCGGATTGTGTGTTGCCGGCTCTGCCGAGACATCAGTTCTGGGCGAGGCTATGGCCAGCCCGGTTGCAGCCTCGGCTGCGCGTGGCCAGTCAGCAACGGAGCCGGCTGTTTCTGCAGAAGACAGGGCAACCTCATCGGCACGCGCTGTGCTCAGTCGCCTTCTGGGAACTCGTGTGGAGGAAGTTAGCATCAGTTGGATTCCACTTGAAAACGGTCATCAGGTGTATGAAGTTTCGGTGGCCCGGGGCAAAGTCTCCATCAAGGGAAGCAGTGGAGTTGCGATCTGTCGCGGCATGTACGCCTACTTGCGAAAGGCGTGCCATTCAATGGTCACGTGGAGCGGGCAGCACCTGGCCCTGCCGGCAAAGTTTCCGGATTTCGCGCCGGAGCGCGTGGTCTGCCCCTACCGGTTTACTCAGTACTACAACGTCTGCACCTTTGGATACACCACGCCTTTCTGGAACTGGGAGCGGTGGGAGCGAGAACTGGACTGGATGGCCTTGCATGGAATCACCATGCCATTGGCGTTGGAGGGCCAGGAGTACGTCTGGCAGCAGGTGTGGCTTGCCATGGGAGTGACCCAGACGGAACTGGACCGGTTTTCAACCGGCCCCGCCCATCTGCCCTGGCATCGAATGGGAAACATCAATTATTTTGACGGCCCCCTTCCCCAGGGATGGCTGGAGCAGAAACGCGACCTCCAGAAGAAGATTCTCACCCGCCTGCGCGAACTCGGCATGACGCCGATTGTTCCGGCGTTCTCGGGCCACGTTCCGGAAGGGTTCAAGCGGGTCCACCCCGATGCCCGGACTTTCACGCTGCTCTGGGGAGGGGGCTTCAGGCAAACCATGCCACGCCTGACGAAAACTTTTTTCCTGGACCCACGGCACAGTGATCTGTTCAAAGAAATCGGCCGCCGGTTCATCCAGGCTTACAACCAGGAGTTCGGGCAAAACGAGTACTACCTGGCCGACCCATTCAATGAGCTCAAGGTGCCCGTCACCCAAGACCATCGCTACGAAGACCTGGCCCAGTACGGTCGCTTGATTTATGAGAGCATCCTGGCCGGTGACCCGAATGGCAAGTGGGCGTTGCAGGCCTGGCTTTTTGAAGATGTTCATTTTTGGGACCCGAAATCGGTGAAAGCCTTTCTCTCCGGAATTCCCAATGACCGAATGCTGATCATCGATTATGGCAATTCCCAGAGGGAGATCTGGCAGGCGAATGAAGCCTATTCCGGCAAGCCGTGGATCTACGCCATGGCCCACACCTTTGGCGGCAATAACAACGTCAAGGGCAATCTCCCCCGGATTGACGAAAAGCCGGCGGAAGTGCTGGCCAGCCCGGAGAAGCGCAATCTGGTTGGGTGGGGAATCTGCCCCGAGGGCATTGAGACAAACGAAGTGGTCTACGAGCTGATGACGGACATTGGCTGGTCCGGCCACAAGATTCCTCTCGATGACTGGCTGGTGGATTATTCCCGCGCCCGCTACGGAGATTGCCCGCCGGCGATGAGGGAGGCGTGGAAGCTGCTGCTGCAAAGTGCCTACAGTGCCGGCTCCTACAACAGCCGCCACGCCTGGCAGTGCCGGCCCAGCCTCGACCCCAAGCCGGTTGCGGTCAACGCAGGCCCTGTGTTTGTCGAGGCCGTTCAACAATTTCTCGCTCCCGCCGATCAACTGAAAGCGAGCCAGCTCTACCGGAACGATTTGATTGAGCTGGTGTGCCAGGCCGTGGGTGGCAGCGTTGACCGGCGTTTGGCAGAGGCGTGCAAAGCACACAAGGAGGGCTTGGCGCAAGCGCGTGATCACATGGCGCAGGAGTTGATCGACATGCTCCTCCGGATCGATGCCCTGATGAATTTGCGGAATGACCGGCGGTTGGAGACGTGGAGCAACGATGCACGCAGTTGGGGTCGGAGTCCCGACGAGGCCTTCTATTACGACACCAATGGCCGGTTACTCATCACCTTCTGGGGATGGAGTCCCCTGGACGATTATGCCTCACGGGTGTGGTCCGGCCTGATTCGCGACTACTACGTTGGCAGGTGGCGAACGTTTTTCCAGGGGCTGGCGGGTAAGAACAGCGAATCGGTCGGGTTATGGGAGCAGACCTGGCTGTCCACTCCCTACAGCCCAAGCCGGCCGCGGCCGATTGGGAACCTTGTGAGTGAAGCAAAGAGCATGCTCAACGTATGCAAAGGATGGGAAAAGGCCTGAATCTTAAACTGCAGGGATGTTCAACCTGTTTCTATCTTCCGACTGGAATTTCCCGCCAAAAAGCATTACGCTATCGCCTTCTGCGGGGAGGCGTTGATTTATGTTATCGCTAGAGGGGAAAGTCGCTGTTGTTACCGGCGGAGGCGGTTCCGGGATCGGTCACGGCATATCGCTGGTGCTTGCAAGGCAGGGTGCGCGCGTGGCCATCTTTGAAATTGACATCGACTCTGCTGAAGAGGCCCGCGGCCGGATCAAAGCCGAAGGTGGCAGTGCAACCGTTGTTCGAGCGGATGTCAGCCGTTCAGATAATGTTCGCCGGGCCATTGATATGGTCGTTGACGAGCATGAGCATCTGGACATTCTGGTGAATAATGCCGGTATTGGCCTG
>JBAUWE010000646.1:0-3410 GCA_049583595.1 Terriglobia bacterium
ACCGGGCCGTCCTGCTGTGCGCAGCTCAAACAACCACCTGATTTTCTTCCCCAATCGTGATAAAAATACGTCTCTCAGTTTTTATGATCTGCATCCAAAGGAGCGCTCAGCGATGAAAAAGAGTTCCATGGTTCTTCCTGCATTTTTTGCCACCCTGGCGGTTGCCGTGCTGGTTGGCTTCCAGGTTCGCGCCAACGGCCAGCAGCACAAGGAACCGATTGGTTATGAGGACACGCCCATGCTGCCCGGCGGCAAGTGGCACGTGCATGACGGCCGGCGACCGCGGCCGACTGTCATTACTCCGGGCACCTTCAGCACCCAGCAGACTCCGGGCCGTCCACCCTCCGACGCTATTGTGCTGTTTGACGGCAAGGACCTTTCAAAGTGGCAGTCCGCGAAAGGCGGGCCCGCCGGATGGAAAGTTGAAAACGATTACGTCCAGGTTGTGCCAGGCGCGGGCGTTATCGAGACGAAGGAGAAGTTCGGCCCCATCCAGCTTCACCTCGAGTGGAGCGAGCCCACGCCTCCGCAAAGCAACAGCCAGGGGCGCGGCAACAGCGGCGTTTTCCTGCAGGGGCAGTACGAGATCCAGGTGCTCGACAGCTACCACAACATTACTTATGCCGACGGCCAGACCGGCGCCGTTTACGGCCAGCACCCGCCGCTGGTCAACGCCTGCCGGCCTCCCGGAGAGTGGCAGACCTACGACATCGCCTTCACGCCGGCAATCTGGCAGGGCGGCGAAGTCCATCTGCCTGCTTACGTCACCGTCTTCCAGAACGGCGTGCTCGTACAGAACCACACGGAAATCTGGGGGTCCACCGGACACCGCATCTTTCCGCATTACAAGCCCGACGTAGGCAGCACGGGCCCGCTGGTCCTCCAGGATCATCACGCCCCCGTGCGCTATCGCAACATCTGGATTCGTGAAATCAAGCCGGTGTCATAAAATAAAGTATCCGGTTTCGCAGAGGCCGGCCCGCGCGGCCGGCCTCTACCAGCTTCTGAGAGAGCAATCCGATGAAGGCGTTCGGTCTGACTCTCCGAATTGCCGGCGCCACTCTGGCGCTGCTGGCGCTGCAGGCCCTCTGGAGCCGCCCCAGGAGCCTTGCGGAACTCTGCCTCCTGGTCATCCCTGGCCTCCTGGTTGTTCTGGCGCTCGGGCTTGTCGCCGCAAGCTCCAGCCAGCAAGGTTGGAAACTTTCAGGGACCCTCTTCATCCTCTACTTCGGAATCAATCAACTGAACATTCTGGATGAGGCCCTGCTTTTCAAAGTCGGGTTGAAAGCGCCGGAGATTTTTCGCATGATGGCCTCGGGATTTGTCACCTCGCTGATTTTTGTCCCGCTGCTGGTCCTGATTCTTGGCTGCTGGAAGAAGACGCCGCTGGAAGAGGTGGGACCGCTTGTGCCTCGCTCGCCGGCAAACTGGGCAGGGCGCATCCTCTTGGGCGTTCTGCTGTACGTCCTCTGTTACTTTGTCGCCGGGATGATCGTCTTTCCTTTTGTCAAAGACTTCTACACTGGAGTCAAACTGCCGGGACCGGCCAGCGTTATTGAAATGGAGGTTTTCCGCGGCCTGGTGTACGTCGCCGCAGGGCTTGCGGTTGTGCACGGAATGAAAGGGGAACGCGGCAGGGCGGCCATGGCGTTGGGCCTCTCCTTTCCGATACTGGCCGGTGTAGCCCCACTCCTTTTACCCAATCCTTACCTGCCTGGCTACATCCGCCTCACCCACGGTTTTGAAATCGGAATTTCCAACTTCGTCTATGGTACCCTTCTCGGTTATGTTCTCACCCGCAAGGCCGCGCCTGCCATCGACGAGCAGCAGACCGGGAGCGCCGAATCCCCCCCTTAAGCGCACAGGTCTTCTGGCATCAGGGGCTTCGATGCAAGCGGTCTGCCAGGTGGGCATTTGGAGGGGGAACATGTCATCCCCTCGCCGCAAACGTCACCCGTGCGCGATGGTCCGGATGGCGGCCATGGTCAAAATTCCGGCAACGATGAACGCCACCTGGACAGCAGCTTTCTGCAGCGAAATCACCCGATGAAGGCCGGGCACCAGATCGCTCATGGCGATGTAGAGAAAACTCGCGGCAGAGACGGCCAGCACATAGGGCACAACGCGCTCAATGGAGGAAAGCGCAAAGTACGCCAATACCGCCCCGGCCAACGTTGTGGAACTGGATAACAGGTTGTACAGGAGCGCGCGGCCTTTCCCGTATCCGCTTTGCAGCAGGATGGCAAAGTCGCCCACTTCCTGCGGGACTTCGTGCGCCACCACGGCTAGCGCGGACGAGACACCGAGCGCCGGAGCCGACAGAAACGAAGCCGCGATCACAATGCCGTCGAAAAAATTGTGAACGGCATCGCCCAGCAGGATCAGTTCGCCCGCCACCCGGTCCACCGGGCATTCGGAGTCGTGGCAGTGCCTCCACAGCACCCATTTTTCCAGGATAAAGAAAAGGACCACACCCGCCAGCACTGTAGAAAACACCGGCAGGCTGTCCGCCTTTTCCAGGGCCTCCGGCAGCAGTCCCAGAAAGCTCCCGCCCAGCAGTGTTCCGACGGCAAAGCTGACCAGGATGGAAATCATCCGCCGCCAGGCCGCATCCTGCAACAGCAACAACGCCCCGGCGCCAACCACCACGCCGACGCTTCCCAGCAGGCTGAAAAGGATAATCCAACCGAGCGTATTCATATTTCCACATTCCAGTATCAGTCACACTGGCAACGCATACAAGCCTTGTGAGTGGCATCATTCGCAACTAGGTAAGCGCCCGTCTGCAGGGGTACTTTTTCTGGCGAGTCCCTGTGACCTCTTGTTTTACGCCCTTGCGCCTCGTACCATTGGAATTAGAGGGAGTCGAAACCCGTTGCGGGGTTGCGAGACCTGCCGCTCCCGAGTAAGCGATCTTACAGGCACCTTGAGGATTCAACCGACTGGAGGCCGCGATGAAAATCTTTGTTGCTGGCGGAACAGGTGTTCTGGGGCGTGCAAGTGTGAAGGCGCTGGTTGAAGCCGGGCACGAGGTCAGCGCGACGGCCAGAACCAGCTCGAAAGCTGACGCGGTTCGCAACCTCGGAGCTGAGCCGATCCAGGTGGACCTCTACGATCCGAAGGAAGTATGCCAGGCCATTGCCGGCTCTGAAGCCATCCTGCGTCTGACGACGAAAATCCCTCCCATTGCCAAAATGCGCAACCGGGCGGCCTGGCAGGAGACCAACCTGCTGCGCACGGAAGGGGCGCGCATCCTGGTGGACGCGGGCATCGCCGAGGGCGTGCAGGTCTATGTTCACGAATCGGTGACGTTCGTCTATGAGGACGCCGGAACCCGGTGGATCACCGAGGACGCGCCCACTGACGACGGTGAAAGCGAAATCCTGCGCTCCACGCTCGACGGCGAGAAG
>JBAUWE010000647.1:0-11124 GCA_049583595.1 Terriglobia bacterium
CTTTGATATCGCACGGGTCCTGCACAAAAGGCTGGGGATTGCACCGGAAAACTTTCTGAGCATAACCCAAGACGCTGCTCCCATCCGTGATCTCGATCCGAAGGCGCCCTCGCTCGAGGGGTACCTGTTTCCGGATACCTATCGATTTGAGTACCATGTCACGGCGGCGCATATTGCCATGAAGATGCTGGCACGCTTCCGTGAAATCCTGAATCAGGATTTTCAACAGGACCTCAGCCGATCGGGCAACAACCTCCACCGGGTCATGACCCTCGCCTCGCTGATTGAAAAGGAAACTCCGGACGCCGATGAACGTCCCATCATCGCACAGGTTTTCGAGTTGCGCTTGGAGAAGGGAATGCTGCTTCAATGTGATCCAACCGTAGCCTATGCGGCAGAAATGTCCCGCCTGCCCCGGGCGCCAATCACCGAAAGCGACCTGAATCTGAAGTCTCCCTATAATACGTATGTCCACAGTGGGCTTCCGCCCGGTCCCATTTGCAATCCGGGGAAAGCTTCTATTCTTGCGGCTCTTCATCCGGCTTCAACTCACTATCTCTTCTTTGTCAGCAATAACCACGGTGGTCACCGATTTGCCAGAACACTTGCAGAACACCAGCGCAACGTGGCACGATATCGAAAACAAGCGGCTGCGCTCCGGCAACTTTCGCCGGACAAAGCACGAACGTCGCAACGCACGCACAAAAAGTAGGGCAGGAGAGGAGGCAAAGCCCCAAACATTCTGCCGCGGAGGTGTGACACGAACCAAGACAAGGGAATCATCCTGGGATATTGCGAACAGCACAACTTGAAACGAGCCGGCACCCGGGAGCTTCATGCCATTGAAGCCGAACTGCGTCGCCGTTCCAACAACCATCACAAATCGTGCCTATCCTATATCGCCGACGTCCTGCGCTCTGCAGGAACGCGGGTAGAATATCCAGATCACGAAGAACCCGCTGTTGAAGCTTCAACACGGGACCATCATGAACTGCGCGAAAAGGGTCTGCTGCAGCTTCGTGATCTCGATTCCGCTCTGACCTCACTCCAGAAAATTGACGCGCTCTACCGGCAATACCGCGAGGTTTCAGACCGCGTGGGCACCAGCCTTGCACGGGAGCTCGTCGCAAAAAGCGAGCAGCGCGCTAAGAACATGGCGGCCAACGCCCGGCTGGGCCCGGAGAAGCGCAGCGAGAAGCGCGAAATTGCCAGGTGGTTCAAAGTCTGGCTGGAAGTTCCCGACCTTTTCTTCGACTGGCTGGACATGCGGCAAGCATCCAGGGAGTTCCAGCGGAAGTTTCCGCACTTTAATGGCGGATCCCGGCACCACGCGGGCAAGCGAAGTTTTTCTATTTAGTTTTTTACCGTGCCAACTTACAATCCCTGGTGGCCCTTGACGGTCACCCGCCAGCGTCAGGTCGCCCCCGGCGGACCGGAATCAGGAGAACACAAGTGCAGGCTCGAGACAAACTGATTGTTGCGCTCGATTTCAATACCGCCGAGGCGGCAGCTCGAATGACCGACAAACTGCGCGGGCATGCCGGAATGTTTAAGGTTGGCATGGAAGCCTTCACGTCGGAAGGCCCCATGCTGGCCCGCTATTTGATCGATTCAGGCGCAAAGGTTTTCCTCGACCTCAAGTTCCTGGATATTCCCAACACGGTGCGCGGCGCCTGCCGGGCTGCGGCAAAGATGGGAGTAACCCTGCTGAACGTTCACGCGCTGGGTGGAAGAAAAATGCTGCGCGCGGCCCTCGAAGGAGCCCGGGAAGGAGTCTCTGACAACCGTCCCCGACCGCTGGTACTGGCCGTAACCATCCTCACCAGCCTCGCGGCCGATGACCTGGACGAACTGGGCATCGCCGGGCCGCCTGAAAGTGCCGTACTCCGCATGGCCCGCCTGGCACAGTCGGAGGGCCTGGACGGCGTGGTGGCATCCGCCAAAGAAGTTTCCGCTCTGCGCAAAGAGTGCGGTCCGGATTTTGTCATCGTGACTCCAGGCATTCGGCCCGCGGGCGCGGCGGCAAACGATCAGTCGCGAACCGCAACGCCCAGGTCCGCCCTCGATGCCGGAGCGGATTACCTGGTGATCGGACGTCCCATCACTGCGGCCCCGGATCCGGCAACGGCCGCAAAAGCCATCCTGGAGGAAATGCAGGAATCTTCCGGATAGGTTCAACCTCTTCATTAGGACAATCCATGACTGAAAACGACATCCTCAAAATCTTCCGCGAGTACTCCGCTCTGCTGGAGGGCCACTTTATTCTTTCCTCGGGCCTTCACAGTGACCGTTATATTCAGTGCGCTCTGGTGCTGCAGTACCCCCGGGTGGCAGAGCAGTTGTGTGTTGAACTGGGGCCCAAACTCGGCGAACTGGGAGCCAGGACCGTAGCGGCGCCGGCACTGGGCGGAGTGATCGTGGCGCATGAAGTTGCACGGGCGCTGGGCCTGAGAGCTTTGTTTACCGAACGCAAGGATGGCCAGATGACCCTGCGCCGGGGCTTCCACCTGGAGCAGGGCGAGCCGGTGCTGGTTGTCGAAGACGTCATCACCACAGGCAAATCCACTCGTGAAACCGCCCTTTGCGTTGAGGAGGCCGGCGGCAAGGTGGTGGGCATCGGCGCTCTGGTTGACCGCAGTGGCGGGAACGTTAAATTTGACGTCCCCAAGGCTGCACTCGTCACGCTGGACGTAAAGACCTGGGATCCGGACGATTGCCCTCTCTGCAAGGAGGGCAAGCCCGCCGTGAAGCCGGGCAGCCGTCCAGGTGCATCGAAGCCTGTTCAGTAATCCTGGCCGGCCGGCGAGACGCCGGGGTCAGGAAACGGTGGTGGCGCAGGTGGCGTGGGCGGCGCAGAAATCCTGGCCCCAAGCGCCGGATACCGCGATCCCAGGAAGTGGATCACGTAGGCCTGGAAGAACATCATGGCCGGCGCTGAAATGAACGCGGTGACGTAAAAGACCACTGCCAACGCAGCGGCCGCGAGGACAACGCCGACGGCGATGGCGGGAAAACTCCACAGCAGCCCGGCAGACCTGGCGAAAAAGAAGAGGGCGGCTCCAGCAATCGAAAGCGGGATCAGCATCAGCAAAACGGCAATCAGGGTCAGGATCCCGAAAAGAATCGTGCTGCCTACCACCAGAACAATCTTCATCAGCACATAACCCACATAGCCTTTCCTGTCAGCGCCCAGCAGAGCGATCACGCGCCGCCACCCATCAATAACCCCTACGTTTTCCAGCGCCATCACGGGCACCACAAAGTCTCGGGCAAACAAGGAAATCAGCGCCGCCAGAATGATGATGCAGGTCAGCAACAGAAAGGCTGCAATCCCGCCCAGCACCAGCAAGGCAATGTGCTGGCGAGGATTCCTGAACGCCCCGGTTGATACCAGCGCCAGGGCGCCGGCGCCCGTCAATATTCCGAGTGCCGCCGCAATTCCCAGCCCCAGGCAGATCCTCCACAGAAAGAATCTCATTCCCTGCCAGCGATATTGCCGCCATTGGGACTTCATGTTGCAGCGATCTGTCAGGACGGAGTCGAAGAGAATGAACCGGAAAACGCTGGAGACATAGATCCAAAAAATCACGAACGCGGCCAGCAGCAAAACGCCAAGAACAATCCATGGAAGGTAGCGCTTCAGGTATTCCCAGTGTGGCCGCACCAGATCGAGAAACGCGTAGCCGGGGTTCCTTCTTGTGGACGGCAGTGTGAAACGCATGCCGCTCCAACTGCTGCTGCTGTAAAATTCCCCGGTCGCCAGCGCCACCAGAGCCATGCGCGCCCAAAAAGCAAATCGAAACGGCTGGAATAGCTGCCGCCTGACTCGATCGAATGCGGGTGAAATGGCGTCGATGGCGGAGAGCGATGGAGGCATTGTCAACCAGTGTGGACGGGTTCACTCTGATGGAAGTTCGACCTTCCAACCGTGGTGGCGAGGCCCGCCAGTGGATTGGTTTCCCATACATCCCGGCTGTAGAATTCAGCCGGCAGCAGTACGTTAGGACGTGAGACACGCAAAGTCAAGTGTAACCCCGCGATTCCTGACCCGCGTCAGCGCCGGAATACGATCCGGCCTTCGACTATTGTGGCCGTCACCGCACCCCGAAACTTCCATCCGTCGAAGGGCGAGTTGCGGCTTTTGGAATAGCCCTCGGCGGCCTGATAGGTCCATTCGAGTTCGGGATTGAACAGAGTCAGGTCCGCTGCGCCTCCCACCCGGATGCGGCCCAGCGGCCTGTTGATAACTCGCGCCGGCTTCGAACTCATCAGGGCGATCAGCCCGCCCATTGATATCCTGCCGGAGTGCACCAGCTGCTTGAGGCCCAGCGCCAGGGCCGTTTCAAGACCGGTTACTCCGAACGGAGCTTCCGCCATGGGCCGCGATTTCAATTCGGCTGCATGCGGTGCATGGTCGGTGGCAATGGCGTCCACAACGCCGTCCTGAATGCCCGCCAGGATGGCTTCCACGTCCGAAGTCTTGCGCAACGGAGGATTCATCTTGGCATGGGTTCCGTAGCGGGTGACGTCTTCGTCGGTCAGCGTAAAGTGGTGCGGCGTCACCTCGCAGGTCACGTTCAGCCCGCGGCCTCTGGCCTCACGCACCATCTGGATACCACCCGCCGTGGAAAGATGCGCCACGTGAAGGTGTCCTCCGGCCGCCGCCACAATTTCAATATCCCGGCCAATGCAGCCGTCTTCCGCCTCATTCGGAATGCCAGCCAGGCCCAGGGATTTTGAATGCACGCCTGCGTTCATCACCCCGCCGGCGCTCAACTCCGGCACCTCGCAATGGTCGATGACCGGCGCGCCGAGGGTCTTTCCCCTCTCAAGGGCCTCCTTCATCAATGCGCTGGTCTTGACGGGCTTGCCGTCGTCTGAAAACCCTACCGCCCCGGCAGCAATCAGGCCCTGGAAGTCGGTGAGTTTTTCCCCCTGGCTGCCCACCGTCACGGCGGCGATGGGAAAAACGCGGGCCAGCTTCAATTCCTCCGCCCGGCTGACGAGATGGCGCGTGAGCTCAGCGCTGTCATTCACCGGATGCGTGTTGGGCATGGGACACACGGCCGTGAACCCGCCCGCCACCGCGGCCCGGAGGCCGGTCTCCAGCGTCTCTGAAGCCTCTCCGCCCGGTTCGCGCAGGTGAACGTGGATATCCACAAAGCCCGGCGCAACAATCTGCCCCTGCGCATCAATGGTTTCGTCAGCGGGAACAGAAAGATTGGGAGCAATCTGGCTGATCTCACCATTTTCAATCAGCAGGTCCAGCATGCCGTCGAGGCCGTCCTCGGGCGAAATGACGCGTCCGTTTTGAATCAGCAATCGAGCCACTCGTAACACCTCAAGAGGTTAATTTTGGTTAAAGAAGCATACCATCAACAGGCGGCAGGTTTGGAGGGTGAGTCCTGCCGAATGAATCCTGCCGGTTGGAAACAGGGCTGGCGATTTGAGATATTCCGCAGCGTGGGGTTCGGACAACAGGAGAAAAACCGGGCAAGTTTCAGGCCGATCGATAGGCTAGTTATTTCAATTTTGTCCTTCAGGCTCTCTCCGGTTTGTTTTTTCGCCCACATTTATTTTCAGCAACATGGCCCGCTTTGTTTTTAGCTTTGTTTTTTCCACAGGAACGATTTTCAACAACTTCTCCGCTTTGTTCTTCGGTTTGTTCGGGTTTGTTTTTCAGCGCCAATCCTGTGTTTTCAATAACATCTCCGCTTTGTTTTTTAAAATAACATCTTTTTTTGTCCCATTTGTCTCAAAAAACCAGACAGCTAGTCTTTCTCGTGCCCTGCAATGCCGGCCATAGAGTCTGCAAATCCCGTCTGGCGCCCTGACGATCAGGCACACAAGCGAGACTACCATACTAGCCCACACTTGTCAAGCAAAATCGTTCGCTTGGCCAACCAGATCGAAACTTGTAGCGGCGAGTTTACCTCGCCAAATGGCGGCTTCAGGGGCTGAAGCCCCGGCTGGAGAGCCTCATAAATGTCGGAGCTAAAGCTCCGACCTCCTGGTTGCTAAAAGGTGACTTGTCATCCTGAGCGGAGCGAAGGATCTCTGCATTTACTTTCAAACAAATCCGGGGATCCTTCGCTACGCTCAGGATGACGAAAGGAAGAGGTGCTGGCCATGCCCGGCGGCCCCAGGAGGTCGGACTTTCAGGTCCGACAGAGAACAGCAACACAACAGCGCGAGCTTTAGCCCCTGAAGAGAAGAGTTTCTGCGGGCTCGCCGGAGAATTTTTACGAGCCCGCGGATCGGTTGCTGGGGCACCTCAACGGCGGGTGGCGCAGATTTTGATTTTTAAAGTCTGCGATCAGCAAAGCTGAGTGGGGGCAAACAGAATTATGAATTCTGAAGGATGAAGGATGAAGAGAAGGAAGTAGGGAGTAGGAGTGGGTTGGCCGTGGTCACGACCGACAGACCCGCGGACCTCAAAAGCGGAGGACCGCGCTACCGGCTCTGGGACGCCGCATCCTTCATGGACGTCATTCTGAGGCCGGTTTTTGGCCGAAGAATCTGCTTTACGGCTCACGCGCAAACGTCGGCGCTTCCCCCCTCCACTCGTCATCCTGAGGAGTCCTGCTGCGGCCCGGCGGGACGACGAAGGATCTGCTTTCCCCTGCCAGCCGACCATTCCAAAAGACAACCAAAGCAGATTCCTCGTCGCCTTTCGGCTCCTCGGAATGACGGGGGGATGGGGTCGGAATGACGGGGGAACGTTCAGGCGGGACCGAACGGCAGGCTGGGAGCCAGCATGTCCTTGACGGGCTGGTAGGTGCGGCGATGTTCGGGGCAGGGGCCGTAGCGGGCCAGAGCGTCAAGGTGGTCGCGCGTGCCGTAGCCTTTGTTTCGGGCCAGGCCATATTGCGGGTACTGGCGGTCAAGCCGTTCGAGATGTTCGTCGCGGGAAACCTTGGCCAGGATGGAGGCAGCCGCAATGGATACCGAGCGCGCGTCGCCGTGAATGAGGGACCAGTAAGGAATGGAGAAGCCGGGCCTGCGGCCGTTCTGGAGCGGCATGGCATCCGCGAGGGCAAAATCCGGCTGAGGATCAAGCGCCAGCAGCGAGCGAATCATGGCCTGCCGCGTGGCCTCATAGACGTTCAGGTCGTCAACCTCTTTGGCGGAAACAGCCATCACCTGGTAAGCGAGAGCCGTCTGGCGGATCTGACGGGCGAAACTGGAGCGCGCCTGCGGGGAAAGTTTTTTTGAATCGTTCAGTCCGGGGATGGGCTGCGCCGCGTCAAGGATGACGGCCGCGACGTATAAGGGCCCCAGAAGCGAACCCCGCCCGGCTTCGTCTGTCCCCGCAACAAGCTTGACGCCCCGGCGAAGCAGGTGCGATTCAAGCCGCGAGGAACATTTCAACGCTCTGGGTTTGCACAGTCGCGGCATCGGATGACGACCAGACGTTCCACTTCAGAATAGCGGAGGGCCCCCGCTTGCCGGCCGGGCTGATGGGGCCGGCGTTTAGCCTTCGCGCTCTGTGCGGGCTTCGCGGATGCGCGCAGCCTTGCCACGGCGGCCACGCAGATAACTAATCTTGGCGCGCCTGACCTGCCCCGCCTTGACGCGCTCAATCTTGTCGATGCTGGGCGAGTGCAAGGGAAAGATCCTCTCGACACCGTGGCCGAAAGAGATCTTGCGAACCGTGAAGGTGGAGTGGTTCTGGGCCCGGCGCCGCCCCATGACGATGCCCTCAAACACCTGGATTCGCTCCTTCTCACCTTCCTTGATCTTCACGTGCACCCGCACCGTGTCACCTGCGTGAAAGTGCGGAATGTCTTTCTTCAGTTGTTCCTGTTCGATCTTTTCAACGATGCTCATTGTGGTAACGCTCCATCTTCAAATAGAAATGGGTAAGATCCCTGCTCACCAACTCCCGGCCGCGGCCGCCGGACAAAAACCTCAGCTTTGCCGCGGCGAAACGGGCAGCCATGAGGCTTGCTTCAAATCTTCCAGAACCCGCCGGTCCTCATCGTCAAGCGGCAGATCGGCCAGCAGTTCCGGCCGTTTTCGCCACGTCTTTTCAAGCGCCTTCCGCCTGCGCCAGCGGCAGATTTCCGCATGGTCTCCGGAAAGCAGAACATCCGGCACCTGCATTCCCCTGAACCCGGCGGGGCGGGTGTAATGCGGCCAGTCGAGAACCCTCCGGCCCGGGGCGCTTTCCTCGCCAAACGAATCCTGCGCAATCGATTCTTCGTTGCCGAGCACGCCCGGGATCAACCGGGCGACACATTCCATCACGACGGCGGCGGCGATTTCACCACCGCTCAAAACATAATCGCCGATCGACAGCTCATCCGTCGCCAGGCTCTCTGCCACGCGCTCGTCCATGCCCTCATAGCGCCCGCAGATCAAAACCAGACGGGGGTGCCGGGAAAGTTCTTCCACCACCGGCTGCCGCAACAGGCGGCCCTGCGGTGACAGGAGAATCACAGGAACTTCCTCCGCCTCTCCTGCCGACTGGATCGATTCGACGGCCCGGAAAATCGGCTCGGGCTTCAGGACCATTCCCGGCCCGCCCCCGAACGGGCGATCATCAACCGTGCGGTGGCGGTCATCCGTAAAATCGCGAAGGTCGTGCAGGTGGACCGCCAACTGGCCACCCGCCAGGGCACGCTTCAAGACGCCGTGCGCCAGTACGCTCCCGAAAAAGTCCGGGAAAATGGTGACAATGTCAAATTGCATCGTCTTAGAGGCTTCCTCAGGCTCAACCGCTCGATGACAAAGCCCTTTATTCCCGATTCAGATCGAGAAGGTCTTCCGGAGGGTCGATCACAATCAGCCTGGACGCGGGATCGATCACCTTGCAGATGGCCCGCACGAACGGAATGAGAATTTCCCCGGACTCATCCGCAACATGAAGCAGGTCCGCTCCCCCGGTGCGTTCGACCTCGGTGACTATTCCCAGGGGCGTCCTCGTTCCTCCACTTTCTGCAACCACCTGGCAGCCTTCCAGTTCCCACAGATAATACTGGTCAGCGGAAAGAGCGACTCTTTCTTCCTCGGGAACCAGAACCAGCCGCCCTCTCAACGTTTCAGCATCGTCAATGGAACCGATGCCGGCAAACTTGAGGACCACTTTCCCCTTGTGCAACCACGTATGCTCTACGGTTACAGCCTGGGGATTTTTGCCAGGGTCTTCAAGAAATGCCCGCTGAAGGTCAGCGAAGCGGGAGGGGAAATCGGTGAGAATTTCCGCCAACACTTCCCCTTTGCGCCCCTGTGGACGAGTGATCCGTGCAATGGCAATCAACGCCCGCATCCCGCCGTCAGATCCGGCAGTGTTTGCCCCTTGCTGAACTTGCCGGTGCAAAGTGGAGCCTCCCGGTTTATCCTGATGCTTGCCGGAAGCGCCCGTACCCGCCCTAGTCCAGGATTTCAAGGGTAAAACGCTTCTTGAGTTTCATCCCGGCATCCCCAAGGATGGTCCGAATCGACCGGGCAGTTCTTCCCTGCTTGCCGATGACTTTCCCAAGGTCCGAGGGATGAACTCGAAGCTCCAGAACCGTGATCTGCTCTCCTTCCACCGGCCGGACAGCAACCGCCTCGGGATTATCCACAAGCGCCTTGGCAATCTCCTCAATGAGATTCTTCATTTCCACTTGGTCCCTCCTGCCGAACTGAGTTTGTGCTCTAGCTCTGAAGAAAGCGTACTTGGGAAACCCAAATGGTGGACCCTGCGCCAGGGTGAGGCGAAGCCGACAGTCCTTCTGCCTAAGCTGATGCCGACTTCTTCAGAAGGCTCCGTACTGTCTCGGATGGCTGCGCGCCTTTACCCAGCCAGTAATCCACACGGTCTTGTTTCAACACCAACTCCACGGGATCCCTCCGCGGATTATAATGTCCGACGATTTCCACAAACCCACCGTCACGTGGTTGATCCTGTTCAATCACAACAACCCTGTAACTCGGTTTCTTGTTCGTTCCTGTCCGAGCCAGTCGTATTCTTAACAATCTTCCTCCCTGCAATCCAGATTGAAGGTTCGGCAAGGGTTCGTCGCCCGGGCCAAACCGTTCCACTCAATAACAATAGCAAAACTTTCAGGGCCATCCCCACCTTTCTGGAATGGCGGCCCCGCGCCTAGGAACCCAGGCCTCCCATGCCGGCCGGCAACTTCAGGCGGCCCATCTTTTTTCCCAACAGGCTGGTGCTCATGGATTTCATCATCTTCCGCATCTGAATATACTGCTTGAGCACCTGGTTGACCTGCTGGACCGTGGTTCCACTGCCGCGTGCAATCCTTTTCCGGCGCTTGCCGTTGATGATGTCGTGGCGGCGCCGCTCCTTCTCCGTCATGGAGTTGATAATCGCTTCAATCCTGACCAGTTCCTTCTCGTCCACATGGACCTTGCCTACATTCTTCAACATGCCCACTTTCGGCAGCATGCCCAGCATCTGGTCGAGCGGCCCCAGCGAACGCATCTGCGCCAGCTGGTCACGGAAGTCGGAAAGCGTAAAAGAGTTCGATTGAAGCTTCTGGTGGACTTCCAGAGCTTTGTTCTTGTCAATCTTCTCTTCCGCTCTCTCAATCAGTGACAGGATGTCGCCCATTCCCAGAATGCGGGAAACGATCCGGTCCGGGTAAAAAACTTCCAGGGCGTCATACTTTTCGCCCACGCCAATAAACTTGATGGGCTGGCCTGTCACGTGACGGATGCTCAGCGCAGCGCCGCCCCGGGCGTCGCCGTCAAGCTTGGTGAGAATCACTCCCGTGGCGCCCAGCCTCTCGTGGAATTCCTGAGCGCTTTTCACGGCATCCTGCCCCACCATGGAGTCGGCAACCAGCAGAACTTCGCTCGGACGGAGGGTGGAGCGCAACTCGGTGACTTCCTTCATCAACGGCTCGTCAATGTGCAGCCGGCCGGCCGTATCCACACTCAGCACGTCGTGCCCGCGGTCGGCGGCGTCTTTTCTCGCCGCCACGGCGAGGTCAATGGGCGAATCGATGCCGTCACCCGCAAAACAGGGAATTCCGATCGCCTGGGCAATCACCGCCAGTTGCTCCCGCGCCGCCGGGCGGTAGACGTCAACCGAAACCAGCATGGGG
Organism: Terriglobia bacterium; assembly: GCA_049583595.1. Taxonomy (GTDB): domain Bacteria; phylum Acidobacteriota; class Terriglobia; order UBA7540; family UBA7540; genus SCRD01. The sequence goes on from JBAUWE010000647.1 coordinate 11,058, forward strand.
CGCTTCTTTTTCTTGCTGAGCCAGAGGGCCAGCTTGCCGGAAGTTGTGGTCTTTCCGGAACCCTGCA
>JBAUWE010000648.1:0-1537 GCA_049583595.1 Terriglobia bacterium
GAACTGTCCGCGATATTATTGTCAACTATTGTCGCGACCCAATTCCCGTTCTCATTGGTAACGAATCGGAGGTCTTCGCCGGATAGATAGCTGATAAGAACATTATCTCTAGAGTCTGTCGCAATTGAACTGAAGCAATTAAAGTCTGCATTTTGGATACTGTTTTTTACCCATTGTCCTGAAGCATTGGTCGCGTATTTGAGTTTCTGGTTCGTGGCATCGTAATAGCAAATGTGAATCTTATCTTGTGAATCTACTGCAATCGAGCTATATCGGCCGACATCACCATCGCTATCGATAGTCGTTATCACCCAGTTTCCTGACGCATTGGTCGCATATTTAAGATTCTGGTTGGTATAATCATAATAGCTGATATGGACTTTGTTTGAAGAGTCAGTAGCAATCGAGCTGTAACCACCAACATCGCTGGTACTGTCGACAGTCGTTATCACCCAATCCCCTGAAGCATTGGTGGCATATTTGAGCGCATCTGTATTATTAAAATGAAATCCACCACCCACGGCATAACTGATATGCACATGACTTGAATGATCTATCGCAATCGAATTATGAGTGCCCGCATTATTATCCACAACCGTAACCACTGCCGCTTCCACATTAATCGCCAAACCGATAACCACAGCCATTATAATGGATAGTAGATATTTGTTCCAAGTCACGATATTCACCTCATTTCTTTAACGTCTATCGTTGCCTTTATTTATTATTTTTTTCATCATTTGATGCGTACACACGTACAAACCGGGACACATGTGCAGATGCGACCGCCCCCATTCCAGTACGGCGAGGGTGGAGATACATATGTCCCCGGCACAAATTTCCCGGATGGGATCTCCCATAGCTTAACCTTTTTGTCGTCAGCACCCGATGCAAGAAGTTTTACATCCGGACCAAACGCGATATCGATACATATTGTCTTCGCATGCTTTGATATTGAACAACAATCCTGATTTGTGAACGGACATTAACGCATCAACGTTTTTTTATTCAGATCACGTTTCTTCAGTATACGCCGACGACATACCCTCTGCTGCAAGTGCATCCTGAGGCCTTTGCGGCAACCCCTATTTTGCGTTGATCGGTTTGCTCCACGGAGGCAGGATTCTTTTAGTAATCGTCATTTCATCAAGCACTGGATATTCTGCCTTAAACTTATTTATGTCTTCATCAAGGTTGTCGAATATTTTAACATCAAAAGTTCCGGTTGCAAAACCGGATTGCTTCTGAGGTAATCGTGTTACAGTGGTATCTCCCGATGGGATTTCATTCTCTGATGCCCTCTCGCGGTTGGTCATTTCTATTCTTCCTAAATAAACACACTCCTTATCGTATATTTGAAAAGGGATATTGAATGGAAAATCAAAACTTGCCATGGCTGCCCCTATGCCTATTCCTCTATTACATCCGCCTCTAACAGCGGAAAGACGATATTTCCCTTGTGGCAATTTAAAGCTTACCAGACCTTCCCATGATGAGGTTCCCTTATTTACGGTAAAACTATCGCTCAGGCCCTTCT
>JBAUWE010000649.1:0-4515 GCA_049583595.1 Terriglobia bacterium
GTGAAGGTGCGCGCGTTGGCGGCAATGGCTCCGAACATCTCGCGCAGGCGCACCGTCTGCAGGCCGTGGTCCTGGTTGACCACGCCCACCTGCAGGTTCTTGATCTTGCCGCCAAAGGCGTAGCCCAGCACCACCAGCTGTACCAGGGGAAAAATGAGCGAGGCCATCATCAGCGCAGGGCTGCGGAAAAACTTCAGCAGGTCGCGTTGGATGATGGCGGCGATGCGATTCATAAATTTCCCGGCCCGCTGCTTGCGGGCCCTCCGGCTGCGGCCCCGGCGCTACCGCGGCGGCATCAGACTGGTTTCGAATGAGCGCTCCTGCAACTCGTCGCGAAGCTGACGCCCGGTGTAGTGCGTAAAGACGTCGTCCAGCGTGGTGCTCTGCACGGCCAGCGACGACACCTCAATGCCCGCCCGACGCGAGGCTTCCACCAGTTCAACCGTGGTGCGGGGACCGTTGTGCGATGCGATGCGAAAAATGTGGTCGTGCTCAATGACGCTTTCAACGTGCGGCAGGCCCTTGAGCGTCTCGGGCCAGCCTTCCGGAACGGTTGAAAAGCTGACTTCCAGAAAACTCGCCGCCGGAATCGAGGCCTTCAGCTTCATCGGTGAATCGAGCGCCACCAGCTTGCCGTGATCCACAATGGCGATGCGGCCGCAGAGGCGGTCGGCTTCATCCATGTAGTGCGTGGTGAGCAGGACGGTGAGGTCGCGCTGCTTCTTGATGTTGACCAGCATCTCCCACACCGCGATGCGCGAAGTGGGATCGAGCCCTGTGGTGGGCTCGTCCAGAAAAAAGATCTTGGGCTCGTGCACCAGGCCGCGCGCGATTTCAAGCCGGCGCCGCATGCCGCCGGAAAGATTCTTGACGGGATGCCGGGCCCACTTTTCCAGCTCCACCGCGCGCAGCAGGTCGGTGATGATGTGCGACCGCTGGCTGCGCGGTACCCCGTAGAGTTTGGCGAAGATGTTCATGTTTTCTTCCGCGCTCAGATCCAGGTCCGAGGTCATGGCCTGCGGAATGACCCCAATGCAATGCCGCACCTCGTTCTGCTGGCGGATGACGTCAAAGCCGTTCACCAGCGCCGTGCCCTCGGTGGGGGGGATCAGGGTGGTGAGCATGCGGATCAGGGTGGACTTGCCGGCGCCATTGGGGCCCAGCAGGCCGAAGATTTCGCCTTCCTGCACGCTGAAGCTGAGCGCGTCAACGGCCGTAAATCCGTTGAAGCGCTTGGTCAGCTTTTCAACTTCAATGGCTGCCATCGTAGAAATCCTTAAGGGCCCGCACAAAGGCGTTTGGCCGCCGGGCGGCGCCTACTGCCCGTCGTTGATGGGCACCGTGACAAAGGCCGTGAGCCCCGGCGCCAGCCTGCGATCCTTGTTGTCCACGCGCAGGCGGATCTGGAAAGTTTTGATGTCGCGCTTGGTGCGGCTGACGTCGCGCTGGGTGGCGTACTCGGCGTCGACGCCGCGGAAATAGACGGTGCCGGTGCGCTCGATGCCGCCGGGAAAGCGCACGGGCATGCGCTCGCCGATGCGGATGAGATGAAGGTCGCTCTCGGGCACGTCGGCCCGCACCCAGAGCTTGTCGGGATCGTAGAGCACCACGATGGGCTGCGCCGGATTCACCACCTCGCCCGCGAGCGCCGCCCGCAGCGTCACCAGCCCGTTGATGGGCGAGCGAACTTCCGTGTAGTCGAGGCGCGCCCGGGCGGCCTGGTCCTGGGCGCTCGCCGCCGCAAACTGGTGCTGATTGGCGGCCAGCTGGCTCCGCCGAATGGTGATCTGCTGGGCGTTGGAGCGGGCCAGGGCCACCGCCGCGCCGGCCGCCTGCACCTGCTTTTCAATCGATTCGACGTTGGCCTCCGCCGATTGCAGAGTGGCCTGCGCCTGGTCCTGCTGCTGCTGGGAAACAATCTGCTGCTGGTAGAGTCCCTGGGTGCGTTTAAAGTTCTGCCGGGCAAGTTCAAGGTTGGCCTGCGCCTGCTTCAACTGCGCCTGGGTCGCCGACAGAGTGGCCTCCGCCTGGCGGATCTGATCGCGCGTCTGGAGTTCCTGAAACTTCAGCGAGGCTCGCGCCGCCCCCACCTGGGCGCCCGCGCTCTCCATCGAGGAAGCGTAAAACGACTGGTCGGCCTGGAGCTCACGGGGAACAATGGTGGCCAGCAGCTGCCCCCGGGTGACCGTGTCGCCTTCCTCCACCCGAACCTGCTCGAGCCGGCCGGCAATCTGCGAGCTGACAGAAACGGCGTCCGCGTCCACCAGGCCCGTGAGCACCATGCCCTTCGAGGACGGGCGGGTGAGGACGTAGACGGCGATGCTCGCCACGACCACCAGACTCAGAATCACCAGGAAAAGTTTGCGCGTCATTCGGAACATTCTCCGCGATTTATAAAAAGCGCCCGGCGCGCGAAATTGAGCACTTCCTTCTTCCGCCTGGCCAGTTGCGATTTGCGGTAAGGGTCGTTGATGATGCCGGCCGCCTTCAGCACCGGCGCGGCGGAAAAATAGAAAACCGTCAGCGCCACCAGCGAGATGGCCGTGTGCGCGCTGTCAGAAGCGCAGAGCTCGCCGCTGCGGATGCCCTGGGCGATGACCGACTGAAACTTTTTGGCTACCGGGGCGAAATACTTCTGGCGGATGCGCAGGAAGGGGCGCGAGTCCGCCATCATGAACCGTTGGAAGAGCCGGGGGTAGTCCGTGCGCGCGGCGATGAAATCAAAGTGCATGCTCACGTAGTCGAGCACCTTGTCCTGCACGCTCCTGTCGCTCGCCAGAAGCTCCAGGGCCTGGCTTGAGAACTCCTTCATGTGGCGCTCGACGATGGCCAGGTGGAGCGCATCCTTGCTTTTGAAGTAGTAGTAGATGAGGGCCTTGTTGACGCCGGCGGCGCGGGCGATGGCGTCGATGCGCGCGCCCGCGAGGCCCCTCTCGGCAAAGATGTGTTCGGCGGCATTCAGGATGACGGTGCGGTTGTCCGGAGTTTGAGATGCGTTTTTGGCTGGGCCCCTTCTTGCCATGAAGAACACCTTTTAACTGTATGGTTAGTTAAATAGCACGGAGGCGGGGGCGATGTCAAGGCGGCCCGGGCCTGGGTAGCGACTCAATCTGATTTGTGGCACGGGCGTCCTCGCCCGTGCTGCGCTCAAAAAGACACGGCCAGGATGGCCGTGCCACAAGAACGGGAGGCGGCAGCGCAGAGTTGTTTTGTAACTCTGCGGCTTTTGATTTTAATGAAGCAGGTTGTCGAAAAAAGATCCGTCATGCTGATCCCGCGAAGTGGGAGAAGCATCTGCTGTGTCTCGCCGAAAATAAAGCAGATCCTTCGCTTCGCTCAGGATGACGTTGCTATCAGGGTGTTCAGCTGCCGTAATCGTACCGGGTCTGCGCTTTTTCGCCGTGGCGTTCCAGCGCCAGCTGGATGAGGCGGTCGAGCAGCCGGGGATAGGGCAGGCCGGTGGCTTCCCACAGCTTGGGATACATGCTGATGGGCGTAAAGCCCGGAATGGTGTTGACCTCATTGACGTAGAGCGTGCCGCTCGGGCGGTCGAGCAGGAAATCCACGCGCGCCATGCCGGCGCAGTCGACGGCGCGAAAGGCGCGCAAGGCCAGATCTTTGACGCTACGGGCCTCGGCGCGGGTGAGCTTTGCGGGGATGTGCAACTCCGAGCCTTCCTTCAGATACTTCGATTCATAATCGTAGAACTCGTTGAGCGGCACAATTTCGCCGGGAACCGAAGCCTCGGGCGAATCGTTGCCCAGCACCGAGCATTCGATCTCGCGCGCGTCCAGGCCTTTTTCCACGATCACCCTGCGGTCGTAGCCCGCCGCCAGATCGATGGCCGCGGCCAGCTCGCGGCGGTTGTGGACTTTGCTGATGCCCACCGATGAGCCCAGGTTCGCCGGCTTGACGAACAGCGGATAGCCGAGCCTGGTTTCAATCAACTTGCGCAACCGCGCCGGGCGCTGCTTCCACTCACCGCGCAAAACCAGAACCCATTCCACCACGGGAAGGCCGGCGTCGCGGAACAGGCGCTTCATCACGTCCTTGTCCATGCCCGCGGACGAACCCAGCACTCCCGCGCCCACGTAAGCGATTCCCGCAAGCTCCAGCAGGCCCTGGATGGTGCCGTCTTCGCCAAAGGTGCCGTGCAGGACCGGAAAGATGACGTCAACCGGGCGCACGCCCTTTGCGGCACTGCGGCCGCTGCGAACGAAAAACTTTGGCCCGGAAGGGTCCGCGGAGGGAATGATGACCTGCCCCTTCTTGAAAACCTCAGAGAGCAGCCCTCGCCGGCCGGACCCTATGTGCCAGCGGCCTTCGCGGCTGATGCCGATGGGCGTCACATCGTATTTTGCAGGGTCCAGCGCCTTGATCACGGAGGTGGCTGAAGTGATTGAAACCTCGTGCTCCCCCGAACGCCCGCCGAACAGCACACCCACTCGAATTCGTTTCTTCACAATATCTTTCTTCCCAGAGCCGAAGCCGCCAGCCCCACCGCCAGAATCGCTG
>JBAUWE010000650.1:0-2064 GCA_049583595.1 Terriglobia bacterium
CTTTCTTTGTGTCGTATATTTCATCGAATCAGAACGAGAGAAGCTCTGTATGATTCCTCGGAAAGCTATCCTGCCGGAATACGTCGTACCCAAGAGCGCATACCGGATAAGGTCAGTGTTCAAAAAGCCGAGCGAACTGGAGCAATTTCTGGAAGATGTAAAGCCAGACGCCGAATTGTAGCCGCTATGTGCCGTCACCAAGCTGCAGCTCTAGCAGGTTGGCCCCTGGATGAGCGTGAACGCAACACCGGGCGGCGACCTTGCTTGGATCGACGCTGCAGCCGCCACTAAGGAAATTATGTTTGCCAAACGCATTATTCCGTGCCTCGACTGCAAAGACGGCCGTGTGGTCAAAGGGGTGCAGTTCGTCGACCTGCGCGATGCCGGCGACCCCGGTGAACTCGCTGCCATGTATAACACCGAGGGCGCCGATGAGCTGGTGATGCTCGACATTTCGGCCTCGCGCGAAGGCCGCGCCACCCTGATGGACACCGTCAACCGCGTAGCGCGAAGGCTTTTTATTCCGCTCACCGTAGGCGGCGGCGTGCGTACCATTGAAGACGCCCGGCGGCTGCTTTCCGTGGGCGCCGACAAGGTGGCCATCAACACCGCCGCGGTTGAAAATCCTGAAATCGTACGGCAACTCGCGGCGCAGTTCGGGCGCCAGGCAATTGTGGTGGCCATTGACGCCCGCCGGCAACCCCGCCGCGAGCAGGAAGCCACACGATGGAACGTGGTGACCTACGGCGGCACCAAAGACACGGGCATCGATGCGCTGGAGTGGGCGCGCCGCGTGGACCAGCTGGGAGCGGGAGAAATCCTGCTGACTTCCATGGACGCCGACGGTACCCAGGCGGGATTCGACTGCGAGCTGACGGCCACCATCGCCCGCGCCGTGCCCATCCCCGTGATCGCTTCGGGCGGCGCCGGAAACCTGGAGCACTTTGCCGACGTTTTTCTCGATGGTGCGGCGGATGCGGCGCTGGCCGCTTCCATTTTCCATTTCGGCACCCACACCATCCGCAGCCTCAAAGAACATCTTCGTTCCAAAGGAGTCTCGGTCCGCCTGTGATTATTCCCTGCATCGATCTGATGGGCCGCAAAGTGGTGCAGCTTGTCCAGGGCAAAAGCAAAGCCCTGGAACTGCCCGACCCTTTTGCTGTGCTCGAAAAATTCAACGACTATCCGCAGATTCAGGTGATCGATCTCGACGGCGCCATGGGCCGCGCCTCGCAGGCCGACATCGTTCGCGAGCTCTGCCGTCGCAAACCCTGCCGGGTGGGTGGCGGCATTCGCACGCTCGATCGCGCCCTGCAGGTTGAGCAGGACGACGCCCACAAAATCATCGTGGGCAGTTCGGCGTTCACTGCCGACGGCATCAACACCGATTTCCTCCGCACGCTCACTGAACGCATTCCGCGCGAAAAGCTGATGATCGGCGTGGATTGCCTTGGCAACCGCGTGGCCATCCACGGCTGGAAGGACACGCTTCCCATGACGCCCGCTGAAGTTCTTCCCCGGCTTGAACCTTACTGCTCGGAATTTCTGTGCACCTATATCGACGCTGAAGGAAAGCTGCAGGGCACCGACCTCGAATATTTCCGCGCCCTGCGTGCCGTCACCACCCTGCCCATCACTGCGGCCGGCGGCATCACCACCGACGATGAAATTCGCGCCCTGGAAGAGATGGGCATGAACGCGGCGCTGGGGATGTCGATCTATCGCAGGACCTTCCCGGAATTGTTTGCGGAAGGCGGGAAAAGCCGGTAACCCGCTGGCCTTCACGGTTTAGAATAGAGCCGGGTTCCTGATCGGGGCATCGAGCCGCCCGTCACCGGGTGGCGCAAAACCAGACGAAATTTGGGGTGCTATGCGCCGGGCCAGATCGTGGATCTTATGCGCGGCTTTTTACTATCCGGCCCTGTGGCTGGCGGTGTCGTGCGCGTGGGCCCTTCCGGGGCTTGTGCGCAGCGCCTTCTTCGGTGAGCACATCGTCGAGCTTCGCCCCACGGCCTTTGGCCTGATGCTCTGGAGCGCTCCTTCCAACCCCGCCACGCACCCCGG
>JBAUWE010000651.1:0-9473 GCA_049583595.1 Terriglobia bacterium
AGGGTTGGGGGGCGCTGAGAATGCGCCCGTGAATCTCCTGTCAAAGTGGCAAGCAGGCAGGCAGAAGAACGCCGAAGGGCGGCGTTACAGTAGTAGGCTAGCACAGAGGGACCCGATTGTCAAGTGAAATCTTCGCCTGGGATGGGCGTAGCGGCGGGTTGGTCTCGCCATCTGGCGGGTTGCTTCTGCGGCTGAAGCCCTGCCCTCCTGAAAACCGCTGCTGCGAAAACACCCCTCGCCCGCCCCGGCGCTGCAGGACACCCTTTCTCCAATATAGAAGCAGTGACGGGTGAGGGGCCGGGCGGCGAGGCCACGCTCCGGGGATTTCAAATTGCAGATTTGAGATTTCAGATTGAGAACATAAGGCGGTGGGGACAGAACGGGAATCCAAAAGAAGAACCGATGCTCCCGCAAGTCAGGAGCGCCGCTAGAGCGAGAGCGTGCGCTACAATTGGGACGCAGCTTTGGAAAATCACGGCAAGGGAGGACAGGATGGCAACGCTGGGCCTGATTGAATATAAGGACGCGAGCCCGGAGGTGCGGGCGGTTTATGACGACATCATGGCGACGCGCCAGACGGACTGGATCAACAACTTCTGGAAGGCGCTGGCGCACGATCCGGCGACCCTGCGGCGGACGTGGGAGAGCATCAAGCAGATTATGGCTGAGGGTGCGCTCGACCGGCTGACCAAAGAGATGATTTACGTGGCCGTGAGCGTCACCAACCAGTGCAACTACTGCATCGCCTCGCACACCGCCGGGGCGCGCAAGGCCGGCATGACCGACGCCATTCTCGCCGAACTGTTTGCCGTGGTGGGCATGGCGAATGAAACCAACAGCCTGGCCAGCGCCTGGCAGGTGGAAGTGGACGAACAGTTCAAGGCGTAGCGGTTCGGGGGAAAGCGCTGCGCGCGTAGTTTTCCCTCAGCATGTGGCAGGGCTGCGGGAAAGGCCGATTCAAGGGACAAACGTAAACCCTCCGCCGACCCTTGACCAGCCCGGACTAATCATGAACGGGCGGATGTTGCCTTGAATGGGGAGAAGGGGCACGACTTCAGTCGTGCCGTAATAGGCGGTTCGAGGCAGGCGGCTTTAGCCGCTGAAAGTTCCGGGGCCATGCGCCTTCCGCTCAGGGGCTGAAGCCCCGATAGGAGCTTCTCAGGCGCTCTCAACGGCACGACTGAAGTCGTGCCCTTTCGCAGGGCCCGACTGCGCCGTGAATAATCCGGACTAGGTCATATGAGTTCACGCCGTAGTGCCTTTTATTCCTGCATTCCGTTCCTATCGATTATTGACCCTCGAGCCCCCAGACGGTAGCCTCAATGGGACGTTTTTGGGGCACTGTTTTTTCATCATCATTAGGGGCGATCATCCATTCAACATTGACGGGCGTTGATTGAACGCTGCGTTCACCGGGTTAGCCCGGCAACAAACGGGAAGTTTCGTCCTTTGCGCTCTCGACCGAGGGCGTTGCGGGTCTGGAGTCTTCAAGCAAGGAGAAAAGGAATGCAGGGTTGTCAACAAAGAGGGAGAAGTGTGCGTAGCGCGGCGAGGAACGTGATTGGGCCTTGCCTGCTGGCGCTGATTGGAATATTCGTCTTTATGCCCCGGGCCTGGGGCCAAGGCTGCATTATTGCGCATTCATTCGGACAGGTGGGAGGCCCAACCACCGAGGGTGGTTACCTCCAGCCGGGCCAATGGGAATTGACGGTCGGATATCGGCACCAGTATTCGTTCCGCCATTACGTTGGCTCCGTGGAGCAGACTTACCGGACCGAGACGGGGAGTGAAGTTCGCAACCGGGTTAATCTAACGGACGCCGACCTGACGTACCAGATCACGCGGCGCTGGAGCGCTGACATCAACGTGCCGTTTGAGTTTGCCAGCCGGCGTTATTTTATCGCCGCAGGGCTCTTTCGCCCGAACGCCATTATCGGAGACTATGGAACCTCCGGGATGGGGGACATCACCATGTCCGTCCATCGTTGGATGTGGGACCCGAAGAACAATCCCAGCCACAACATCCAACTCGGAATCGGAATTGAGACACCAACCGGGCAGGACAGTATCATGAACCGGTTCAGCCGGTCTCCGGGAGCAGACCCCACAGACAACATTGCGGATTACTCCATCCAGCCCGGCATCGGCGTCTGGGGCATCCCGTTCTCGTGGGCCTCGTTCCAAAGCATCAATCCGCAAGTGCAGGTCTATTTCAACGGCAGTTATCTGGCGACGTTGCAGGAATCGAACGGCGTGCCCTCGGGCCACACCGATCCGCTGACAGCTTATATTTCGCCGGGAGATGAATACCTCATGCAGGCCGGAATTTCGTATTCCTTCAAGAGCATCCACGGCCTGTCATTAACCTTCGGTCCGCGGGACGAAGGTGTGCGTTCGCATGATCTGTTTACGGACAACATTGGCTGGCGGCGTCCCGGCTTTGCCGTTTCGCTGGAGCCCGGCTTCCAGTATCTGTTCCACCATGGCAGCGACCTGATCTCGGGCAGCATCGCCCGCGCGATGTACCGCAACCGGACACGAAGCGTGCCCGACACGATCTCCGGCGGGCACGGTGATGCGGCCTTTGCCGACTACGTGTGGCTGGCCAGCTTTGTGCACCGATTCTAGTGTAGAGTCCAGGAAATGTCTGGACAATTGCGCGGACCGTAGCGCCGGCATCCTGCCGGCAAATGCCGCCAAGATGGCGGCGCTACGATGTCCTGCCAATGACTGGACACTACACCAGTCGCAGCGCGCCGCTGGCTTGAACTTAATCCGTCTGCCTGAAAAGTTATGCCTTGGGCTCCGAAGGAGGTTCTATGCGTTTTCTGAAATCCCCGCGGCCGCTGCTTGTTGCGGCATTGCTGCTTGCCACGGCGTCCGGCGCGGTTGCGGGTTCTTCGCTGCCCAAACTGAAACTGAAAGACCTGGATGGCCAGAAGGAAAACCTGCAAGCGTATCAGGACCAGGCCAAAATCATCGTGCTGAATTTCTGGGCCACCTGGTGCGGACCGTGCAATGAAGAAATGCCGATGCTGGTGAAGGAGCAGGCCAAATATAAGGGCCGCGGCGTGCAGGTGATCGGCGTCTCCATCGACAATCGCAGTGACGAAGGCAAAGTGCGGGACTTCATTGCCCGGTATCACATCGATTTTCCCATCTGGGTGGGCGGCACGGGCGATGACGTCAGCCGGTGGAAGCTGGGACCGGCGGTGCCCGCCACAGCTTTTATCCAGAACGGCAAAGTCGTGGGCCGGGTCTGGGGTGAAATGCGCCAGCCGTCCTTCGAGCACCGGATCGAATGGCTGCTGGGCAACCATGAGGGCGCGCCTCCCCAAGCCGTCGAAGACAACCTGCATGTGAAGGAGAAGTAGCACCTTCACAGGCAGAAAACCATCTGAAACAAAACCCGCACATCAGGGTCCCGTGAACGCTTCTCTCTCAGGAGTAGAAGAAACGCTGCGGCCCTCCGCACTTCGCACAACTCTCACAAGACGGCCATCAAGGCGTCACCCGGACGCCCCGCGGCAGATGGTGACTCGGCTTGGTTCCCGTCTTGTGGCACGGCCATCCTGGCCGTGTTTCTTGACCGCAACACGGGCGAGGACGCCCGTGCCACAAAGCAGACTAAGTCACCACCCCGCGGCGGCTTGCTTTCCCCGAGGTTCGCTCCTAGAGTTAAGAGAATCGGCTCGTGGAATCTTTTGGGGAAAGGAAGCCATTGTGGCGGTGTTCGTAGGTCTCGCGGGGATCGCCCTTCTGGGCGTGATTCTCTGGGACGCTTTTGAAACCATTATTCTGCCCCGGCGGGTAACGCGGCGCTACCGGCTGACGCGGGCGTTTTACCGCTATACCGCGACGCCGTGGCTCGCCGCCGCGCGCCGCATCAAGTCCGCCAAACGGCGCGAAGGCTTTCTGGGAGTTTACGGGCCGCTCTCGGTGCTGGTGCTTTTCGGGGTGTGGGCGGGCGGCCTGATTCTGAGCTTCGGAATGTTGCAGTGGGCCGACGGCGCGTTGCTGGGCGACCCGGCGACGGTGCAATCGTTCCGCACGCAGCTTTACCTGAGCGGCACCAGTTTTTTCACCCTGGGGCTGGGCGACGTGACGCCCCACACGCCGCTGGCGCGATTTGTGACCGTGGCCGAAGCGGGCATGGGCTTTGCCTTCCTGGCGGTGGTGATCTCCTATCTGCCGGTGCTCTACGGAGCGTTTTCGCGCCGCGAGGCCAACATCGCGCTGCTCGACGCGCGGGCCGGCTCGCCGCCCACCGCCCCGGAGCTGCTGCGGCGCCACGTCCGGCAGCAGAACCTGGAAGCGCTGGACCAGTATCTGCGCGCCTGGGAAAGCTGGGCGGCTGAGCTGATGGAAAGCCACCTCTCCTATCCCGTCCTCTGCCACTTCCGCTCGCAGCACAACAACCAGTCGTGGGTGTCGGCGCTGGCCACCATCCTGGACGCCTGCGCATTGCTGATTGCCCACACCGAGGGCGCGCTGCGCTGGCAGGCGGAATTGACCTTCGCCATCTGCCGGCACGCCCTGGTGGACATGGCTCAGGCTCTGGCCATTCCACCACGGCTTGTTTCCCAGGACCGCTTTGAGCCCTCGACGCTCATCGAGATTCGCCGCCTCCTGGGCGCCTGCGGAACTCCCCTGTGCATAGAGCATGCCGCGGACGAAAAGCTGAACCAGTTGCGCGCCATGTATGAGCCCTACCTGATCGGCTTTTCGGAGCAGCTGCTGATGACCCTGCCCGCCTGGGGGCCGGCACAATCCCGCCCCGACAACTGGCGCACCAGCGCCTGGGAAAGGGCCGCGTCGGCCGCGGGCCCGTCGGCGGTGCTCAACCTGGACGACGACGACCATTCCTAGGGGCCGCATGTGTCCATCAAACATCAAAAGCAGCGCGCGCAAAGACGCCAAGGCGCGAAGATAGGCGACGGCGCCACCATCCCGCAAGGCGGGACCCTGGGCGGGACGCCCATGCCATTCTGAGTGAAGCTGGTACAAGCTGCAAACGCAGGGAAGACCTCTGCCACACCGGAAAGCGCGTGAGTCTGCGAGGACAATCTGCGAGAATTGACAGACCAGGAGGTGAATATGCACAGCGGCCGGACGATCACGAAACGGCGGAAAAAATCGGCAAAGGTTCCTGCTTTCGGGCGGCGCAGCGCGGGCTGGATCGGCTGGCGGCGCGTGCGATGGGCTTGCGGCATGCTTGCAGCATTCGGGCTGTTCCTGGCCCTGGGATGCGCGGGCGCGCAGGCCGTTGCGGCCGAGGGACCCCACACGGCGCGGACGTCCCAGGTTTCCGACGCCCAACTTCTCTCCACCCTGGCCTCCGGGCCGGACTCTCAGCAGGGACCCGCAGCCGCCGGCGCGAACAACAGCAACAGCGCGCCGCTCACCCTCACCCTGCAGGACGCGCTCGAGCGCGCGGAAAAATACAGCCCGCAGTTCCAGGCGGCGGCAACGGCCACGAAGATGGCGCGGGCCGGTGTGACGCAGGCGCGCTCCACCCTGCTGCCTTCGGCGGACTATACGACCCAGGAACTGCTGACCCAGGGTAACGGCATCGTGCCCTCGGGGCGGTACGTCAGCAACGACGGCATTCATGTTTACCGCGCCTGGGGGGTTTTTCACCAGAGTTTTTCCGCCGACACCTTTACGCTGGCCGGCTACCGGCGCGCCACGGCGGCGGAAGAGATGGCGCGGGCGCAGCAGGAGATTGCGCAGCGCGGGCTGAAGGTGGTGGTGACGCAGGCCTACTACGCGCTGGTGGCGGCGGAGCGAGGGTACGCGACGGCGCAGCAGGCTTTGGACCAGGCGGGGCGGTCTCTCAAGGCAAGCCAACAACTGGAGCAGGGCGGCGAGGTGGCGCACAGCGACGTGATCACCTTCCAGATCCAATACAACCAGCAGAAGCAGGCGTTCCAGGAAGCAACTCTGGCCATGGCCAACGCCCGGCTGGCGCTGGCGGTGATGCTGTTCCCGGATTTCAATCAGAATTTTAACGTGGTGGACGACCTCAACGCTTCTCCGCCGCTGCCTACGCTGGCCGATGCCACCAAAATGGCGGAAGCCGGCAACCCGGAAGTTCGAGCGGCCATGGCGGCCCTGCGCGAGTCGCGCTATGGAGTTTCGCAGGCCAAGGCGGCCTTTCTGCCCACCCTGTCATTTGACGTGGATTATGGAATCGAGGCCAACGCCTTTGCGCTGCGCAGCGTGGCCAGCAGCTTTCCGGAAGCCGGCCGGCTGCCCAACCTGGGCTTCTTTGTGACGGCCACCCTGAACGTGCCGGTGTGGCACTGGGGAGCCAACATCAGCAAGCTGCACCAGGCCCGTTATCAGAAGCAGCTGGCGCAGGTGAACCTGAGTTTTGCGCAGCGGCAGGTGTTGAAGAACCTTTATTCCTACTATAATGAAGCGCGAACGGCGAGGGAGGAACTGGCCTCGCTCGAAAGTTCTGCGACTCTTGCAGCTGAGGGCCTGAGGCTGAACACGCTTCGCTACAAGTCGGGAGATGCAACGGTGCTGGACGTACTGAACGCCCAGAATACGCTGACGCAGGCCCGCAACAGTTACGCGGCCGGCCTGGCGCGTTACCGTGTGGCGCTCGCCAGCCTGCAGACGCTCACGGGGAGCTTTTAATTGATGCCACGACGAAGAGTTTATCCTGAGTGCAAAAGCAGATTCCTCTCTTCGCTCGGAATGACGAGGCTTCGAAAAGTTACCTCGGTTCAGTATCGGATGCTGGTTTGGCTGGCGCTGGGCGTTTCACTCCTGATGGCGGGCTGCGGCGGCAAGCAGGCGCCGGAACCTGAGCCCCTGGTTGCCGTGCAGGCGGTCAGGGTGGAGCGCTCCGAAATCGAGCAACAGGTCAGATCCGAGGCGGTGCTCTATCCGCTTCACCAGGCCACCATCGTGCCCAAGATCAGCGCCCCCATCCGGAAATTTTATGTGGAGCGCGGAGACCGCGTGCGCGCCGGGCAATTGCTGGCCGTGCTGGAAAATAAAGACCTGGCCGGGACCGCCGCCCAGGCCAAAGGCGCTTACGAACAGGCCCAGGCGAATTACCAGAGCACCACCGCCGCCAACCTGCCGGAGCAGATTACCCAGGCGAAAGGGAACGTGGAAAGCGCCAGGGCGTCTTTCGCAGCCGCACAGAAGTTGTACGACAACGACAAGAAGCTTTACCAGCAGGGCGCGCTGGCCGGCAAGCAGCTGGACCAGGCCGAGGTGGGGCTGGCCCAGTCGCAGGCGCAGTTGCAGAGTGCCGAGCAGACGCTCGAAAAATTGCAATCGGTGGGCATGAAAGCGCAATTGAAGTCGGCCAGGGGGCAACTGGATTCCGCCAAAGGAGCTTACGACAACGCCGCGGCGCAACTTTCGTATTCTGAAATCCGCAGCCCCATTGACGGCGTGGTGACCGACCGGCCGCTTTTCCCGGGCGACATGGCATCCACCAGCTCGCCGCTGATAACCGTGATGAGCTTGTCGCAGGTGGTGGCGCGGGCGCGCGTGCCGGCGTCGGAAGCCGCGCTGCTGAAGGTGGGCGACGCGGCGGAGATCTCCGGGCCGGGCGCGTCGAAACCGCTGGCGGGAAAAGTGACGGTGGTGAGTCCGGCGGTGGACCCCAACAGCACCACGGTGCAGGTGTGGGTGCAGGCCCGCAACCCGCACGGCGAACTGAAGCCCGGCTCCACCGTGACCGTGACGGTGACGGCCAGGAAGGTGCCCGACGCGCTGGTGATTCCGCGGGCGGCGCTGCTGCGTGATTCCGATCTCGGCGCGTACGTGATGGCGATTGATGGCGCGAGCGTGGCGCACCAGACCAAGGTCAAAACCGGCATCGAGCAGGGTGGCAAACTGCAAATCACCCAGGGGCTCAAGCAGGGACAGCTGATTGTGGCCCAGGGCGCCTACGGCCTGCCCGACGGCACCAAGGTGAAGTACTAGTCCATAGATGAACAACCACACCCAGCCAGGTCCCGATGTTCCGCCGGTCACCGGCGCGCGCGACAAGGATGCGTCATCCTACTGGTTTGCGCGGGAGACCAAGCCGATCATTTTCCTGATTGTCACCCTGGTGCTGGTGGGCGCGTATCTGGGCTACACCATTCCCATCGCGGTTTTCCCCACCACGAATTTCCCGCGCGTCATCATCAACGTGGACAACGGCGTGATGCCCATTGACCAGATGATGGTGACCATCACGCGGCCGATTGAAGAAGCGGTGAGCGGGGTGCTGGGCATTGAAGACGTCAAATCCATCACCAGCCGCGGCACGGCGGAAATCGACCTTTTTTTCAACTGGCACGTGGACATGGTGGAGACGCTGCAGCGGGTGAATGCGGCCCTGGCCCGGGTGCGGCCGGACCTTCCGGCGACGGCCCGGATTGATACCAACCGCCTGGAATTTTCCAGCTTTCCCATCCTGGGTTACAGCCTGACCTCGAAGAAGGTTCCGCAGACCCAGCTGTGGGAACTGGCTACGTATGAGATCAAGCCACGCCTGAACAGCCTGACAGGTGTGGGGGGCGTTCTGATTCAGGGAACCCAGGTTCCGGAGTTTCACATCCAGCCCGACCCCGGCAAGCTACTGGCCACCCGCATGACGGTTTCCGACCTGCTGAACGCGGTTGACCGCTCGAACCTGATCCAGTCGCCGGGGCTGCTGACGCACGACCACAAGCTATACCTCGACCTGATCACCGGGCAGGTCCACGACCCGAAGGAAATCGCCAACATTTATGTGAAGAATGATCCGAGCGGCCATCCCCTTTACGTCCGCGACGTGGCCGGCGTTTCCTCGGGGGTCGCCCCCAATTACACCATCGTGACCGGGAACGGACAGCCTGCCGTGCTGGTGAATGTGCACCGGCAGCGCGCCAGCAACACCATGCGGGTGGCCTCGGAAGTGAAAGCGGAAATGCAGCGGATTGAGAAGACGCTGCCCCCGGGAGTGAAGGTGAGCACTTTCTACGACCAGTCGTGGATTGTGGGGGAATCCATCAAGAGCGTGCGCGACGCCATTCTGATCGGCATCATCCTGGCGTCGGCGGTGCTGGTGTTCTTCCTGCGTGACTGGGGATCGAGCTTCATCGCCGGCATGGTGATTCCCATCAGCATTCTGATGACGTTTATTGCGCTCAAATTTCTGGGCGAAAGTTTCAACCTGATGTCGCTGGGGGGACTGGCCGCCGCGGTGGGATTGATTATCGACGACGCCATTGTGGTGGTGGAGAACACCGTGCTGCGCCGCGAGGCGGGACAGGGCCGGTTTGAAGCCGTGGCGCGTTCGCTGGAAGAACTGACCGTGCCGCTGATCGGCTCGACGCTGACGCCGATTGTGGTGTTTGTGCCGCTCGTCGCCATCACCGGAGTCACCGGCGTTTTCTTCCGCGCGCTGGCTGTGACAGTGGGCGTGGCGCTGCTGGCCTCGCTGACCCTGGCGCTGACCTGGACCCCGAACC
>JBAUWE010000652.1:0-8401 GCA_049583595.1 Terriglobia bacterium
ACAGTTTCTGGAATTCGAGATCTTTCATCCGCTCGGCGGTTATGCGGTGGTCCTGGCAGACGGGCGCATGTCGCCCAGGTTTTTTGTTCCGCCCTATTCCTTCGCGGGCCTGGCCTCGCTCGACGAGCGGAACATCACGGTGCTCCCGGGTGTCAAGCCGGATCCCCTGATCAACCAGGTGACGTTTCGGATGGACTACGACGGGAGCCAATTCCAGACCGAACTGCTGTTTCTTTCGGCGCCCTCGCTCCAGCAGTTCGGTTTGGCCGGGGAAGACATCATTGAATCGAAGGGGATGAAACTGGAGCGCGGCGGCGCTTCGCTGGCCGGCATCACGGCCAACCGGATCTTCCAGCGTTACGGCGGGATGGATCCCGTGACGGGCTCGCCGCGTGGCGGGGCGGCCACCCTCAGCGTCACCAGCCAGTTTATGAACCTGACCATTGAGGCTGGTGACTATGTGCATTTCTCCCATCCGCTGTTGCCGAATCTTGAGAGCGGGACTCAGGGAATTTATAACCGCACGATGGAAGTGGTGGACAAACAACCCAATTACACCCAGGGCAACATGGCCTATCGGCTGCTGGACACCGGCTGGATGGGGGCCAAAGTGCTCTCGCGGATTGCTCCGCAGGGCACACCCGGGTGGAGCGCGGCTTCGAGCACCGAGCGCGAGCGCTACATGTTTCTGTCGCAGGAATCGACCCGAACCTATTCCGACGGCACGCCGGGCAAAACGGTTTTTTAGATTGAGCGATGAAGAGATGGGGTGATTGAAGAACCGGAAGTCATCCATCTCCAATAAGGAGAAAAGGCAATGGCACAAATGACGTTTGCAACAACTCCGGGCTTTGTGGACCTTCCCGACTCGGCGCTCGAAGCCGACCAGCCGCTGACCGATTACGATTTGACCAAGATCAACAACAACGCGAAGTTTGCGGCGGTGCGGCCTGAAATCTTTTATGGATGGTACAAGAACGGCGAGACGGTGACGATTCCGGTGAGTCCTGCGGACGGCTATGTTTACGCCCGGCAGGAGTTGGAATATGAAGTTGCCGCGTGGTGTTCGCGGTCGGCCGCCAGCGGGGCGGCTACCAACGGCGCATTGACCAAGCCCGCCAGGGCCAGTGTGAACGCCGGCCCCGGAAGCCTGTTCCTGATGGATTTCTGGGTGGAGGAGAAGAACGAGGCGAGTCCCGGACTGGTCCACTGCGACGTCCACTACTGGGACGGCGGAACCGAAACGCCAACCAGTGACGGGTTTGTGAAGGTGCGAACGATGGCAACAAGATTGTCTGGGTAGCCATCAGCCTTCAGCCGCCGGTGGTCCGCTGACTCACCAAAAGCCGACTGCCGAGGCCTAAGATGATTGGCTGAAAGCCCAAAGCGGAAAGCGGAGGATTCACTATGGCAGTTGTCCGAACAGTTCTACCCCGCAAGGGAATCATCGAGCCCCAGCACGGGGCCAATTACGAAACCGATCTGGATACCAACTGGCAGATCATTGACAGCTTGTTGCAGGATGCCAATGACGTGCAGACGGCCCTCCAGGCTGCTCCCACGGTGACGGCCTGGGTGACGGACCGGGGTATCTCCGGGGTCGTCTCGGGATTCACTCTGGCGACTTCCGCAACGCTTGTGCCGGGCCTTTCCGCGGGAGCGCTTTACGCCCAGGGGTTGCGGTACGCGCCCTCGACGGCGCCGGCGCTTGCGGCCGCCCCGGCAAGTTCCACCAGCTATCTTTTCTATAATTCCACGGGCGGGTTCTATTACAACCTGACCGGCGCAGCCAGCACCCCCGGCGACGCCTTGATCGGCATCGTGGCGACCAATGCTACGGCCGTGACTTCGGTGACGCAGGCTACGAAGATTTGGGGAAGCCTGACGGTTACGCCTGGCGTAGCGGGGAATCTCACGGTGCCCCACCTGCTGGGCCGCACGCCCCGGGGGGCCTTGATTCAAATGACCTCCAGCGGGGCCATCTGGTTCCAGTCATCGACGATGTATGACGGTACAAATCTCTATCTGGTCGCGTCAGATCCGACGGTGACCGCAAAGGTGGTTTTATGGTGAAACGTGCGAATAGCGAATCGCGACTAGCGAATAGGGCGCGAGGCGCTAGCATCCTTTTGTTTTCCCTATTCGCTATTTCCTATTCGTTACTTCCCTCGCTTGCCCAGCAGCCGCAGGCGCCCGCCGGAACACCGCTCTATTCGGTGAACGCCAAGTACGTGAACGGCATGGCGCCGGGCTACTGGCCCACGG
The DNA here is from genome assembly GCA_049583595.1 of Terriglobia bacterium. Classification (GTDB taxonomy): domain Bacteria; phylum Acidobacteriota; class Terriglobia; order UBA7540; family UBA7540; genus SCRD01. The sequence goes on from JBAUWE010000652.1 coordinate 2,266, forward strand.
CGGGGACAGGATTGGTTCTGAACCTGAGCGCGGGAACAGCTTATTGCGGCAATCCGCCCGCGCCGGTCAGCTATCCCGGAGGCTCTTTGGCCGTGGCCGCCAGCACGACAAGCTACATTTATCTGGATCCTGCCAACAACTGCTCGCCTGCAGCCGGAACCTCAGGCTTTTCGGCCGGACAGATTCCCATCGCAAAGGTGGTGACCGGGGGTTCGTCGATTACCTCGATTGCCGATGCCCGGACGTGGTTCCAACCCCAGCCCTGCGTGGCGGGTTCGGCAGGCGATCTTCACTGCTCATCACTGGGAGCCAACCAGGACATTTCTCTCACCCCCAGCGGCAGCGGCGCCACGGTGATTACCAATCTTGCGGATAAGGGCGGACAGGTTTTTAACATCAAGGCTTACGGCGCAAAGGGTGACGGAACGACCAATGACAGTCCGGCGTTTCAGGCAGCTTATGACGCAGCAGTGGCGGCGAATGGCGGCATCGTCTATGTCCCTCCCACTGGAAGCTCCAGTTGCTATTTATTGAACACTGCGATCAACATGACCAACGATGGCAAGCGGGTGACCATTGAGGGCTCCGGTGGTATCGGCCCAATTCAAAGTGGATCCTCCGGTTTGATCTGTGCGAATACGGGTGGCGTCCTGTTTGACATCACCAATTCGCATGACAAGACCTTCCGAAACCTGGATGTCACGGCTCAGAAATCCGGACTGAGCAATCCCAGCACAGTCGGAATTTTCTCCGGCCGCAATGCAGCTGGCCAGAGCGGTCAGTTTGAACATATTGAAAACTGTGTCTTCTCGATGCCGCTCCACTATAGCGGCACGAATTATTCATTTGGGGTTTACCTTTTTGGCGGCGAAATCACATTCCTCTCGGATGACCTTCTTGAGGCGGATTATCCGCTGGTTGTTACGAGCACGAACAGTTTCAACATCACGAGCCCGTTCGTTACTCTGGGCACGGGGATTTACTCCCAGACGGATGTGTCATTCAATAACATGGAGTTACTAACCTCCGGCCTTGGCCCCGCCGTGTATCTTTACGAGGTTAGCGATGTGAACCTGTCCGGCCACAGTTGGAACTTCAGCCAGGCGAATCCTTATCCGTCGGGCCTTTATGGGTATGCATTCTATATTTATAATTCCCATGATATTCACATTCACAGCTGGCGCCAGGAGGGCTTTCCGGGATTTGCCTATATTGATAAGGGCTTGAATGGCAGTACGATCCAGGGAACCGACGCGCCCAGCCCTTCCCCGACATCTCATGCTATTGAATTTAACGATGCAGCATCAGAGATCGCCAACGACAACTTCGAAATCTTTGATGAATTCTCCACATCATCCAATTGGTACTATGACGCTACGGCAGGCTCACCCACAGGCGTCGCGGTCCTGGACGATGTGGACTTCTACTGCGGCAAGGAAAACAACTGCGTCAACATTCCGGTTGGAAACTACAGCACCGGCGCTACGACCTACTGGTCGAAGCTTCGATGGTCAGGCGTGGGAACGAACTCAAGTCCGAAAATCCGAGTGGACCAAGGCGCCTACCAATTGCCATTGACGGGCGGCTTCAGCATTCCGGTGAGCACAGTCGGGGCGAATAGTTGCACAACGTTGTCACTTGTAAACTCTGCGGGTGCACCTGCTCTGGCTACAGTACAAATCCACCCCCAGACCTGGTACGGCCTGCTCATAACAGCCTCATGGGGAACGGGTGGGTTCTACCCTATGCTCTGCAACCCTACGTCCTCTCCCATCACTCCAGGCTCTGGAATCGGGGCAACTTTTAGAGTCGTTCAGTGATCCTGGGCCGGGCCACGGTAAAGCTCGCGAACATTGCCGCAGCGGCCAGGCTTGAGCGGTCGAAGGGATTCGCTTCGCGCCGTCCCTCAATTTGAGAATGGCCGCGGGCGCCGGCTCAACCCTTTAGGTTTGTGAGGGCAGCGCCTGGGGAACGGGAAGACGCTCATAGGCGGCGAGGAATCCGAAGCACTTTCATTTACAGAAGAGCTTTCGTTGCGGAATTTCGTGATATATTGGCTTCGATTCCTTTGCCACTATGTCCCAGGAGCCGACGGCATCTCGCGAAGCCCTGCTGGAGTCATTAACCGTGATTCCGGGTGTCCGTTGGTTTCACCTCTCGGACCCGTCATCGCCTGCCCTTGATCAACTGGCAGACCATTTTGGTATCCATCCCCTGCAAGTGGAAGACTGCCGGCACCGTCGCCAGACGGCCCGGGTGGAAGAACATGATCAATATACTTTCATAGTCATCAAAGTGCTGGCTCCCGTTCCGGGCGGGAAGCATTCAGCCCGGAGCGCGGCAGCTTCCAGCGGTGCAGAGCCTGCGGGGGGAAACTCTGCGGATCCAGGCGGGCGGACGGGTCCGGACCCGCCCGAAAAATCGGCTTCGGGAGCGGGCCGCCTGAAGTTTGAGGATTTTGATCTTTTCCTGGGGCCTGACTATATTCTTACGGTGAGCGGCGGCGAATTGGCGCTGGTCCAAACGGTGGCCGCACGGGTGAGGTCGGAGGCCGCCCTACATAATCCTGAGCGCATCACACATGCCTTGGTGGATTCCGCCGTGGACCATTACCTGCCGGCCCTTGACCATCTGGGCGACTTTATCAACCGGCTCGAGGACCGCGTAATCCGCAATCCGGTGCCTCCCACGCTGCGTGAGATTTTCCGCTTAAAGCGGGTTCTGCTGGATTTTCGCCGCGTTGCGACCTCCATGCGCGAGGCGCTTAACGCTCTGGTCCGGCGCTATGATGTTCCGCACCCGGGCCCACGCGGTGCTGTTAACCGGGATCTTCGCTTTTATTATCGCGATGTTTATGAGCACGTTGTCCGGGTGATCGACTTTATTGAAACCTACCGGGACCTGCTGACCGGTTCGCTGGACATTTATCTTTCCGCCGTCGCAAACCGCACCAATGAGGTGATGAAGATGCTCACCTTGTGGGGCACGATTGCGATGCCCCTGCTGGTCCTCACCAGCTTCTATGGCATGAACATCAGGCTTCCGCTTGAAAAGGATCCTTATGCGCTGATTCCGATCGGCCTGGTGATGGTGGCTTCAACCATTATTGTATTCATCTATATTCGCAGGAAGCATTGGATGTAGAACCCACCCGCCCGGACTCTCCCAAATGAATTCAAGCTTTCGAAAAGGATTGACGATTCCCCAATTAAGGGTCCGGAAAGCGTGCGCGTTTTCTGCAACAGGATATAGTGGCCTGCGAAATTCCCGATGGCCGGCGCTGTTCTTGCTGGGCGCAGCAGTTTGCAGGGGAGTCCGATTAACATGGGGATTGGCCTAAAAGCTTCAATGCGTCGCAGCACTCGCGTCCAGGTGCGCATTCCCGTGATTGTTACGGGAACGCTGCCGGGTGGCGACTCCTTTTCCGAAGAGACTTATGTGCTGACCGTCAGCAAGTTCGGGGCACGGCTGCAGTGTACTCATCGCCTGACCCCGGGGATGGAGATCCGTGTCAGGCCGAAGGCAGGGAATGAAGATGCGCTTTTCCATGTAGTGTGGGCGGGGGGAAGATCGGGCACCTCGGGCGAAGTGGGCATCCAGTATGTGAAGGCTTCAAATCTGTTCGGAATTGCTTTTCCCGATTGATTGCCAGGTTGGGGCAACTGGGTGGCCGGCAAGCCAACCGGCGAATCCCTTTCATTTGTTGGGTGGAATATCAACCCAATCCGCATTAGAATTTCATCTGTGGCCGGAAATTCAAAAACCTCGCGTCCCATTCGTCGCGTCCTTTTCGTGGCGGCGCTTCTGCTGGGGCTTACCGTGCTGGGAATGCCCCTCAGGACTCCGGCTTTTCAGGGCCAGAACCCGCCGCCGGACATCTCTTTTTCTGTTAACGGGAGCATTACAGAAGCGTCGGCTGGCAAGCTGACTGTGGACAGCGGCCAGAATATGCTGTTCACCGTCAAGTACGACGCCTCAACCCAGATTCAGCGCGACGATGGCAGCCCCGCAAAGGATTCGGACCTTCGCGTCGGCGTCAAGATCCTGGCCAAGGGCACCCTGACGGAGGCGGGAGACGTGATCGCAAAAACGATTACGATTGAATCGGGATCAAAGGGTTCGGCGAAATGAGAATGAAGCTGAGCTATTGGGGCAGTTCCTCCCAGATGGCGAAAGGCTTGCCCTTTTTCTTCTCGAGCGCCTGGCGGTAGATAAAGCCGGCAGCCACCACATCCCAAATCGCAATTCCGCACGACTTGAAGACCGTGATCTGTTCGTTGGATTCGCGCCGGCGTTGGTCTCCGCTCACGACGTCTTTCAATTCCATCACATCGTCCCAGCTTCGATGGGCTGCAGGAAGCCCCTGGATCAGGTCGCCTGCTTCTCCGCGAATCTGTTCGATAGAATCGACAGCAATGATTGCAGCCCGGCCCAGCACCGTTTCGTCCATCTCCCGACGGTTGGCCATGTTGGCTCCAACGGCATTGACGTGGGTTCCAGGCCGCAGCCACTCTCCCATGAGGACAGGTTGGGAGGAGGTTGTTGCGGTGATCACGATATCGCCAAAGCGCGCTGCTTCCTCGGCGGTTGCTGCAGGCTCAACCGGGAATTTCAGGTCGTCCGTCATCTCTTTGGCAAATTCTGTGCGATGTGTCTCGTTCCTTGCGTAGACGCGGGCTGCCTGGATGTTGCGAACGCCGGCAACCGCTTCCAGCTGCGTGCGCGCTTGGCGCCCCGCGCCGATCACTCCCACTCTTGTAGCGTCCGGGCGCGCCAGATATTTCGTCGCCACGCCGCTTGCCGCTCCGGTCCGGATGCGGCCCAGGTGGTCTGCCTCCATCACAGCAAGCAGTTCGCTGGTCTTTGCGTCGAACAGCAGCACCAGAAATCGGGCAGTGCCGGATGTGATGGTATAAATTTTCATGCCCGCGAGATGCTCGTCCGCCAGGGCCGCCGCCATGTAATGGAGCGAGAACCCGGGCTGGAAAAGCCGTCGGCGCGACTGGTTAACGGCACTGCCGCTGTGTTGAGCCCCGAAACTGGCCTCAACTCGTTCGAGCGCCTGTTTCATTGGAAAAAGTTCCAGAACATCATTCTCAGAGAGGAAAAGGGCCATCATGTCTCCTCAGGATCTAGTAGAGCCACTGCAGAATGGCCCACGCCGCCAGTCCGGCCGCAGCGGCTGAAGGCTAAGTGATTCGCGGAGCTCAGGCCAGATACCCGGTCTGTCGCGCTGCGGAGGTGACCGGAAGATTCAGATGGTCAGCCCTGTACGAGGACTCAATGCTGTTCGCCATGTTAATGCGTTCGTGAGCCTCCGGGACCGGACGACAGGATCTCGTGGGAAACTCGTCGTAGGTTTTCCCCTGGAGCAAGCGCCCGGCGGCTGATTTTCTGACCCCGCCCCACTGTTTGAAGAAAAATGGGACGCCCGCCGACCGGCATTGATCTTTGATGGACAAAACCCAGTCCTTTTTCATCAGGCGCGCTCCGGGGCCGCTTTCGCCACCCACAATCACCCAGTGGATGCCGTCCAGGTTTATCTTTCCCAAATCCTCCAGCAAGGGCTCGACGGATAGAAAACGGAGCGCAGCCGGGGCCTGACGAAGATGATCAATTCGCGGAAGCCCATATTTCCGGTTTTCGACGCTGACGCCCCACCAGATGTGAGGCTCGTTAGCAAAGGGCCGGAGTTTTGTCGAGAGAAGTTCGCGCAGGCGGTCGGCGCGCTTGGTGAGGACCTGAAACGTGTGCCAGTTTGCATTTGCCATCACCCGCGCAACAGCCACGATGTAATCGTCCGAAACGCCTTCCTGAAACAGGTCGCTCATCGAATTTACAAAGACCATTTTCGGAGAACGCCAGCGCAGGGGCTCTCCCAATTTTCCCGGCACCAATCGCAGATCAAAGCCCTGCTCATACGGATGGCCCTTGACACCACGGAACCGCTCAGCGAAGGTCTCGGCATAGCAGTGCTTGCAACCCGGGCTGATCTTGGTGCACCCGCGAACAGGGTTCCAGGTCGCGTCCGTCCATTCAATTGAGGATTCAAGTGACATTGCTATTCTCCCCGCCGCCGATATTTCCTGAAAACTTCCTCAATGATATTCTCCGCTGTGTTTTTTTGTGATGCAAA
>JBAUWE010000653.1:0-3940 GCA_049583595.1 Terriglobia bacterium
CCGAGCGAACCATCGAGTTGCTAAGTCGAAGCCCATCGGTTGAGGTGGTTGACATCACCGGCGGCGCCCCCGAACTGAATCCCAACTTCCGCTGGCTGGTCGAACGCGCGACCCAACAAGGCTGCCACGTCATCGACCGCTGCAACCTCACAGTATTGTTCCAGCCCGGGATGGAAGACTTGCCGGAATTCCTGGCCGGGCATCAGGTCGAGATCGTTGCCAGCCTTCCTTGTTATACCGCCGAGAACGTCGACCAACAGCGCGGTCGAGGCGTGTTTGAAAAGAGTATTCGGGCACTCCGCGTCCTGAATGGCATCGGATATGGCTTGCCGGGTTCGCCTCTGGCCCTGAACCTTGTCTACAATCCCCTCGGGCCCTCGCTCGCTCCACCACAAGACCGGCTGGAAGAGGATTACAGAAACCATCTTCGCGACGGTTTCAGAATAGAATTTCACCGCCTTCTTGCGCTCAACAATATGCCCATTCACCGCTTTGCCGGTTTCCTACGGCTAAACGGCCAATATGAGGCTTACATGAGCTTGCTGGTCAATCACTTCAGTCCCCGAAGCGTGGAGGGGCTCATGTGCCGCTCACTGGTCAGCGTGGGTTGGGAAGGAACGCTGTATGACTGCGATTTTAACCAGATGCTCGAGCTCGACATGACTCGATCGAACGCGGCGCCGGCTCTTACCATTTGGAATGTTAAGGGCTTCTCGGGTTGGTCGGGACAGCGCATCAGGACGGCCAGCCATTGCTTCGGCTGCACGGCGGGAGCAGGTTCAAGCTGCGGCGGGGCGCTCGGATAAGGACAGCGCCGGCACCGAAACAGAATCGAAACACCTCCCGCTATCCTCGTCCGCATTTCCCACATGTACGCTTCATCAACATGGCATGCCCTTCGACAGCCGCACGGCATCCTCTACAGGCTGGGCCAATGTGTTAGTATCGAGAATTACAGCTCAATCCGGAACCCCACTTCACACGCCAAGCAGAAAGGATGTTGTGCTCAAGATTGGTATTGTATGCCTCAACATGGTGGGCAAGACCACCCTGTTCAAAATTCTCACGCACGCCCACGGCAGCAATCTTGCTGGCGGCAAACCGGAAGCCCATGTCGGCGTTGTCAAGGTTCCCGACGATCGACTGGATCTTCTGGCGAAGATGTTTAATCCCAAGAAGCTGGTCCACGCCAGCATCGAATACGTCGATACGCCTGGTAGCGTCATCCAGCTGGCGCGCACGGGAACGCAGTCCCAGGCGTTGAGGGAAATGGACGCCCTCATCCACGTGGTGCGCGCCTTCGAGGACCCGGCCATCCCGGCCGAGGGAGGATCAGTCGACCCCAAACGCGACATTGAATCGGTGGAGCTGGAACTGGCGCTTTCGGACCTGGCCGTGGTTGAGAAACGCCTGGAGCGCCTGGAGAAAGATATTAAGAAGCAGAAAAATCCCGCGCTTGAAAAGGAGCAGCAGGCGTTGCTGAAAGCGAAGCAGGCGCTGGAGGCGGAGCAGCCGCTGCGCGAGCTCGATTTTACTGCAGACGAAGAGCACACCCTGCGCGGTTTTACTTTTCTTTCTCTCAAGCCCATGCTCTTCGTGCTGAACCTGGGAGAAAAAGACGCCGCGCGCGCCAACGCGGTCGACGAATTTGCGCAGAAAGCCGGATTGAAGCAGCGCCCGCGTACGGCCGTCACTGCCGTCTGCGGCAAGATTGAAGAAGAGCTGTCTGAATTGAGCGACGAGGAAGCGGGCGAATTCATGTCGAGCTACGGCCTGGCGGAGTCGGCCATCTCCCGGCTGATTCGCTCCAGCTACCAGTTGCTGGGCCTGATTTCGTTCTTCACCGTGGGCGAGGACGAGTGCAAAGCCTGGACCATTCGTGAGGGCATGACGGCGCTCGACGCCGCCGGCGAAATCCATTCCGACATCCAGCACGGGTTTATCCGCGCCGAAGTGATTCCCTACGCGGAACTGATGGACGCCGGCAGCTTTGCCGAAGCCCGCACGCGCGGATCGCTGAAGCTGGAAGGCAAGGAATACGTAGTCCACGACGGAGAGATCGTGCACTTTCGGCACTCCGGCTGAGAGCCGCTCCGGAATTTCAACCAACTGTCATGCTATTCGCAATTGAGATCAGTCTGGTCCTCGGGGTGGCGGCAGGACTCGCCAACCTGTTTGGCGCATCCATCGTATCGGCCCGCGCCTGGAGCCGCTCGTTTCTCGCCTACTTCATCGCGCTGGGTGCCGGATTTATGCTGGCCACGGCCATGACCGAGATGATTCCGGTGAGCCTGCAACTGGCGCCGGTTTCGGGCTCGGTGCTGATCCTGGCCGGCTACCTGATTGTCCACATCTTTGAGCACGTGTGGCCCGGCCACTTCCATTTTGGGGAGGAAACCCACACGGAAGAATTCCTGGATAGCCGTGTGGCTTACACGGCGCTGGGAGGTTTGCTGGTCCATACCTTTCTGGGCGGTGTTGCCATTGTCTCAGGTTTCATGGTCTCAACCTGGCTCGGTACGGTCATTTTCGGCGCAGTCATCCTTCACAACGTCCCCGAAGGATTCACGATCTCTTCGGTGATGGTGACGGCGGGCAAGGGCCGAGGGTCGGGCATGAAAGCGGCAGGAGCGCTGGGAGTCTCAAGAATTCTCGGCATCCTGACCATGGGCCTGGCAAGCCACTGGGTGGCCTTCGGCCTGGCGCTTTCCGCCGGAGCCACGCTTTACGTCGCAGCTTCCGACCTGATTCCCGAGGTCAACAAGCAGCCGGGCATCAGGATCGCGCTGACGGTGGGCACGGGCGTCGCCATGGTGGTCCTCCTGAAAATGTTGTTTGTGTAGGGGCGTGATGTATTCTGACGAGGTCCTGGACCATTTCCACAACCCGCGTAACGTGGGCGAAATTGACCAGCCGGCGACCGTGGTGGAAGCCAGTAATCCCGTCTGCGGCGACTCGATGAAGCTATGGATTCGGGTTCGCGAGGGCAAAGTGTCCGAAGCCAGGTTCAAAGTGCAGGGATGCGTTCCGGCCATTGCCTGCGGCTCATGGCTGACGGACACCATCAAAGGAAAGTCCGTGGCGGAACTCGCGGCGATCAGCACGGAACAGATCGAAACGGGACTGGGCGGCCTGCCCACAGCCTCGCGCCACGCCAGCATGCTGGCCGTCACCGCCCTGCAAGAGGCGATTGAAAAGTTGAGCCCATGAGGTGTGGCATCATAAAATCTGAGGTCCTATTGAGCATCCAGATCAGTTAAGGAGAGCGAATGAAGATCATCAACCTGCTGGTTGTCATTTTTTTGGCCGGCCCCTTTGGTTTCGGGCAGGTCGTGCACGTCACGCACGGCCAGGAGCCCAATCTGCCCAAACCCTTTACCAAGCCTATTGTGGCCAATCCCTCGCAGGGACGGCCATCGCCCGGTTTTAAGCCCAGAGCGCTCGCGGGCTTCCAGGTTTCCATGTTTGCCAAAGGATTCAAGGAACCGCGTTATCTCGCCGTTGCGCCCAACGGCGACGTCTTTCTCGCTGACACGGGAGGCAACACGGTTTACGTTCTGCACGATCCCGGCAGCGGAAAGGCCTCCGACACGCGAACGACTTTTGCCGACAAACTGAACGAGCCGTTCGGCATCGCCTTCCACGACAACTATGTTTACATCGCCGACACCAATGAGGTGATCCGCTTCCCCTACGATCCGAAAACCTCCAAACGCACAGGCGGCCGCGAACATATCCTCGACCTGCCCTCCGGCGGAATGCATTCCACCCGGACCGTGGTCTTTAGCCTGGACGGCAGCAAGATGTTTGTTTCCGCCGGTTCCGACTGCAACGTCTGCGTTGAATCTGACCCGCGTCGCGCCGCCATCCAGGTGGCCGATCCTGACGGCAAGAATGCAAAGATTTACGCCAGCGGCCTGCGCAACGCCGTGGGCCTGGC
>JBAUWE010000654.1:0-1652 GCA_049583595.1 Terriglobia bacterium
CCGCCAATCAATAGGTAAGCAAAGTCCGAGGTGTCATTCAGCTGAATCGCTTTTTGCGCATATTTCAGAGCCATTTTAATAGATTCGGCCCGAGACTCAACCCACCCAAACCTCGCATCGAACCAGTAAGTCCAACCTATAGCAGCATAGGCAAGATCATACTTAGGGTCCAGGGCAATGGCCTCCTCATATAATCGTCGCGCTGTGGCGTTGTCCTCTTTCGTGTACCGATAACTATAATCTATTGCTTGCAGAAATTTTTCCCAGGCTCTAAGATTCGTCGTCGTATTTTTATCCCACACGCGGGCTTGCTCACCCTCTGTTAGCTCCACCCGCAGGGCACTCGTGATCTTTATGGTAATGTCATCTTGAATCGCAAATATGTCTTTTGCTTCACGATCGTAGCCTTCCGACCAAATATGATGCCCTGTAGTCGCATCGATTAACTGGGCAGTGATCCGAACTCGGTCGGCTGTTCTCTGCACACTGCCTTCCAGCACGTACTTTACCCCTAAATCCTCTGCGACCTTTTGAACCTTCACGGGTTTCCCTTTGTAGGTAAAAACTGAACTGCGCGAGATCACAAATAGGCCTCGAAGCTTGGACAGTGTGCTGATGATCTGGTCGGTCAGCCCGTCGCTGAAGTAATCCTGTGCAGGGTCACCACTCATGTTTTCAAAAGGCAACACCGCAATAGAGGGCTTATCCGGTAATGGGTGCGCCATCCTTGCCACGGATGCCACCTCCACCTCGGAAGGCCGCAAATAAAAGTTCCAAATTGTTGCTATTGCAATCGCCCCAACTAAAACTGCTGCTATCCCAAAGGCGATCTTTCGCCATTTTCTTTCCAATGTTTTTTTCGCTTTTACCACTCGATGAGCAGCTGCATCCGGAAACGAAAGCACCCTAAATACGCGGATAGGCCTTGTAATATTTTTAACCTGATGCTCTCCCAAATCCTCATATTCCAGCCCGAGCTTATTTTCCACCTGATCGTAAGCCCTGCCGGAAATGCAGATGCCCCCTGCTTCAGCCATCGCTTCCACGCGGGCTGTAATATTAACACCATCACCGTAAATTCGCCCTTCTTCCTCGATAACATCTCCGAGGTTGACCCCGATGCGAAACTGCATCCTTCGTTTTTCCAGCAGCTCAGTATTGCGTTCAGCAAGCTCACGCTGAATCTCCACAGCACAGTTTACTGCATCCACCACACTGGTAAACTCTGCCAGGATGTTGTCTCCCGGTGTGTCTATAACACGACCACGGTATTGCTGGACCAGATCATTAATTGCGGTACGGTAAACGGTTAGGGTGCGGACGGTAACTTCTTCATCGTCGTCCATAAGCCGGCTGTAACCTTGCACATCGGCACTGAGGATGGCGGCGAGCTTACGCTTAAAACCTGCATCTGCCAAAACGGCACCTCCGTTTTTAAGGTTTCAAACAGAGGAACTCATTATATGGATTACTCAAAAAAGCATAAAAATCAGATTAGAAATTGAACTTGATTCTGTAAATGCAAAACCGCTTCAGGTCAAATGGAATTGGAGCATCGTAAATAGGTTGCGTATTTATATCCAAATCGATGGACTTTTTCAATCAAAATTAGGGATTCTGGAAACTGGTGATTCATTGAGATAATATGCAAA
>JBAUWE010000655.1:0-2254 GCA_049583595.1 Terriglobia bacterium
CTGCAGTTCCTCGCATTCCGGGCCTGCTGGCTGTTGTGTTGGGTAGGGTCATTCAAGTCTGAAAACCTGACGAATGATCTCTGAGGGTACGAGAATGCCGCAATACTCGTGGTTCAAGATTGGCAAAGCAGGATGGAGCTTTTTTTACACGGCTGCCCGCCAGCATGCCGCGTGGTTGCTACTTCTCTATTTAATCGCCGGAATGGCATCCGCATCGGCTCAGGTTGCAAGCTCGGTCCCAACCGTGGGAACCATCATCGCCCGCATGGCGCACGCCCGGGCTGAGAACCGCGCCAGCTTTCGTCCTTATACCGTCACGCGCGACTACAAGCTGTTTGGCAAGGATGACAGCAAGAGCAAGTCCGAGGTGATTGCCGATGTGGACTTCGTTCCTCCGGACTCCAAGAAGTACACCATTCAGGAGGCCCGCGGGAGCAGCCTGGGACAAATCATTGTTCGCCGAATCCTGGCAAGTGAAACTGAAATTACGAAGGATTACGCTTCCACCGACCTATCGCCGGAGAATTATGGTTTCCGCTTCATCCGCGAGGAAGACGTAAGCGGCCAACACTGCTACGTGCTTGAGTTGCTTCCCAGGCGCAAAGACAAACATCTGCTCCATGGGAACGTCTGGGTTGACGCCAACACCTACTTGATTCGCCGCTTCGAGGGCCAGCCCGCAAAGAACCCCTCCTGGTGGGTGCGGGATGTGCGCGTCGCGCTGGCCTACGGCGATGTCGGCGGAATGTGGCTGCAGACGGCTTCGAAGTCCACGGCCAAGGCCCGGATACTCGGCCCATACACGGTGGTTTCCCGCGACGTGAACTATCAGATCAGCAAACCTGTTGCGGCCGGGTCTTCGCTCCAAACGAGCTTTTTGAGGCGGGTGCCTGGGAAACTATTCGACACCGCGCGCTTCCAAAGCCCCCGAAGCAGGTAGCGCACAGTTGTTTCTTAAACTTTGCGGTTCTTGGTTCGGGAACCACCAAAACTCTGCTCGCTCGACAAATAGCCTCCCTTTCGGCTACGGGAATACTTGTCAGCCCTTCGGAGAGTATTTCGCCAGAGAGATCTTTAAGGCCTGCGCTGCACTCGGCCCCTTCCGGGTTGGGAGTAGGGTCGCCGCTGTCCCGCAGTGGCGGAGCTTCCTTCAAGAATCCAAGGCCGTCAGCCATCACTTTGCGGTGAAAATGTGCGGTCGTCCTTCATGTGCTCCTTCTGCCTGCCGATAAAAATCTAAAGTTCGAACAGACGCGTCAGAAGCCGATTGGATAAGGTTCTGCTGCTGCCATGTCTGTTGGGGCACGACGGCCACTGAGCCGGGAGGAAATCCGATGTCATTAAACGAAGAGAGGCCGCAAATGGGCGCATGGAAAGTTAGCAAGACGTGGCGGATGGCACTCCTGCTGGTCGTTTTTGTGGCCGCATGCGGCCGGGAGCGGGGAACCCTCGCACCCACGCTGACCTCGATCAGCCCCAATTCGGGTGTCCAGGGACAAACCGTGGGCGTCACCCTGACGGGTACGAATTTCGCAACGGGAGCCACGGTCGGGGTGGGCGGAGCGCTGATCACCGTCACCAACGCGACGGTGGTGAGCAGCACCCAGATCACCGCCACGTTTGCCATCGCGGCGAATGCCACGCCCGGCGCTGTGAGCATCAGGGTCACAAGTTCGGACATCACCACCAACGCGGTGCCGTTCAGCATCGTGTCCGGGCTTGCCGTGAATTCCACCAGCCCCGCCGATGGCGCTGCAGGTGTGGCCATCAATCAGACACTCACAGCAACCTTCAGTGAAACGCTGAATTGTGCAACGGTCACCGCCTCAACGTTTACGGTCACGGGGCCGGGCGCAACTCCCGTAACCGGAGTGGTCTCCTGTTCGGGCACCACTGCAACCTTTACGCCCGCGGGCGTTCTCGCCTCCAATGCGTTGTACACGGCCACGCTGACAATCGAAATCACGGATGCGGAGGGCGATCCGCTGGCCGGTAACTTTGTATGGAGCTTTACCACCGCGCTCCCTCCTGCAGTGATTTCCACAAGCCCCACGAATGGCGCAACCGGGGTGCCCATCAATCAGCCATCCATCTCCGCAACCTTCAGTCAGGCGATCAACTGTGCAACGGTCACGCTGTCAACCTTTACCGTGACGGGGCCGGGTGCAACTCCCGTGGCAGGAACAATCGCTTGCTCGGGTTCGACCGCCGTCTTTACAGCCTCAAGCAATTTTGCAATTAACACCATTTATAC
>JBAUWE010000656.1:0-2929 GCA_049583595.1 Terriglobia bacterium
GATGCGCTGCCCTTCTGAGTCCGTAAAGCGGACGGGGCGCGAGATTTTAGCGTACTCGAACAGGCGGTCGAGCAGCCGGGCGTAGCTGGACGGTTCGAGAGGCATGGCCAGGCAATACACTTTTCCCTGCCCCCGCGTGTGCCGGACCACCGCAGCGTGTCCGTCTGAGAATCGAGCTATGACAGCATTCCCGCTGCCTGCTGCCAGAGTCTGGACAACTCCCCGGCCGCTGAGCTTGAACGCGGTCTTGCCAAGTTCTTCACTGGGCAGCGTGGTGATTTCTCTGGTGACCACGCCGCGTGACGCCATCGACTGCCGCATTGTCTGGTCGTACTGCTGCTCCAGCGCGCCCAGCTTGTAACCGGAAGCAGCGCTGGAGTTCAGGATTCGGATCCCGATCTGGTCGAAGAAATCCAGAGGCCGTAGATACGGGTCGGTCATGAGGGATTCGGGGGTAACCACCAGGTGTCCGCCTTCCTGCACATAATCGAGCAGCGCCTGGGCCACCTCCGGAGGCAGGTGCTTGGCGGCGGGAATGAGAATCACTTTGTACCGGGACGCCATCCCCTTGAGGATTTGCTTTTCAGTGATGAAGGTCGTGTTCGCGTCGAGGCAGAGGCTTCCTTCGTACACGCGCCTGAGTTCGGCCAGATAGGGCGTCGAGCGCGCACGCATCAATTCGGGAGGGACCTGGATGATCGACGTCTTTGAATACAGAATGGCCACGTCGGGTTGGGCGGTAGCGAAGGCGGCAATCTCCTTGTTCAGCCGGCGGATATCGAGAGCGACGCGCAGCAGTTCCGCCACATCGCTGAGCGGCCACCGCCAACTGTAGGGGATGGCGGACCCGTTGCCACGGGGAAATTGTGCATTAGGCTGGGAAGGCCAGTAATAGAGCTGCATCACAGTCTTGCCGTGCAGGAATTGCGGCAGCAGGTCACGCACCTGGCCGGACAGTTCCGGGTCCGCAAGGGGCATCTTCCGCAAGGCCAACGCCCACTCCAGGTCGGTCCCAAGGGTGGACCCGCCGCCTTCCTGCAATACGATGTCGTTAACCTGGCTGATCAGCAGTTCCTCATCAATGCCGGACGTTCCATTGCTTCCTGCCAGCATGCTGGAACTGCCTCCGGAGGTGATGGGCGTTTCAGCCCCGAACTTCCGCATCACACTCTTCACCCACGCCAGGTGATGGGTAAAGCGCTCCTGGTTAAAGCAGGCCCAGTCAAACCATTGGGCTCGATTGGTGCCCGGCAGGGGAACCGCGTGCTTCGTCGGAGGGGCGACGATCTGGTCGAAGCTCTGGAATTCCGTCTTCCAGCACTTGTTCACAGCCTTGACAGAATTCTGGTATTTCTGCTGCAGCCACTCGCGAAACATCTGCTGGCTGCGTTCGCAGTAGCAGATGTATTGCAGCTCGTAAGCCATGATGTTATAAAGCAGTTCGGGATTCTTCTTCCAGCCGGGCGTTTCGTCTTGGATGTATTGTTCAATGGCCCGCTTGATGTGCGGGCTCTCCAGGCAAATGACCACTTCTCCCCGGCCGCCTCCCATGGACCAACGGTCGCGGATCAGGTGCCCGCACCAGCCGTCCCACCCCACCCGGTGAGTGTCGGGATATTTTTTGAAGGCTGCGTATACCGGAGACCGATCAATCGTCCAGCGCGATCCGCCACCGGCGGTGTAACTCTCAATGTGCTGGAAAGGCGTGGCGAAAAACCGGGTCAGCTGCTTGCTCGGTGAGTGAAGGGACAGGATCAGCAGCGGTTCGCCGTCGTCGTTGACAAAGAAGCCGTCCTTCATCCTGAGGCCCCTGAGGTGGGGATAAACCGGAACGGAACTCTTGTCCACCTGGGTGTCGTCAGTGTCGGGCAGGCGCCGTGCGCCCGAGATCAGATCGTCCAGGTCCAGGCGGCCGGCACGGCAGGAGTCCGTCACGTAATCAAACATCTCACTCTTTGCGCCGTCGTTGTTGAACCAGGGCACCTGGGTGCGGACGTCGAGTCCCAGCTCTGCCGTCACCAGCGGGATTTCTTGATCAATCGTCTCCAGCCCCATCATTTGCGCGGCTGCAATCGTTTCTTTCAGCCGGCTGAGTTCCTTCCGTGCTTCTTCCCGCTTGCGCTTGACGCTGGCGGATTCCGGGATGGCGTCGTGCGGCCCCACCTGACCCGGGATGATGAAACCATTGCCGAGCCTGAGGGTTCCATCTTCAGGCCGGCGGAGCGAAGCCGTCACCTCGCCTTCGTGGCCTTTCACAAGCCGCAGGTTGTCCACATAAATCACAACCGGCCGGCGCAGGCCTCCGGCTGTGAGAGTGAACTTTCGCACCTTGTCGAGCGCCAGCCTGCGCGTGCTCGCAGAAACCTGCAATCCGCCCAACTCCACTTCGATGTGATTCATTCCGGGAATGAGGAAGAGGTCACGGCCCACACGGAAAGCTTCATCCAGGGAATCCGCCGTGGAGTCATCGGCCAGTTCATCGTAAATGCCCAGCCCCAGCATCAAGGTGTCCGACTCCGGGTTAAAGATGTCCAGGAGCAGGCGGTCATATCCCTGCCAGTCTTTGGAAAGTTTTTCAGTCGAAAGTGTTTTCGGGAACAGCGTTACTTTCAGTGACTGGAGCCCGTGGCCTGCATGCTCCCGCGAGAGGGTCACCTGGCCGTCCCACCGCTTGAGCGACTCCGCCGTTTCAAAATCGTCCAGGACGGCCGTCGTGCCTGGCGCATCCTGCGCGGCGAATGACAACACCGCCTCATCCGATGCGATCAGGATGGGCGAGCAGGCGGGAACGGTGGCCCATCCGGCCTTACCCATAAATTTCCGACGTGTGACGTGTTTCATCAGCAGGCAGCTCTCCGTTGTTATATTTGGACCGGCATCAGGGCGTTCGCTCAGGGTTCGATTATGCTTCCATTGCCATGAATATAAC
>JBAUWE010000657.1:0-12571 GCA_049583595.1 Terriglobia bacterium
ACAGGGGCGGAATCCGCACAGGAGGCCCGGGCTCCTGACTGGCTGACGGGGGGCTTTGCCACCCTGATCGCGCTGGGAATCATCATCGCGGCAGTCCCTCACTTTCAGCACTTTCTTTTTCCCCACGGCCGGCTCCAGAAGAAGATGCCGCATGATGTCTTCGCCTTGCTGGGCCCCACAATGGTCTATACCGGAGTCATTCTGGCCGCACTGGGAATCATCGGGCGAAATCTTTGTGCGCGGGCGAAGAAAAGAAATACCACGGCCATTATGTTCGCGGTGGTCGCCTGTTGTTTTCCTCTGATACTGGTTCGCTGGTTTCATCCGCTGGAACTTTTTGCTTCCGAAAAATCGAGCCGCGCCCTTGCGCAAACCATTCTCGACAGTCCCCAGAAGAATCTTCCCATCTACGGGTATTATTATTTTCGGACGGGGCTGCCGTTCTATTTGCGCCGGCCGGTGGGCCTGATTTCTTCAACCGCTGACGAGCTGACCAGCAACTACATTGTGACGCAGTGGCCCGGAATCCAGTTGAAGGCCAGGACCGGGCAATTGCCCCAGAGCCTTGCTCCCGCGGCGACGGACGGGATGCCCCTGGTGATGGAGGAGGACGCCTTGCTGGCGAAACGGCGTTCGACGCCCGTGCTCGTGCTGGTCAGAAATGATCAAGTGAAGGAATTAGCCAACTCTGTTCGCACCATGGAACCTATGTGGACAGGATGGCAATATTCTGTCTGGGAAATACCCGTTGACACGGGTCCGACCCGTCCTCCGGAGAAGGGAGACTGAAAGCGGGCGTGGTATCCGCCCGGCAATGCGGGGCTCCCAAAGTCATCATTCTATGTGTGGAATTTGCGGTATTCATAACCTGAGACAGAGGCCGCTTGAAAGCCCTGGTTTGATTGACCGGATGTCGGCGCAGATCCGGCATCGAGGCCCGGACAGCGAGGGCAAATTCGTGCGGCCCCACCTGGCGCTTGCCATTCGGCGGCTGAGCATTATCGACCTCGAAACAGGCGACCAGCCGCTGTCGAACGAAACCGGCGAGATCAACCTGGTTTTTAACGGCGAGATTTATAACTACCGCGAGCTTCGCAAAGGACTGCTCGAACGGGGTCACCGGTTCAAGACGCAATCCGACGGTGAGGTGATCGCCCATCTCTATGAGGAGAAGGGCGCTGATTTTGTACACGATCTGAACGGCATGTTCGCCATCGCGCTGTGGGACGAGGGCGCGAGACGGCTGGTGCTGGCCCGTGACCGGGCCGGTGAAAAACCGCTTTACTACTGGCTGCAGGATGACATGCTGCTGTTCGGGTCGGAAATCAAAACAATTCTGCAGCATCCCGGCGTCAGCCGGCGGCTCGATCCCGAGGCGGTCTCTCAGTATTTCTTTTACGGCTACTTTCCCACTCCACGATCGGTTTATGCCGACATCAAGAAACTGCCCGCTGCGCACCTGATGGTGGTTGAAAACCAACAAATGAACATCAAGTGCTACTGGCGAATGCAGGATTATCTGCGGGCGCCGGATGCAGGAAGAATGAGTTGGAAGCAGGAACTGCAGGCCTGTGAAGAACTTCGCGAAAAGCTGCGCGAAGCGGCAGTGTCTCGCCTGGTGAGTGACGTGCCATTGGGAGTTTTCCTGAGTGGCGGTATTGATTCCTCCACGGTGGTTGCCTCTATGAGCGAGCTTTCGCCCGGAAACGTCAACAGCTTCTCGGTTTCGTTTCCCCAGCGCACCTTCGATGAAGGTGAATATGCCGCCTACGTAGCCAGGCATTTCAATACCAAGCATCATGTCCTGACGGCCGACGACCAGTCCATGCGCGGGGCATTGCTGACACTGATCGATCATCTCGACGAGCCGATGGCCGACCCGGCCATTATTCCCACTTATCTCCTGTCTTGCTTTGCGCGGCAGCACATCAAGGTTGCCCTTAGCGGAGAGGGCGCCGATGAATTGTTTGGAGGTTATCCCACCTATCTGGGGGCCCGCGCGGCGGAATATTACCTGAGGCTTCCCGAATTTCTGCGGCGACAGGTTTTTGATCGATTGCGCGAACTCTTGCCGGTCACTTCAGATGCCGTGCCCAAAGGGCTGTTTCTCCGGCGCTTCCTGACCCATGCCGAAAAGGATCCAGCGGTGCGCCATCATTCGTGGTTTGGCATGTTTTCAGCAGAGGAACTCGAACAGCTCTTTACACCGCAATGGGCCCGGTCGCATTCGCCAGTCAGCGCGATCTTCAATCCCCTGTCGCGGGTTCTGGACGGCGCCCGGTTTGATGAAGTCCTGGCGGAAATGCTTTATCTGGATTTCCGGATGTACCTTGAAGACAACCTGCTGGTCAAGGTGGACCGTGCCAGCATGGCGTGCTCGCTGGAAATGAGGACCCCCTTTCTGGACCACCGCCTGATTGAGTTTGCGGCGGGCCTGCCTACCAGCCTCAAGGTTCGAGGTTTCAAGGGCAAATACATTTTGAAGAAGGCTGTCGAAAAATGGCTGCCGCACAAGATCGTGTACCGGCAAAAGCGCGGATTCACTGTGCCGATTGCAAGCTGGCTTCGCAATGAACTTCGGCCGCTTGTGGCTGAAACGCTGGAAGAAGGAAAGCTGAATCGCCAGGGGCTTTTTAATAGCGCGTATGTCCAGCAGCTGATCGGTGAACATTGCTCGGGCAAAGCTGACCACCGCAAGGCCCTTTGGACGCTTCTCTGCTTCCAGCTCTGGTATGATCGCTGGGGGACGGGAGACTAGAAAACTTGCGCCCGCGCAAATTCAGACCGAAATCGCCCTACGAGCTGCCGCCGCCGGAATCCTTCACCCCCAAGGAATGGAAGATCATTCAAACTTACCGGACACCCCGCCAGGTGCAGAAATTTATCCGGACATTCACTTACAACCACGAAAAGAACGGTGAAACGCTGAGAAGCTTCCGCGGCACCCTGAGACGGACAACTTCCCATTGCCTGGAGGCGGCTTTCGTAGCGGCCACCATATTGGAACAGCATGGGCACCCGCCGCTATTGCTGGATCTCGAATCCAAAGACAGGCTGGATCATGTGGTGTTTGCTTTCCGCCAACGCGGCCGATGGGGAGCCGTGGGGCAGTCGCGCGATTTCAGTCTCCAGGGCCGAAAGCCTCTTTATCGAACCCTGCGACACCTGGTGATGAGTTATGTGGACCCGTTTGTCACCGAGGAGGCTCGGATCGTCGGCTACGCGCTGGCGGATCTCCGGACGCTGATCAGGACAGACTGGCGTTTTTCGCTGAACAACGTGTGGAGCGTGGAGCAGGCGTTGATTGATCTGCCTCACCGCAAGCTGAGGACCTCAAACCAACGTTACGAGAAGATCCTCAGGCGGTATCGGGCTTTCAAGGAAAAGTTTCCCCATCGTCGGGTCACGTTCTATTCAAACCGTCACCAGTGGATGTGAGGTTTTGATTCGGCGATTTACTCACAAGTTTATTGAAGGATTAGGACGGAGGACGGTGCGTCCTGATCGGGCTAATGAGTCTGCTCAAGAGAAGCAACTAGAAGATCCGCCTTTTGAGCAAGGATTAAGGCCCGCTGGTAATCTGCTTCCTGAAGTGCCTTGTGGGAATTCTGAAGAAATCCGCGCGCTCCTTCCAACGTGCCGCGCTGGGACGGCGATAACCATTCGCGGCTGAGGACAAGAATTCGCTTTTCAATCTCGTGTTGCAGTTTGACCACCTGCCCCTGCAATTGCGACGCCTGGCCGGAGCTTATGGCCGATTGCAGCGCAGGAACTTCAGCAGAGGGCTTCTCCGGTTGGGTTTTCGCTTCCTGCCTCCGGGGACGGGGAGGACTGCTGGGCGCGGGCTCCGGCGGAGGCGGCGGGGGAGCGTCTTGCTTGGCTTCGATGGGGGCTGGCGGAGACGGAGCCTGCACAACAATGCTCTGGTCCGACTGCGAAGGTCTCGCAGCCGGCGGCGGCGTGGGAACGTATACCACCTGCGGTCCCGTCTGCCTCTTAGGGCAGCCGCCAAAAATTACGGCAATACTGAAAACTGCTGCTTTCCAGCTCAAGGTATTTTAATTCTATCACTTCAGCAAAGACCGTGGGCAGGGGCAGCCCGGCCCTTCGGCTCCGGGAAAAAACTGTACGAGTACCTGGCTGGCAATCGGATACACTTCGCATGATGAGCTACCAGCTCTTGGTAACTCGCGACGGGATTTGATCAGATCCACGCGTCTGCGATCTCAGGCGGTATGGTGGCTCGCAATCTTTTTCTCAGTCGCCCTTGCCTGCTGCTCGTATTGATGTTCCCATTCTTTGCGTTTCTTCATCACAAAGGCTTTGGCGTCTTCGAACGTTTTGAAGAGGCGCTTTCCCTTGATCACATTGCACGGCTGGCAGCAGGTGACGAGGTTGTCCATTTTCCGCGCCCCGCCATGGGAATGCGGGTGAACGTGGTCAACCGTGAGGACCATCCAGTTTGTGAACTGGTGCAATCCATCCAGTCCGCAATACTGGCACTGAAATTGATCACGAGTGAACACCTTCATGGCGTCTTCCCGCGGCAGGTGTGGCGCGGGCCCGGCGAAAAACTTCTGGAGCTTCTTCAGGGACATGGCTCCTCCTCTCGAACCCAGGTTTGGTAAGCGCAGGACGTCGCTTTCCGTGCGCTCCATCGCAACGAAAGGGTTTCTTCTCTCGTTGACCTCCAATCATTCTGAGCCTATTTTACTCCCGATATTCTTTTAGGGGTAGCAACAACCTTCTGTTAAGTCCAATCTGGCAGGAAGGCCGGAACCGGGGCCAGGCCCCCGCCTAAGCAGGCAAGGCGATTCGAAAGGTTGTCCCGCGATTCGGTTCGCTTGAAAAGCCGATGGAGCCGTTATGAAGCTGAATGATCCGATAGGCCATGGCCAGGCCCACGCCTGACCCTCCGGGCTTGGTCGTAAAGAAGAGGGAAAATATCCTGGATTGTACATCGGCAGGGATTCCTACACCCTGGTCTTCAATTTCAAGCTCCACACGGCGTTCCGATTTTCTGGGTCTGACTTTCAATTCGCCTCCAGAAGGCATGGCCTGACATCCGTTCAGCACCAGGTTCAGGAGGGCCTGTTTGAAGAGATCGCGGTCGACCTTCAGTTTGGGGACCGGGCCGTTCTTTTCAATCGTCAGACGAACCTGGTTTTGGCGGGCCTGGGGTTCAGCGAGAGTGAAGACTTCCTGGAGCATCTGCTCCAGGTCCGTTTCGCTCAGGCGCAATTCCACGGGACGCGTAAAGTCGAGAAATGTCTTCACCACACGGTCGAGGCGACGGATCTCCGAGGAAAGGGTTTCAATCTGGGGCTTAACCGCCGTGCCGTGCTCGGCAAGCTTGGCCTTCAGAATTTCAAGTTGCAGGACCATGGCGTTCAGGGGGTTCTTGACTTCATGCGCCACTCCGGAAGTAATCCGGCCAAGGGCCGCCAACCTTGTTGCCACGGCGATCTGGTCTTCCAGTTGAGCTCGTGTGCCAGCGTCCCGGACCGTTACCAGAGCGCCCACCGGTTCGCCCTCCTTCTGTGCAAACTGCACGCTGGCAGAGATGCGGGGATACCCTTCCCCGTCGTCATCGTCATCTTCCGTTGACTCCCACACAACCGGGTGTCGATCCTCGAACGCCTCGCGGAGCACGCGATCCATCGGATGATCGCTCCAGAAAATTTCCCCCGCCGTGCGGTGCAGCAGTGACGCAGGATCAGCTCCCAGAAACCGCTCCACCGCAGGAGTGGCAAGCACCAGCTGGTCCTGCCCGTCAAAAAGCAGCAGGCCGTCCGCCAGGTTGGAGAAAAGCTGGTCGAGGTTCTCTTTGAGCCGGGTAAACGCCGTCTTCTCACCCCGAATTTGCTCACCCAGCAGATTCAACTTGGAAGATAGAATGCCCCATTCGTCTTTGCGATTCACCTTCAGCGGTTCGTGGCTCTCTCCTCGCGCCATCCTTTCGACAGTGCGGGAGATGGTCTTGAGGGGACGCAGTACGCCATAGGAAAGCAGACTTGCGGAAAGCGTCGCCAGAACCAGCGCCAGAAGGGCCAGCAACAAGGCCCGGTGCAATTCCGGCGTCAACTGGTGGGCCACGAAAACGGTTGAAACGCCCACTCGAACATTCCCAAGCGGACGATCGCCCATCTTGATCGGCAAATCCACTTCGTAAACGGTTTGCGGCCCGTAGATCACGCGGAGCTGGTCGAAGATGCCCGAGTTCAGAAGCTGGTCAAAGGGTGGAGCCGGATTGAAAGCGGTGCCGATCTGTGTGGGATCATTATGAACCAGAACAACATTTTTCGTATCGGTGATGGTGGCGTAATACGTCGTGGGCGAGTAGCCCACAGCAGACTCAATGGTCGAGTTCAGGTTGGGATCTTGCGCCAGGCGCGATTGAATGAACTGGTGAACTGCTTGAGTATCTGCAAGCTCGACACCGGCAGGCAGATGGCTCTGGGCCAGGACCGTCTGGGCCTGATGATAAATTTCACGGCCTACAAATGATCCCCTTCGCCCCACGTCAGCGAGGGCCTCGTGCGTCAGGATAAAGAGGTAAAGGGCGGAGATGGCCAGCACCACCACCAGCACCAGAAGGCCGATCAGTGCCGTCAGCTTAGCTTTGAGGCTCAGCCTCATATTCCTTCAACTTATTGTGAAGAGTTTTCAGGCTGATACCCAGCATCTCAGCAGCGCGGGTCTTATTATTGCTGGTAAAAGCCAGTGTCTCAAAAATCAGCCGGCGTTCCGCTTCTGCAACGGTCATTCCCGCTCGGAGATGAAGTTCATCACCCATCGCAGCCGTAGAAGCCTTTCCAAAATCACCCGGAAGGTCGCTGCTTCGCAGCACTTCTCCCTGGCTCAAAACCATCATGCGCTCCAGCGTATTTCGAAGCTCACGAATGTTGCCGGGCCACGAATGGCGGCGGAAAGCTTCCAACGCGCTGCTATCCAGGACTTTGACCGTGGTTCGGTGTTTGCGATTCAGGTCTTCGATCAGCGCCTGGGCCAAGGATTCCAGATCTCCCAGGTGTTCGCGCAACGGGGGCATGACAATCTGCACAACGTTAAGGCGGAAGTAAAGATCGTTTCGAAGCTCTCCCTTGGAAACGGCTTCAGCGGGAACCTTGTTGGTTGCGGCCAGCACCCGGACGTCAACGGATATCTCGTTCTTGCTGCCCAGACGGCGGAGTTTGGAGTCTTCAAGCACCCGCAATAGCTTGGCCTGTGTCTGCGCGGGCATCTCGCCAATCTCGTCCAGCAGCAGGGTGCCGCCGTCGGCGAGTTCAAAACAGCCCATCCGTCGCTCTACGGCGCCCGTAAAGGCGCCCCTCTCATGGCCAAAGATTTCGCTTTCCATCAGGGTTTCCGGGATCGCGGCGCAATTCACCGCCACAAACGGCTTGCCCTTTCTGGGGCTGAGCTCATGGAGGGTCCGTGCCGCCAACTCTTTGCCGGTTCCGCTTTCACCCGTAATCAGAACGCTTGCCCGCGAGGGTGCCACGGTGGCAATGATGGACATCACTTCCTGCATCTTCTTCGAGTGTCCTACCAACTGCCCCAGGATGCCGGCCTCGCGCAGGCGCCGGTGTGCGATTTCAAGTTGCAGCTCACTTTCGCGGCGTTCCAGGCAATTGCGGAGTTCAACCTGCAAGCGCTTCGGGTCGACGGGCTTTTCCAGGAAGTTAAAAGCCCCCAGCTTGGTGGCCTCCACGGCCTCCTCAATGGTACCCTGGGCAGTCAGCATGATGAATGTCACATCAGGACGCGATTCACGCACCTTCCGCAGGACGTCCATGCCGCTCATTCCAGGCATTCGGAGGTCTGAAATAATAACGCTGGGATTAAACGCGTCGACCTGGTCAAGGGCTTGCTGGCCATCGGCGGCGATGTCGGCGTCGTACCCCCACATCCTCAACAATTCAGCCAAGCCTTCTCTCTCGCTGGCGTCATCGTCAACCACAAGAATCTTTTCTTGTCTTGGCACCTGACTCTCCTTCCAATCAATATAGTATAGATTACGGAATATAGCCTTTGAAATTGGTGCCATCCGGGCGTGAAACCGGCTCGAAAGCGCGCTTCCCTCCTGAAAATCAATCGATTAGTGGTGATCAGGAAGACGCTACCGGAAGTATTCCTGTTTAGGGAATGGACGCGTGAGGACGAGTTCCAAATCGGGATTTGTTTTGACTTTGCTGAAGTATGCTTCATATACTGGGCACTCTTTCCGGTCTAACGAGTTCCTGGCCGGGGTGTGTCAACCATGGATGTCCATCTCCTGATCACCTCGCAAGATAAGTCCCTTCGGGAAATGTGTCTTGCTGTCGCAAAAAGGATGGGCCTTGCGGCGAGCACTGCTGAAACGGCGCCCGGCGCCTTTGACGCCCTCGGACACGGTGGATTTGACGTCATTCTGGCTGACGCGCGGATGGCGGGCCTTGATGCATTTGAGCTGATCAAGACCGCGAGGGCAACCTCGCCCGATTCAGATGTTATCGTCCTTGCAGACGACGCGACTGCCGGCCTTGCACACCACGCCGTCAGGCAAGGTGCGAATGACTATCTGATCGGGCCCTTCGAAATAAATGACCTCAAACGCCTTCTGGACCGGTTGATCCAGAAGCAGCGGATATCCGCGGAAAACCGTCTTCTTCGCGAACAGCTTGAGGCTCGGCAGGGTCTGGGAACGCTGATTGGCGCGTCCGCCAGAATGCAAAAAGTCTACGAGACGATCCTGAAGGTTGCCACCAAACGTCATCCTGTGCTGGTGCTGGGAGAAAGCGGGACAGGGAAGGAACTTGTCGCGCGCGCGGTTCATTCATTCGGTCCCTGGCGTGACCTTCCATTCGTTCCAGTGGATTGCGGTGCCTTGTCCTCTAACCTGATCGAAAGCGAGCTTTTTGGTCACGTCCGTGGCGCCTTTACGGGGGCCAGCCAGAACCGCCGAGGCCTGCTGGTGGACGGAGGAAAAGGGACGGTCTTTCTGGACGAAATTGCGGAACTGCCGGTGGAACTCCAGTCGAAACTGCTGCGGGCCATTCAGGAACGGGAGGTGCGCCCGGTCGGCAGCAATCAGCGGTTGCCGCTTGAGGCCCGCATCATTGCCGGAACCAATCAGCATCTGGAAGGCGCCATCACTCGGGGGACTTTCCGTAAGGACCTGTTTTTCCGGCTCAATGTTGTTTCCATCAAGCTGCCTCCGCTCCGCGACCGCAAAAATGATATTCCGCTGCTGGTGCATCACTTCATTGACCGTTACGCCGGGACTTCTGACGGTACCAAGGACGTCTCCTACGACGCCATGAGCCGGCTGATGAGTTATGATTGGCCCGGCAACGTCCGTGAACTGGAAAACTGCGTTCAACGCGCGCTGGCGCTGGGGTCGGGGCCCGAAATCCAGGTGAGGGATCTTCCTTCGAGCCTCCTTTACGCGATGCAAAACGAAAGCGGCAAGCGGCGCTTTTCCACTCTGCGCGAAATCGAGCGGGATGCCATCCGGCAGGCCCTGGAAATGACGGGCGGCGACCGCCTTCGCGCTGCCAAGCTGCTGGGGATCGGCAAGACCACCGTCTATCGCAAAATCAAAGAGTACGACCTGGAAGATATCTCGGGTTCCCCGCACGCTTGAGCGCTCGCGCGTTGCCCGCCCCGGGAAAAATCATTCGACAAATCAAGCTGCAAAATCGAAAATCCATCTGATGGCTACGATCGCTCTTGATGCTACTTATACTGTGGGACCGCAGCCTTCCGGCGTGGCGATCTATTGCCGGAGGTTGATAGAATGTCTTGCCGAAATCGAATGTGAGCACCACTACCTGCTCTGTTACAGGCTTTCAAGGTTTAAATCGCGCCGGGAATTCCTTCGCTTCAATTCCACGCCGGGTTCCCGGGGGCCAAGCTTCTCCGTGCGCTACTACCAGAACCCCTGGACGTTCTGGTTGCCCTGGCAGGCGGATGTATTTCACAGCCTGGTGCAGCGGCCGCCGGCGTTCCGATTCAGGAAAGAGATCGTCACGGTGATCGACCTGTTCCCGGTGACCGGCAAGGACTATTCGACTCCGGATTTCCAGCAGAAGTTTTCCGCACTGCTGATGGAGGCAGTGGAGCGGGCCGTCCGCATCATTACGCCGTCGCAGTACACCACAGACCAGTTGCTGAAGTACTCGAACGTACCGCGCGAAAAGGTCCGCCTGATTCCATTTGGGGTTGACCTTCCCACCGCTTCCCTCAGTCCAGAGCATCGTGCCCTGGAGCGGGAGCGACTGGTAGGTAAAGGCAATGAGATGATCTTTACCGTGGGCGTCATCCAGACCCGAAAGAATACGATCAATGCTCTGAAAGCACTCCGCCATATGCCGGAGCGATACCGGCTGGTGATCGCAGGCGGAGACGGGCACGGCAGCGAAGCCATCCACGACTTTATCCGCACTGAAGGGCTTGGTTCACGCGTGGTGTTGCTCGGCTACGCGCCGGCGGAGCAGCTCCCCGTACTCTACGAGGCCGCGAGTGTATTTCTTTTCCCCTCATTCGAGGAGGGGTTTGGCCTTCCGGTGCTGGAAGCCATGGCACACGGTCTGCCGGTCGTCGCTTCACAAACATCTTCTTTGCCGGAGGTGGGAGGCGATGCCGCACTCTATGTGGACCCGCACGATCCTGGAAATATCGCCGAGAAGGTCATGCGCGCCGTGGAGGATGACGACCAGCGGAGTGTCATGATTGAGCGTGGTCTTGCGCGTGCGAAGATATTCACGTGGCGCCGCACCGCAGAAGCCAATCTGCAAGTCTATAATGATGTTCTGACCCTGTAGCGCTGGTAGAATATGGGCGGTGGGCGACGGGTCGTGATGCTGGCGGCAACCCGGCGGCGCTTGCCCAAAATTTCTAACGCCGTGGGCTTGAAGGATTTTTTTGCCATGAAGAAAGCACTGATCACAGGAATCTCGGGACAGGACGGAAGCTACCTCGCCGAATATCTGCTGGGACTGGGTTATGAGGTCTGGGGATTGGTGCGGCGTGAACCGGAAACCCTCCGATGGCTTGAACCCATCGTTCACCGCATCGAATTTGCCTATGGCGACATGCGCGACGCCGAGTCGCTTGCGGTGGCGTTCCAGAAGGCCTGGCCCGATGAACTCTACAACCTGGCCGGCCAGGTCTTTGTGCCCACCAGTTGGGAGTGTCCGTCTGAAACGATGGACATCAACGCAGGAGGCCTCGCCCGCTTGCTGCAGATCGTCGAACGCCAGAAACCCGATACGCGTGTCTACCAGGCTTCAACCTCTGAGATGTTTGGAAACACCGACGGTGCGCGGAATGAGCAGACTCCATTGCAGCCCATGTCTCCCTACGGGGTCTCCAAAATGGCGGCGCACCGCCTGGCGGAAGTTTACCGGAACCGCGGAGTCTTTGTTGCAGGAGGCATTCTGTTCAACCACGAGTCTCCGCGCCGGGGGCCGGAAATGGTGACGCGAAAAATCACCCGTGCAGCAGCCCGCTGGGCGATGGGTGACCGGACGAAGCTCAAACTGGGGAACCTCCATTCCCGGCGTGACTGGGGGTTTGCGGGTGATTTCGTGAAGGCGATGCACGCCATGTTGCAGAACGGCTCCGCCAAAGATTACGTGATCGGCACAGGAGCGTCACACAGCGTGGAGGATTTCCTCAGGCAGGTCCTGGTGGAACTCCATCGGATTACCGGTGGCGCCGATGTGCCCTCAGTCGAAGACTGGGTGGAGATTGACTCCCACTTGCTCCGGACGGGTGAGATTCATGATCTGCGGGCTGATGCCACTCTGGCCCGCGAGGAACTTGACTGGCATCCAAAGGTAGACTTTCCCCAACTGGTCAGAATGATGGTGGAAGCCGACGTCGCTTCCGCCCGTAAGGCCGTTGGCGCCCAGGGTACGGCGTAGTCGGGGTGCCCATACTTCCCCGTAACTTCGATTAAAACTTAGCGGGGTGGACAAACTGCAAAGGTTTGCCCTCCGCCCAGGGTTTGTAGCTCAAGGCAAACTGGATGCGCCGATCCAGCGGCGGGTGGCTGTAAAGCCAGAAAACGATGAAGGGATTCGGGTCGGGGTCGGAAAGGTCCTGCTCGCCGAGTATTTGAAAGGCCCGCGCTTCAGCCTCATTCGGGTTCGGAACCACGCCGTAAGTAACTTCCAGGGCAAACTGGTCGGCCTGGTGCTCATAGTGCCGCGAGATGCCGTTCACCAGGGGGGACGAGAAGAACGTCAGGACCGTGAGGACCAGCAGCATGACGGGCAGAGATGCCAGGTCCCCTTCGCCTTCGACGCCGGTTCGGCCGCCGTATCGCCCGATCAGCTTTTTGACCGTGAGAAACCCCAGCGCGATAAAGGCCAGCACTACCAGTTCAATCAGAACAAATTCTTTGAGGATGTGGTGCAGGACGTAGTGCCCGGTCTCATGTCCCAGCACCAGCAGCGTCTCCCCGTCCGTCATTTTTTTGAGAGTCGTGTCCCACACCACCACGCGCTTGCTTGCCCCCAGGCCTGAAACATACGCGTTGAGAGTGTTGGTTTTTGAGCTGGCATCCATTTCCAGAATGCGC
>JBAUWE010000658.1:0-1651 GCA_049583595.1 Terriglobia bacterium
GTCGGACGGCTGAGGAGCGCACTCAATGTCCTACAAAATTCTCATTGTGGACGATGAGCCCGACCTGGAACTTCTGATTCGACAGAAGTTCCGCAGGCACATCCGCGAGGGAAAGTTCGAGTTCAGCTTCGCCGGGAACGGACAGGAGGCCCTGGACAAACTCGACCGGGACAAAGAAATTGACCTGGTGCTGAGTGACATCAATATGCCGGTTATGGATGGGCTGACGCTCCTCGCCCGGCTGGACGGTATTGAGCGGCTTCTCAAGGCCGTAATTGTCTCGGCATACGGCGACCTGCAGAATATTCGGACTGCGATGAATCGCGGCGCCTTCGACTTCGTAACAAAGCCTATCGATTTTGAAGATCTGGAAATCACGATTAATAAGACGATCCAGACGATCAGCCACCTCAAGCAAGCGGAACGGGAGCGGGAGCAACTGATATCTCTTCAGCAGGAGTTGACTGTGGCGGCCCGCATCCAGTTGTCCATACTCCCCCGCAGCTTTCCGCCGTTTCCTGAACGGAAAGATTTCGAGATCTTTGCGGAGATTCTCCCCGCCAAAGAAGTGGGCGGTGATTTCTACGATTTCTTCCTGATCGACAATGACCACCTTGGTATTGTGATTGGTGATGTTTCCGGCAAGGGAGTTCCGGCGGCGATCTTAATGGCCGTGTCGCGGACCTTGCTGCACGCCACGGCGCTTAAGAAACTTTCACCAAGCGATTGTCTGGGCTACGTCAACGGCATTTTGGTCGCACAGAGCGACCCATCGATGTTTGTGACCGTTTTCTATGGCATCTTAAATACCCGAACCGGTGAATTGGAGTACGGGATTGGCGGGCACAATCCCCCGTACGTGTTCAGTGACGGAAACGTCCGTGCTCTCGAAGTCCCCCCCGGCCGGATTCTGGGAGTGGTCGCCAACTCGAATTACCAGACCCAACGCGCTCAGCTCAAGCCGGGAGACGCAGTTCTGCTGTACACCGACGGCGTGACCGAGGCGATCGGCGCGTCCGAAGGCTTTTTCTCGGAAGAACGGCTGGAAGACTGGTTTCAACGGTCCGGCAATTTGCCGGTGGAGGGCGTGGTCAGCGGGCTGGTTGCGGAAGTCCAGGCGTTTGCCGCGGGGCGCCAGCAAGCGGACGACGTGACGGTCCTGGCGATCCGGTATTTGGGATAGACAAGCGACAGTCGCACACGCCTCAATTCTGGCGGAAGCTAATCGTCGAAGCAGATCAATAAAGCGGGAGTCGACTAAAGGCTGGTTGCCTCGCGTCGGCCCCGCTATTGGAATGAAAAGGCGTGAGGTACCTTGTAAAGATATGCGTCAAAGGTTCAAGCGGTTGAACCGGATGAGTTTGGCCATGGTGCTCGTTTTGGCCAGCGTCCTGGTGGGTTGCAGCCGGGCTTACAAACCCGGAACTCCCGTCGTGGGATTTCTCGATTTCGTGCAGGACGATACTCTGGCCCAGGCCCGTCAGGGATTCATTTCGGCGTTGGACGAACACGGCTTCAGTGAAAAGAAAGGAACTGTTGAATTCGTCTACCGTTGCGCCCAAGGGGACCAGCCGACATTAGTCCTGGCCTGTAAGGAGCTCGCTTCCCGCCATCCCGCGTTGATCGCCACTTGCCCTACGCTGTCCACAAT
>JBAUWE010000659.1:0-6248 GCA_049583595.1 Terriglobia bacterium
GCTCCAATACCACTTGCGATAATTGGCCAAAACCCGGCAGATCATCGAGAGCTGGCGAAGGGAACATAATGAGAGCCGTCCTCACAGGGCTCTCGAAGAGAGGACACCGAACGAATTCGCCCATGAGATCGCCGCTAGCGGCGATCTCATGGGCCTCAAAACAGCCGAAAACTCACCTTAGATCTGGTACAGACAACCGGTCCGCTCACAAGTGAATTCTCTCTCATTTCACTCGGTGCCAAAAGTGCCGGTCAGGTCACGTTCGCTTGCACCCTGTCTGTCGGGCTTGCATTACCTGTCCTGGCGCTCGCCCAGCAGGCTCACTATGGGCAAGATGGCCCTGCGGTGTTGCCCGATACGAAGATAAGCTCAGACGACGATTTTTCAGGACTTACGAAAGGTGTTGTGGGCATTGGATGTGACCGCCCGGGGGAGAGAATGTGCTCGCCTGCACCCAAGTGGATGTATATTTTCAATTGACCGAAGGCCAAACGTTGATTCCGGTTGAAGTGTTGGGTTTCGTGTCGACTGTTGTTCCAGACGCGCTGGGAAGCTGCGCCTGAAACGGTCATGGGCGAACATCCAGGGGCGCGATGCGGATCGACCGGCGACGTGCAAACAAGTCTCGCGAACCGGGAAGGAAGCCGTTTCTCATTTGGAGAACCAAGCATGCTGAAGAGATGTTCTTACTTAATTCCCACGTTTCTGCTCCTGATATGGAGCGCGCCCCAGGCGCGGGCGATCGCCCCGCAATATCAATCCGCTTTCATGCGTGTCGGACTGGCGGCGAACCAGCCGGCCTTTGTTACCCTGGCCGTGGATTCGCTGGGCCAGAAGAAACTTAGCGTCAACCCGCTGAGGCCGCCGGCCGTCGGCAAAACGCGATACAAAGCCCTATTCCCATTGAGCGCCGGGTTGTAGCAGCTCTTTCAAATGCTCCGGGCGTTCTCGACTTTTATACACAGCTCGCGTGGAAATGCTGGACGACCAAGTCCAGCCTGGTCCGCACTCCCCTCTTTGGTGACCACGGCCTTGCCCAGCAGCTCGGGACCGCGCAGTATGCGAGGGATCGATCCTGTCGCGAAAAAATCAGTTCCTGGCTTAAGCACGTGAGAATCTGGTGGCCCGCGTGTTCTGCATACATCTCCTCAGACGGCCTATACCTGACCATCGTACCTCGCGCTCAAACTCAGTCCGCCAGCCCTGTTCAAAACCGATGAATTTCTCGTCGTTAACATCGTAAAAGAAATGGCGCTAAACCTGACCAGGAATCAATCACTTGCCATCATGCCATCGTAAAAGACGTGGCGCACCATCGTAAATTTAGTGGCGCTTCGTCGTAAATCTGGTGGCGCAGAACCGTTCTAACTCTTTTGTTTCAAGTAGGATGTTCATACCACCTGTAGTTCCTGTAGTTATTCCTGTAGAAAGATTAACCTGTAGTAGAGGTTGTGGATTTGTGGAAATCGCTCTGTCCAATGACGGTGGCCAAGTGCCACCAACAGTTCGGTGATCCTACCCTGGTGGAAAGCATCTTGGACCGCTTGGTGCACAACGCCTACCGGGTCGAGATGCGCGGTGAATCCACGCGCAAAAAGCGCCACCGCCCAGATCCGTAATCTGCGTCACTACGTTCCGAGGTCAACGAAACGGGAAATCGCCGCGGGCAGGACGTTTGTTGTCTTCGTTGGCGAACACCGCTGCATCAAGCATGAAGTAGAATGGTGCATTCTGACCCCTGTCACGCCCCATGCGCCGACCTGGAAGGGCACCTTACCTTCGGTCTGAAATATGAGGGTCTCGACCTTGCCGTTCATCACAACCTTAAGGCTCCGGTTCCTCTGCGGGAGTGAAGACTAGTTTGCCGAACGGGAATCGACTTGCTTTATGGTATGCAATGACCGGCCTTTTTCAATTCTTCCGTGTGATATGCGGGTTAGTGCCGCCGGCAGCCATTCTGCTGTGCGCGGTCTCCTAGACAGCCTGCGGCACCAGCGTGCCCGCACAGACAACTACGTCGTGGCCGCCGATAGGCGGCGATCAGCCGTTAGAAATTCAGGCGAGCCATAATCTGGATCGTCCGCGTGGCATTGAATCCTTCCAACGAGGTAATATTCCCGAAGGAGGAGGAACCAAACGTCGATGAGGGGTTGCCGAAGCTAGGGTGATTCATCACGTTGAAAGCCTCGCCCCGAAGATTGAAGTCAGCGAGCTCCCCGATCTTGAAATCCTTCCCGATCGAGAAGTCCAGATTCCAGAACGACGGACCATAAAGCATATTTCGCGGCGTGGTGCCGTAAGATCCGTTCGCCGGTTGCGCAAATGCCGCCGAGGCATTGGTGATGCACGATATCAGCAAGCTACCGCACTGGTTGACTGGGGTTCCAATAAGTTGAGGCCGCTCCTGGCCCGTGCGGCCGGTGTTGGCAGGATCACCGGAGACTGTGACGTTGAACGGCAAGCCGGTCCTGGCGGTAAAAATTCCATTAACGTGCCAGCCCTCTGCCACCGTTCGCAGCAAGCCTGTTGATCCGGAGAGGAACGGGAGTTCATAGGCAACGCCCGTAACGAAACGTTGGCGAACGTCCAGAGTCGAGTTGCCGTAGTCAAGACCCCAATTCAAGGGGTCCATGGGTTGGCCGCCGTCGTTCGAATCCACGCTGACATCCAAAAAGTGCGACCACGTGTAGGACGCGGTCAAGACCAGGCCCTGGTGGAAGCGCTGAGTAAGAACGGCGTTGAGGCCGTGGTAGTGGGCCCACGCCATATTGTCAAGAACGCGAATGGATCCGAAGTTTTGGTTGGGCCGGTCTGCCGCGACAAACGGCGTGGTTTTGGGGAACGGCGTATTGCTGTAATAGCTGGTGTCGAGGTGGTAAGTATGGTTGCCCATATATTGGATATCGAGGCCCGCATTAGACCAAAGCGACCTCTCCACATCGAAGCTCCACTGCTCCATCGTTGCGGGCGGCATGTAGGGATTGAGGGACTTGGCGCTGACCGTATTCCCGCAAATAGCGATGCCGTTGAAGAGGCAGGTGGAATTGGGAACCGTGGCAGAACCTCCGGAAGGGTCGGCGAAGCTGAGCTGTGCGCTGGGAGAACTATTATAAATAGACGCTGACGACATGGGAGGATTCGTAGCCAGCAACGTGTAGCTGTTGGTTTGGTTGGGGTTGTAAAACATTCCGAAGCCGCCGCGCACGACCCAGGCATCAGTGAGGCGATATGCAAAACCGAAGCGGGGCGCCCATCCCTTATGCCAGGGTGAGGTGAGCGGGAAATAGGGATCAGGAATGTCAGATGGGCCAGGAATCAGCGCAGTCTGCGTGGCATTTAAAGTGGTAGCATAGCCGGTCGGGCTTACCGGGACGGTGAATAGGCCATAGCGAAGACCAATGCTCAGCGTCAGTCTTCGGGTGGTATCCCACTTGTCCTCAACGTAGAAACCGTCGCGCCACTGTAGGCCGGAGCCATTAACTTCCGGAGCGGGGGTATAAACCTGTTGGGGCAGCCCGAGCATGAAGTCCGCCGGGGCGCCTGCCGCGCTTCCCGGGGAGCTGATCGAGCCTGTGAATGAAAACAAACCCTCTGGATTGTTGACCGCCCGCCGAGTGGTGAGAAAGCGATCGAGATCGACCCCGAGGGTCAAATTGTGCGCGCCGTGAATTACGCTCAATGAATCCGAGGTTAGCCAGGAGGTGTCAGTCTGCCACCAGGTGCCACCGCCACTGCTACCCGTATAACCGGAAATGGACATGCCAACTGCACCGGGATTGTCGGGCTGGTAGGCGAAAATGTTACTTCCGTTGACAGGGCCGATGAGGGCATTCAAGGCCTGAGCGGTCGGCTGCAGGCTGGGATCTTGGTAGTACGCATTGGCGGCAATGACATTGATATCATTGCGGCCGAAGTGCACGTCATTAATGATATTGGGCGAAAGAATCTGCGTGTAATCCACCACGAAGTTACTTTGCGTGTTCGGGGCGAAAGAGGCGTCGTAGGGGAGAGCCCCACCCGTAGACGCCGAGCCTTTTTGATAGGCATAGCGGAAATAAAAACGGGTTTTAGGACCGATATTTTCGTCCTCTCGCGTCAGGTATTGATCGAAGTTGACAGTACGCCCAGTGGGCACCACCAAATTGTTGACCAGGGCATAACCGCTGGCCGTAGAACTGCTCTTTACGTTGGGCGAAGGAATTACCTTCAGGAACTGCTGGGCCACAGGCGAAATACAAAGAATTTGATTGCCTGAAACGCAACTGGGGTTATAGCTGTCGGTGAGCGTCGTCTGCGGCGAAAGCTCTGTGAAGTTGCCCTGGCGCATCAGGGGGGTCATTACGGTATAGGTGCTTGAAGTCGTCTCAACGTTTCGGAGGCCCTGGTAGTCAAACATGAAAAAGGTCTTGTCCTTCCCGTTATACACGTGGGGAATGACAACGGGACCGCCGACCTCTGCATTGAACTGGTTGAAGTGATACGGGGTCTTGGACGTGGGAGCGCCAGAAAAATTATAAGAGTTGGCGTTGAAGTCAGTGTTACCGACTTTCTCAGAAACGGAACCGTGGAGTTGGTTGGTTCCGCTCTTGGTGACCACGTTGATGTGGACGCCCAGGTAGTTGCCATATTGCGCCCCATATGTTCCGGTGACCACATTGACTTCCTGGACGGAAGAGGGATCCGGCCGGAGGTTGTCGGTCATGTAAAGCGCGTTCATCGTGGTAACACCGTCGAGTGTGATGTCGTTTTGGATCTGGCGTGTGCCTGCGCCCTGAAACCGCTCACCCGGAGGATTACCGCGCGGGTTGTCTCCGCTCAGCCTGACGCTCGAATTCAAGGCGGCGAGCTTCATCGGATCCTGCCCGTCAATCGGCAACTGGTCAATAATGTGCTTCGAAATGGTTTGGCTGATGGTGGGATTGTCGGTGGCTATCGGGGGCGGCGCGGCTGAAACGGTGACATGAGTCTCGACCGAACCGACACGCAGGGCGAAGTCGCTACGCACCGTCTGGTTATTTTCAACAATGATGTTGTTATGCACGACCGTATTGAAGCCCTTGGCGGTCACTGTAACTGTAAAAGTGCCGACAGGAATATAGAGGATCTTGTATATACCGGTCGGGCCGGTAGTGGCCGTGTAGGCAACCTGGGTAGCGTTGTTTACCGCCTTAACTCTTGCTCCTGGAACGACAGCGCCGGACGTGTCAGTGACCCTGCCGGTTATGTTGGTAGAGGAAGCCAATTGGCCTGCCGCCTGCAAAGCGAAGGTTACTACGAGCATAATAGCGAGCACGGGCATTAACATCTTGCTGCTAATAATACTGATAAGTGTTTTCACTTGCGTCCTCCTTACAGTGTAAGAATTCCTCGTTTTGAACTTTACTCGACCGAGTTACAACACTCCGCCTGATCGCTCCCTCCCTTATCCGACCCGCGGCAGTTTAGAAAAACTGAACGCCCCATGGCCCGCGGCGATATATTCACTCGTCGACTTTGATCACTTTACTGACAAGATCATCAGCATTGCCCCGAAAAAACCTAAATTATTGCGGCCGCGCCTTTTCCCAACACACTAGGCTGACACCGGAGGGACCATAAACAAATGCCCCGGCCCGTATCGTCATGCCGCAACGAGATTGTCTGTCTCCATCCATCTGAGCGCAGTCGCAATCCGAGTAGCTGAAATGCCCGTGAAGAAGGTCAAGAACGGTGATATCCGCTTCCGAGCCCAGAGAAATGGTCCCAAGCTCCGGATGGAGAATCCGCGCGCCAATTTACGATCTGTCGGTACCGGCTCGCCCAGACTAGACATAAAGAAGCTTTAAGTTTGTGTTCCAGAGAAGAGCGGCTAAAAGTCGGCTTTTGTATATCTCGGCACAGCAAGGGATGTCAAGCATAAAAACCAGGAGTCTTCCTCATTTTTTTCCGGGCTTAGCCGCCGAGCCCCAAGTGACACACGAATTCGAGCGGGGCACTCGTCGGGCCTGACTGCAACTGCGGTGACTGAGCACAGCCTGTTTATTGAAAGCAAAACAGCTTGGTACGGGATCAAACCGCGATACACCTGTATTGAGAGCTCAAAATGAGGGTCTTTTCCGGCTACAGGTTTGCTGTACGCATGCGCCCACTTTTGGAAAACTCGATCCCTTTTGTTTTCTGCAGATGGTAAGAAGGGACCCCTATATTTTGGGGAATGTCCCGTACAAAACCTTCTCGTAGTCCCTCAGTTTCGGTCGCGGTATCCAGAG
>JBAUWE010000660.1:0-2510 GCA_049583595.1 Terriglobia bacterium
TTGTTGCAGATCGGGCATCGTGGGCCCCTGCCACGCAACGCCAAACACCATGCCCTTCGGCGACACGTATTCCCTGACCGTTCTGCCGCCGGGGGAGCTGAGTTGCTTGATGGAATAACCCTGGCGGGCTACCTGATGCAGCTGAGCGTGCATGCGCTGCTGGTCCGTGGCGACTGAACTTTCATACTCCCCAAGAACCGCCCACCCGGGGACGCTTCCCAGAAGCAAAAACACAACTACTCCTGCAATTATCTTCATAGGCCTCTGTCGGTATCCGCCAGGGAGGGAACTTGTCCTCCCCGGCAGTTGGAATATAGGTTTGGCAAAGAAATTGAATCGTGCCCCTAGTTCGGCATGGGGCCCCTGCGCATTCCCCTCCGACTCTGCTGTATCTTTTCCCACTGCTTCTGCTGGTCGGGAGTCAGGATGGGTTTGATCTTTTCCAGCGACTCCTGCCGGACCTCGCGGAACTTCGCAAAACGGTCTTCACGGGACATCGAGGTATCCTGTCGCAGGTCCATCATTTTGTTGTGTTGTTCCTCGATGATGGGTTTGATTTTTGCCTGCTGCTCATCGGTCAACTTCAATTGCTTGGTCATCCGGGCCAGCTGGTCCGCAGCCGTCATGGGCCCGCGCATCCGCCGTCCGCCGTTCTGGGGCAGGGGCGCTGCCGCCAGCATCCTGATCCCAAGCAGAACCATGACGGCAACACCTGCAACCAGCAGGAACGTCTTTGCTTTCTGGGACCGTCCTCCCGTTCTCCACTTCAATAGCTGGGTATCATCCCCTCCAAAGGCCCTTCTTGTTTCTTCCGTTATCATTTCACCTCTCTTTTCGGGCATCTGCAGCGCCCCCGAAGATATTCGGGTTGTACTTTGGCATAGACGCTATTGGGGGCGCGGTAGTTGCGTGTCCTGGGTTAAATTCGTGTAAAACCACTGATCGAAAATGCGGGAGGCCTTGCAAGGGAGGGAAAACGCCGGTGTGGGATTGCTGACAAGATTGAAGAGTTGAAGGGGTTGGGGCTACCCCGCCTGTCTTGATGGGCTCCAGGAGGGAAGGTTCTGTTCGGCGGCGAGGATTTCTTCTGGTGAGGCGGTACCGGTCCCTTTTTTCATGATGGTGACGGATGCCGCAAGATTGCCCAGGCGCGCCGCGGTGACGGGATCGCCGGTGACAGCCAGGGCCATTGCGCAGGCTGCGGCAAAGCTGTCGCCGGCGCCACAGATGTCGACGGGGTTTTCAACCGGGAGGGTTTCCGCCCACGCCTCACCTTCATCCCGGATAACCAGCGCCCCCCTGGGGCCGTGAGTCACTATCAGGACCTTGGCCTCAAGATGCCGCCGCAGGGCGGGGAAATCCACTTTCCCGAAGAGGGTCTGGCTGGCGGTTTCCGCTTCATCGCGGTTAGGTTTCAGGATCACCTTGCGAAACAGGTGGACCCGCTTGCGGGAATCGGCGAGAAAAATCTTTTGCGGATACTTTTCCGCCAGGCGAATTATCGAATCGCGCAGGGCCGGCGTGACCACTCCGCCGGCGCCGGTTTCGGCCTGGTCGGCGACCATGATGATGTCGAAGGAAGGGACCGCTGAGAGAACGTTTTCGATCAGGTCCTGTTCCGCTTCCGTGGGCAAAGGGCGGATGGAAATGAAATCGACGCGCGGCTGGTCTTCCTCGCCGGTGCGGCTGTTCAGCAGCTTGGTGTAAGTGAACGTCTGCCAGTTCCGGGCCTTCACCATGCGGTCTGCCGCGATGCCGCGAGCGGCAAGCGCCTGTTCCAGCTCAAACCCGAATCCGTCATCACCCCGGACGCCCATCACCTCAACCTGCCCCGCTCCCAGGGCCGCCAGGTTGTTGGCCACCGTTCCGCCGCCGCCCGGAGTCACCTGGGTTGAAACAATGCCCAGGCGCGGAATGCCCGTTTCGTAGGAAGGTTCGGTCACCGCCGGGTCATAAGTACACCAGCGGTCAAGACAGATGTCGCCGATCACCAGGGCTTTGAGCCCGGAAAACGCCGAGATGATTTCTGGCGTATTCACTCGGCCTCCAGCAGGGCGCGCCGCAAGGCCGGGACCGTGGCGCGATGATCTCCACAAAAATAAAAGCTCTCGCCGCCGTCGGCAACGGTTCGAACCAGGATCGTCTTGTGCGGGCGGAAGTAGTAGCCCGGATCGGTTTTTGGCAGCTCGTGGTGGATGTCTCCCTGGATGGGCACCAGGTCGAATACCGCCGTGGTGAAATGCTGGATGGAACGGCCCTGCTGCCGCGCCACGTTGCGAACCATCGAGAGCGCCTTCAGGTAAACTTCCGGGCCCATGATCGCGGTTCCGAGATCCAGCATGACGCCGCCTTCCAGGTTCTCCACGGTCTGCGTGAATATCAGAAAGTCGCGGTAGCTCGCCGCGCCCAGCGCCGCGCCGTCGCAGTTGGGATGCTCGTGAATAATGTCATAACCGATGCCCACGTGGACCGTCACCGGAATCGACCGCCGATAAGCGGCGGCGAAGATG
>JBAUWE010000661.1:0-3250 GCA_049583595.1 Terriglobia bacterium
GGAGGTGGCCGAGTTTGTCTTTCTTAACTTTCAAATAGGCCCGGTTGGTGCCGTTGGGCGTAATTTCAAGCGGCACGCGCCGCAGGATTTTGAGCCCGTGGCTTTTGATGCCCGAAACCTTTTCGGGATTATTGGTCAGCAGGTGAATCTTGCGGACGCCCAGGTCCTTCAGAATCTGGGCGCCCACCGAGTAATCCCTCATGTCGGCGGGCAAGCCGAGCCGCAGGTTGGCCTGCACCGTGTCGAGGCCCCTGTCCTGCAGCGCGTAAGCGCGAATCTTGTTGGCCAGCCCGATGCCGCGCCCTTCCTGGCTGAGGTAGATGATCACTCCTTCGCCCTTCTCGCCCACTTTCTTCATGGCGGTTTTAAGCTGATCGTGGCAGTCGCAACGAATCGAGTGGAGCGTATCGCCTGTGAGGCACTGCGAATGCACTCGAACCAGCACGGGGCGGTCCGGAGAGACTTTTCCCATCACCAGCGCCATGTGCTCGCGGTTTTGCGAAGGGCACTCGTAGACGTGGGCGGTGAAATTGCCGAATTCCGTCGGCAACTGCGCGCTGGCCACGCGAACCACCAGTTTTTCCCGGTAGCGCCGGTATTCAATCAGTTGTTCGATGCTCAGCACCTTCAGGCGGTGCCTGCGGGCGATTTTTTCAATGCCGGGCGCCAGCGCCGATTTTCCATTCTTGTCGAGGATTTCGCACATCACGGCCACAGGCTTCATCCCTGCCAGTCGCACCAGGTCGACCGAAGCTTCCGTGTGTCCGGCCCTTGCCAGGACGCCGCCCGTGCGCGCCCGCACCGGGAAGATGTGTCCCGGCCGCATCAGGTCGTAGGATTGGGCCCGCGGGGACGCCAGCAGACGAACGGTGGTGGCGCGGTCCTGCGCCGAAATTCCCGTAGTGGTGCCTTTGCGCGCATCCACCGAGACCGTGAAATCGCAGCCAAAGGGCGTGGCGTTGTCATCGGCGCCCACCATGGGCGGCAGGCCGAGCTTCAACGCCCGTTCGCGCGTGAGGGCGGCGCAGATGAGGCCGCCCCCTTCCTTGATCATGATGTTGATGTGGGCGGCGGAAGCCTTCTCCGCAGCCATCACAAAATCCGCTTCATTTTCACGGTCCAGGCTGTCGCGGACGATGACGAGCCGGCCGGCGCGGATTTCCCGCACCGCTTCTTCAACTGTGGCCAAATGCGACATAGATTCTCTCTAACCCTTGGCGCTGTTCAGAGTGGCCAGAAGAGACAAGGCCGTCTGGGCAGCTTCAATTCCCTTATTCGATTTGTTGTTTCCAGCGCGGCGCGCAGCGTCGCGCCTGTTGTAAGTGGCAAGAACTTCAAAAATGATGGGCAGGTCATGCCGGAGCGAGACGTCCATAATTCCACGGGCGCATTCATTTACCACCAGCTCAAAGTGGTAGGTGTCGCCCTTGATCACCGCCCCGAGCGCAATGATGGTGTCAACTTTCTTTCGCGCCGCCAGCCGCTGGGCGAGGATGGGAATCTCAAAGCATCCGGGGACGGCGAAAACGCGGACGTTTTTTTTCGGAACGCCCGCCGCCAGCAGCGTTTCCACGCACTTCTTTTCCAGGCTCAAAGTGATTTCGCGCTTGTATTCGCTGCGGACGATGGCGATGCGAAAACGCGAAACCTGTTTTCGGTTCAGGACCGGGCCTGGCGCTTTGGATTCCACTTTGCTCAATCTCATTTCTTCAGCAGCCTTTCGATGTATTTGCCCAGGACGTCGACCTCGATATTGACCTGTTGCCTGGGGCGCTTGCCTCCCAAAGTGGTGTGCTCCAGCGTGTAGGCGAGCAGGGAACACTGGAACGTGGAGCGCGTGGCTTCCACCACGGTCAGGCTGATGCCATCCACGGCAATGGAACCTTTGGGGACAATGTAGCGGGACAGGCGCGCGGGTATCGCAAACGTAAAAAGTTTAGCTTCGCCCTCATTCCGGATGGTCTTGATCCGGGCTGTCGCGTCCACGTGTCCCTGCACCAGGTGTCCGCCAATCAGGCTCTGGAGGGTGAGGCAGCGCTCAAGGTTGACCGCGTCGCCGGTTTGCAATTCGCCGAGTGTGGTTTTGCGCAGCGTTTCGGGCATGTAGACAACCCGGAACGAATTCCTGTCGAAGCTCTGCACGGTTGAGCAGACGCCCTCGATGGAAACGCTTTCTCCGTCCTGCAGTTTCCAGCCGCGGGGCTTGCGAATGGTCAGA
Organism: Terriglobia bacterium; assembly: GCA_049583595.1. Lineage (GTDB taxonomy): Bacteria > Acidobacteriota > Terriglobia > UBA7540 > UBA7540 > SCRD01. Next base: position 2,219 of record JBAUWE010000661.1, read on the forward strand.
ATGCGCTGCTGGCGAGCGCTGCTGATGCTGACGACCGGGCTGGTGGTTTCAACAATGCCGCTGAACACAGAACCTCACCGTGTAACGGCGGCTTTACGCCGCCAAATCGCGTTGAAAGGATTAACGTTATGGCGGGATAAACCCGCCGCTACGGCCTTTGTAGCGCCGCCGTCCCGGCGGCAATTTCTCAGGGCCGACAAGATGCCGGCGCTACGGAAGTCCGTCACTCAATTGCGCAATCCGCCATAAGCGTCTGCCTGAAAAGCAATCATCTGATTTCGGGAGATGGGGTTCTGGTAAGGGGCGATTGCCGCCGTCACCAAAAAAACAACCCCGCATCGGGGCAGGGAAATTCACCAACTGTTTGCACCCACGCGCGCGCAACAAAGCGGGCCCATACAGAGGCCTGCCTGCGCACGAATACGGGCGCCTGACCCTCTCCCATCCGGACTATACCGTCGGCCCCGGAATTTCACCGGATCCTGAAGTTCCCAGAAGCCTGCCCTCCCCACCGGAAAACCAGTGGGGAAAAGCAATCGTAACGCTCTGAGTTCTCCTCGCGGGCTCTACCGCCGATCGGGAATTGGGAAGACGCTTTGTGCATCGTCCCTCACCCTGCCCCGAAGGTCATCTCAACAAGTTGTCACCCTTTTTATACCATGAATAACGATGGGGCCTCAAGTTGGGGAGTAAAGGGGCATTTTCCGGTAGGTCCGTTTAACGGCAACTTGGATTGGCGGGTGGATTCCGCGCGATAACCAGCCACAAGCAGTATCAGAGGGCTTGCGGTAAACCTCGTGCTCTCGATGGGACCGCCGGCAGCTACCTAATAGCTCATGACAAGGGTGAATAGGTTGCATCACGCCGCACGACGCCATTGATTACACCTCTTCGAGACGGAGACCATCAGAGGTGGACCTCGTCCCTTGCGTGGCGGCGGTGCGTCATGGACGAAGTGGTATGCTATTGGGGAGGGGAGTTAGCTTCCACGATGACAGACCTCGGCACGGACGAGCGAAGAGTCGCCATTGA
>JBAUWE010000662.1:0-1657 GCA_049583595.1 Terriglobia bacterium
TCCTTGCGCTGCCGGATGTCGTAGGTTTGCCCTGCCGAGCCCCACTCCAGATGGACCTTGGCGGTTTTTTCAAGCAGGGAATTATCGATGCTTCCGGCCCATTCGTGCGCTTCCAGAGTGGGAAAGCTGCCCCATCCTCCGTCATCGAACTGTGGATTGCGGAAGACCGCCACATGCTCGCATCCGCCGTTTTTGTAGATCACCACTTCGGTGCCCGGCAGGCGCTTGCCGTCGGCTCCCAGCACTCGCAGGCGGGGAGTAATGCTGGCCAGGCCGAACACCCCTTCCAGCAGGTCAGGCAGACTGGTATCCAGGCTGGCCTGCAGGCGCTGATAGGCATAGCCGGCGATTTCAAGGTTCAGAAAAACCGCTTTTCCCTTGCCGAAAGTGTTGACGATGACCAGAGGCGTGCCGCCGCCTTGCGCCAGCGATTTGCCGGTGGTGGGCTTGACACCCGGATCGCCGGGCGCCAGCAATTTGAGCTGCCTGCCCTGCAGCTCCAGAGATCCTGAATTCGCCACGCCCTGTGCGGTGGCCGGCTGCCCGGCCGGGGCAGATGCCGGGGTCCTGCTGATGCCGAAAACATCGTCGAGCTGGCCGTGCCCCAGATCGCGCCCGTGCTCATTCATGCCGGCGTTGCGGTAATCCGCTATCAGCAGGCCGCCGTCGTGGACAAACTGCCGGATCTGCTCGGCCTCTTCTGCGCTGATGGCCAGGGACTGCGGCATGATGAAGGCGCGGTACTCGCCGCTGGTGAGTTTGCCGGCCTCGATCTGCTTGTTGGAAACAAAGTTGTACTGCAGGCCCAGGTCTTCAATCAGTTTGGTCCAGCCGTTGCGGACGGCGGTGATGTGGCTGCCACGGTCTCCTGCGCTGTGCGCCACCCACTGGCGGGCGTGCTTCAGGTTGCTGAGCAGCCAGTGGACCTGCATGGACGGCTGCGAATAGTGGAGCGCAATGCCGTCATGGGTGCGCTGTGAGTTCATCACCAGCTTCGGAAGGCCACGATGGAGTTCCCTAAATACTTCTGAAAAAGTTTCAGCCGCCGGAGTCAGCTCCCGCGTCTTTGGGTCAACGAACTGGTAATTCTTGAGGTTGTCGTCCCAGATCAGATTGCCGCGGTGCGCATGGAACACGCCCCACCAGATGGGACGCACGGCGCGCTTCTGCATCAGGCGGTCTTCCGCCGTGAGCGGCTTGCCGGGCGTGTATTGATAGCCGTGGGTGGAAACCATGATGGTTTCCGGCTTGAGCGAGCGGATGACTTCCACGTTGTTGCCGATGTTGTAAGGCTCGATGACGTCCACCGCCCTCAGCACCTGCTCATAGTTGTACCAGCCGAAAGGAAACGGGCACTGCCCGCCCTCGGTGGCGCAGAGAGCGTGAGGGTCCTCCTGCTTGCAGACCTGCGCCGCCCGCAGGACGGCGTCGGCAAACGTCTCGTCCATGAAGTTGCGGAAGTCGCACCAGGCGGAAACATTCCATCCCTCGGTGGAATGGATTTCGCCCAGCTCCTTGTAGAAGCGCTTCAGAAAATCCAGCACCTGGCTCCAGGTCCGGAAGTTGGTGGGCTTCTGGACGGCTTTCCAGCCGGCGCGCCGGCCCCAGTGGTCGTTCGCTTTGGGCAGAGGGCCGAGCGTGTCGGACAACGCTTCCT
>JBAUWE010000663.1:0-6919 GCA_049583595.1 Terriglobia bacterium
ATCGAACATGTTTTCCAGGTAAGGTGAATAGAGATTGATTTTGTACTGCGCGAGCAGATCGATTTCACGCTTGATGGAGGCAAGCGTCGGGAACGGGCCGCGGCTGATGTCAATGCTCACTCCGCGCCAGCGCATCGCGGGCCAGTCGACAATGGTGACAGCGGGGCAATGCGCGGAGCCGCTGGCCTGTCCCGGGTGGAACAACTGGCGTAACGTCTGTACACCGTAGAATACTCCGGCGCCACTTTTGGCCACCACGTCCGCCTCGGTGCTGCTCACCACAAGGACGTAACCTTCCTCGTCAGCCTTTGAAGGAAACTCCACACCCGCGCGAGCGAGGATGCTTTTCCCTGCCGTGGTATCGGCCCGCGCCAGGACGACGCGTGGCCCGCCAGATGAGTGAGCCGTGAGGGTGGCTTCAACCCCGTCAATGGACTTCAGGTCTTGCGCGAGCAGGCTGGCGGCAAAGCGGTCCTGCGCGTCATTGCTGCTGACATCAATGGCCAGAGTACTGTTAGTGATAAATTCTCCCGCGCCCTCGCGGACTTGCTGCGGGTAGGGTGAAAGCGGCAACTCGGCCGCAACAAGCGGCCAGCAGCCAAAGTACATTATCAATAGAATGGCTATACGGCGAATGGTCAAGACAGTTTCCTCCAGGGGGTATATCCGGAAGAGCGCGATCGCTTCCGGCAAGACCCACAACATACACCCAGCCGCTTCCTGAAAGCAAACCGCGGGAGAGGCTTTCAGCGTTGCTAACCGCCGGCACCCGTAACCTCTTTCAGCAATCCGAAGAAAGCCTTCTTGCGCGGCGTGTTGAGGCCCCATTGGACGGGCGGGGCCTGGTAGCCGTCGCGGTAATTGCTTTTGCCGGGATCAAAAAATCCCCACGAGGCGTACGCTTCCAGGGCACTCAGCATATTGTTTTGGGGCTTGTCGAAATCAAAGTGGTCGTCCTCATTGAAAAGTATGGGCATGCGGCGATAACCCGGACGGCCGCGGACCTGATGGACCATTTCCCCAATGCGCGCCGGGTCCTTCACGCCGTTGCCGTGCATCAGCACAAAGTCCGCGGCGGCCAGCACGTTGTCTGTGGGGATGCTGCCGCCGCCAAAGCTTGCACTCACCCGGAGCCGCTCGCCGCGCCTGCGAATGGATTTGGCCAGGTTGATCAACTCATGCACGCGGGCCGATGTCAGGATCGCGTGGTCGTATCGCTTCACGTTGCACTCGTTGTCAATTTCCACCAGCACGTTTCGATAACCGTGGGAGAGCAGCCAGTGGGTGGCTTCCTCGACGCCGCGCTTCACCGCGCGTTCGTCCCGCAGGTGCTCATCCTGGCCGAAGTAGAAGAACCCGACGATGGGCGCCATGCCGAGCTGGTTGGCGCGGTCGAGAATACGCCGCAGCCTCCGCATGTACGCGGGCTTCAGGGTTCCGTCCGGCCTGAAGGCGGTGTTGTTCCACGGCTGCTCCTTGCAATATCCCTGTGGACATCCGCCCTGCAAATTGATAGTAAAGCTCAGGAGACCGTGGCGGCGCCAGTCAGGCATGGCCGCAACGAATTCCCGCGTGTTGCGCTGGGGGTCCCACTTGCCGGTATCGGGATATCGCCAGCGGGGCCGCGTGACGGGATTCGAGTCATCGAAGATGCCCTGGATCATGCGCGAGTTCATCAGCAGGCCTTCCACCCCCATGCCTTGGTAAGTGCGCCCTTCATAGGTCGGGCGTCCGTTGATGAGGAAACGGTCGCCTTCGATCGCGACGGTGGTGCGTTGCTGAGCCGCCTGCGCGTCTACAGTTGCCAGGGCGGCAGCCGGGAGGGTGGCAAGGAAGCTGCGTCGATCTATTTTCATAGGGGCCCCTTTCACATGGGAACGCAGCATGGTGGTTTCAGGTCATTCACGAGGTGGATTTCCAGACTGCTTCCCATGAGGTTGCGCCGGGTGATACAAGGATCACGTTTTTTTCCTCGCGGCTTTCGGCGCCGGTTATTTTTGAGAACTTGAAATGCCGGCCCAGCACGGCCGGCAGTTGCAGGTGCTTGGGCGCAGGTCCGGCGCCTCGTTGGAAATTCAATCGCCAGCCTCTGTGTCCGTCAAGCGGTTCGAGGCCCAAACCAACTCTCCCGAAGCGAGTGGGAGAATGAGCAAGCGCGATCGGTTGCTCATCGGCCAGATCAGGTTCACGGATTCCCGCCAGCAGGCGCAACGTTTGGCCGTCCTCAAGCGCCAGCATGTGCCGCAGGTAGAGGACGCATTCGGCGCTCGCCCAGTTGTGGGGCATGTCGCCCACGTAGTCCGCAGTCAGGCTCCCGCGCAGGGGCTGTTCTTCCCGCCAGCAATAGCGCGGCGTGGCATGGTTCAGAAACCCGATGAAGGTCCGCCGCGCCCAGTCCGAAAGTCCCGCCCACAAGTAAACGTGGGACACGAAGGGTGCGTTGTAGTTCCACAATCCGCCGTGATGGAGCCAGCCCGTTTCAGCCGGAACGTCTTCCTGCGTCGAGGCCTGCATCAGCTTGATGTGCCCGGCCACGATCGGATCGTCCTTTTCGAACACCAGGCCCGGATAGATGGCATGGGAAAGCGCCCATTGCGCTATTTGTGGCTGCGGACGGTCCCACGGATCGGGAGCTGTCCACGCCGGGTCTTTCTTCATCAGCATGGGCAGGTACCGGAAACCGTCCGGGTGCCGGCGCATCTCTTTTGCCGCCGCCGCGAAAAACGACGCTCGCAGCTCACTGTAGAATTGCCGGGTGTCATCAAAGCCCGGGAGTTGCAGCCGGTCAGCCGCTTCCGTTACCGCTTTGAGCCCGGCCAGAACCCATATGGTATTGGTAAATTCAGGCCGGATGCCACCCAGCCCGCCGTCTCCGAATCCCGGAGCCAGCAGTCCGTAACGCCCGTTGACATTTCCATCGCTCCTGGCCTTCTCCCGCAAGCCTTCAAGGAATTTTACGGCCTGAAGCACGTTCGGCTGCATCTGGCGAAAATAGGTCCAGTCCTGGCTGAGTTCCGCCTGGCGAACCAGCGTGAACATGGCGATGCCTGTGTCCTTCCAATGTTCGCGGCCCCCGCCCGCAACAATCTGGCCATCGGGCAGTTGCCGGGCCCACTCGGTTTCCAGCCCCTCCTGCGCAGCTTTGTCGTAGCCGAGGTAACGCGCGGCCTCAAGGATGAAATTGCCATCCACAATCCACAGCCCGCGATAGACCGTCGGCCCCACCTGGAAAGTGACCTTGCCTTCCTTTTCTTCCCTGGCCTGCTGGATGTTCCGCGCGCAGGCCGCCAGAAATTCGCCGTACCGGCTGGGAAGTTTCCAGGAGACATCCCCTTCAAAAGGCTTCCAGCCTTGCCAGTACTGCCGCGCTTCCGCCAGAAGGCCGCCCGGGTCGCTGAGTCCGCCGCTCAGTTTTTCCGCATCCTGGCCTTCCTGGGGAAAGCGGAAGAAGCACCGGAAGGGTTTCCCCTCGCCGGCCACGCCTGCATTCAGTGCGTAGGACCGCCAGACCAGGCCATCCAGGTGGAGAGCCAGGGGAGCGTCCGCCACCATGAAAGGAGTGGGTGTTTTGCTGTCGAGCCGCAGGATGGTGGCGGTTGAAGTTCTTGTGAGCGCGATGTCATGCCGGCTTCGCACAATGACGATTGGGACCGCGTGCAGAGAGTGCAGGGTCCGCGGCCTGACTTCGAGAATCACGTTATCCACCCGGCCTTCTCCATCGCGACGGGTGGCAAAGGTGGTGAGTTCGAGAAAGGCCTCGGGGCGGTCAATCCGCGTGTGAACAACCGGAACGCCCGGGGCTTCCAACTGCTGCCGGCGAACTTGGTTGGCCTCCATACCTTCCAGAGTGAATTCCACTACTTCGGGGAAGTAATCGATGCCCCGGCCGCGTCCCGGATGGCCGTAACGCAAATCGCCATGCTCGCCAGCCAGGCTCTTGTAGTGGTCGTCGGGAAAGCAGTAGGCCAGTTGCGATGACGGCGGACTGTAACGGAAGTCGACTTCAGAGGAAAGATTCCCGGTGTCTGAAACCAGGGTTTCTTCCTGGGGCTGGCCGTCGGCAGTCTGCCCATTTGCTCCCAGCACGGATTTTGTATCTGCAATGCCGGCCACTCCCAGGCCGGTCCCCACATCAACCAGGAATTGACGTCTGCTTGAACGTTTCATGGCACCACCGCGATAAAGTGATTCTGAATCACAACATGCTCGACACGCTGTCAAATTCCGTGACAGGTCGTTTCCCTGGAGTGACACTATCCCGCCGGTATCCGGGACCCCTGACCGCGTCTACGCCGGTTTCCGTACCAAGGCCGACGGCTTTACTCAGGAGGAATGACAGGTATCTCAAAATCCAAGCGAAACAGTATTCGCCGCAGGCCCAAAAAGCAACGGAGAATTGGCAGTCGCGGTTTGCGGCAGCATGATATTATCGGTGTGATTTTTTTATGCGCTGGTCGTGGCTGGGACATTAAAGGGTTTCTGGCCCAGCCGCTCGAATGACATGATGCCGACCTTTCAGCCGGGGGACATTCGCCGGGTCCTCAAGTTCTCAGCCGCTGATGATGGCTGGGCGGACATTTTAATCCAGCTTGCCAATGCTATTTTCCGGACTACCTGGTTCACCGATCATCTGACCTTTGGAAAGAAAAAGGAGGAGTCGATCATCCCGGCGGACATTTACAGTTTCGCGGAGAATCATCCCTTTATTTACACCGTCACCAAGTTGGATGTTCAGGATTTCACACCGCCCGTTTGAGGTGTTCAGGCACTGGGAAAAGGTCTTCCCCTGCCCATCGCTTGACACCGACACTATAGTTGTCGTGTGGGTTCGCAGCGGTCCGGCGGCAGGCGGCGGCATCCGGCTGACGAGCTATCGAGACTTCTGCAACCGCTTGAACATCGAGGGAAGAAAGTGAAATTTGACAAACGACGCATCCTGAAAATTTATCTCCCCATCACGGCGCTGCTGGCTTGCGCCATCGCCATCGGGCAATCGGGCGCGGGGCCGGCCGGCGGGGATTGGCCGGTTTACGGGCACGACGCGGGAGGCATGCGATATTCGCCGCTCAGGGAGATCAATCGCACCAACGTCAACCGCCTTCAGCGGGCCTGGACGTATGAGGTTCCCACCACGCCGAACAGCTGGCTGCAGGCTTTTGAGAGCACTCCCCTGATGGTGAATGGCGCGCTTTACTTCGCCACTCAAACGGGGCTTGCCATCGCACTCGATGCCGAGACGGGCAAGCAGCTCTGGAGCTTCAATCCTTATGGAGCAGCCAGCAGCAAGGTGCGTCCGCTGCCCAACCGCGGCATGACTTACTGGCAAGGTGAGTCGCCCGAAACCTGCGGCGGCCGCCGCGACGCCGCCGACAGCCGCATCTTTTTCACCACGCCTGACGCCCGCCTTTTCGCCCTCGACCCGGCCACCGGCAAGCCCTGCGCAGGTTTCGGCAAGGGCGGCGCGATTGATCTTCGCGAAGGGATCGTGAAATACCCGAAGCGCGCCTACGACGTTACCTCGCCTCCGGTCATTTACAAAGACCTGATCATTGTGGGCTCCGAGGTGCAGGAATTTCCCTCCAAAGGAAACAGCGGAGCGGTCCGCGCCTTCAACGTGCACACCGGCAAGCTGGCATGGACGTTCAACACCGTGCCGCAGCCCGGCGAGTTCGGACACGACACCTGGCCGGGCGACAGTTGGAAAGACCGCTCGGGCGTCAACGTGTGGGCGCCCTTCAGCGTTGACGTCGAGAACGGACTTGTCTTCCTGCCCATCTGTTCGCCTTCCTATGACTTTTACGGCGCCGACCGCAAAGGCAAAAGTCTTTTCGGCAATTCGCTGGTGGCCGTCAAGGCGGACACGGGCAAACTGGTGTGGCACTATCAGCTTGTCCATCACGACATCTGGGACATCGACATGGCCTCGCAGCCCACGCTGGTGACGCTGCATCGCGACGGCCGGGAGATTCCCGCCGTCGTTGTGGTGGGCAAGGAAGGACTCGTCTTCGTATTCAACCGCCTGACCGGCAAGCCTCTGTTTCCGATTGAAGAGCGCCCTGTTCCCCAGAGCAACGTTCCGGGTGAATCCACTTCGCCCACCCAGCCATTTCCTGCCGTGATTCCTCCACTGGCCAAAATCCTGGTGACGCGAGACGACATTACCAACGTCACGCCGGAGTCGCACAAGTACTGCATGGAAAACTTCGGCTCGGCGCTTCCGGCGCGCATTTTCAACCCCTGGGGCCTGGACCTCACAGTGATCATTCCGGGAACCATGGGCGGCACCGACTGGGGAGGCGTTTCCTTTGATCCCGATTCCGGCTACCTCTTTGCCAACATCACCAACTTCGGCGCGGCGGGGCAAATGAAGAAGCAGCCCGCAGGTTCTCCCGAGGCGTATGAGAAAAACAGCAAGTGGGGCGCCTATGCGCGCTTTGAGGACGACAATAAATACCCTTGCCAGAAGCCACCCTGGGGCACCATGAACGCCGTCGACCTGAATACCGGAAAGATTGCCTGGAGCGTGACGCTGGGAGTCGTGGACGCCCTGGCGGCCAAGGGCGTTCCCAAGACCGGCATTTACAATCTGGGAGGTTCCATCGTCACGGCCGGCGGCCTGGTCTTTATTGCCGCCACGGCCGACCGCCGCTTCCGTGCGTTTGACGCTCAGACCGGAAAGCAACTCTGGGTCAGCAAGCTTGAAGCCAACGGCTACGCAACGCCCCTGACTTATCTGGGGAAGAAGACCGGCAGGCAGTTTGTGGTCGTCGCGGTTGGACCCAGCTCGCGTTTCAGCACCGGAGCTTCCGCCCCCACGGTGATTGCGGCCTACACGCTTTTCCCCAAAGGGCAGACGAGCCCGGCGCAGGCGAAGCTCGATACCCGCACCCGCCTGCCCGTTGAGCTGGGCGTCATTCCC
>JBAUWE010000664.1:0-2301 GCA_049583595.1 Terriglobia bacterium
GGCCAGGCGCTTTGCATTCCGCGCGGCGCTGTCCACCGGTTTGATAACAACGGAGCCCTGGACGTAAAGGCGCTCTGCGTGATCACGCCCGCGGCCATCGGTCCGGAGTATTTCCGCGAGGCCGCCGAGGTGGTCAAATCGGCTGCCGGCGGGCCGCCGGATAAGGCAAAGATGATCGCGATCATGCTGCGGCACGGCCTCACGCCGGCTCCGCCTCAGGCCTAGCGGCACACAGCACGAAGTCCGGCGTCGGGAGGAGAACGAATGTTTCACATCCTGCATCCTGAAGATCAGCGTAAAGGCAAAATCGCCAGCGTCGAATTCGAAGGCGAGCCCTACGGCGCCGGGGTTTCATTCTTTCTGGGCAACCTCGAGCCGGGGAAAGGGCCGGGACTGCACCAGCATCCCTATGCGGAGACTTGCATCGTCCTCTCTGGTCAGGCAGCCATAGTGGTCGACGGGCAGGAGGTCGTTGCCGGCGCCGGTGACATCGTCGTCATCGGTCCGGCGACCCCGCACCGCTTTACCGCCATCGGCGTGGAACGGCTTGACATGGTCGCCATTCACCACACTGAACGGTTTATTATTGAACCGCTCGGCGACTCATACTGAGGAAGTCGGCACGCCCAATCCTTTTCTGACCGCGGTTTCGTGTCCTGAATGCGATAGCTGAACGGGAGGCTCGGTGTTCTCGGCATATTGCAGCGCATGCGGGGCCCATGGCGGGCGATAACCGAACGCACCGTCAACTCCCTTGACATCCCTTTATGCTTCATGGTCTGCTGTCTCAAATGATCTTCCGCGCCCATGTCCCTGCACCACCGTTGTCTCACTTTGTGGCCCAAGTCTGGTTCTGTGAAGGCTACGCGCCCGCGCACGAGAAGGAGCGCATCCTTCCGGACGGCTCCATCCAGATCGCCATCAACCTGCGTGAAAACCTTACTCGTTTCTATGACCGCGGGAGCACGAACGAATGCGAGAGTCTTCGCGGTGCCGTTATCTCCGGCGCGCATTCCGAATTTGCCGTTATTGATACCGCCGAACAGGCCTCCGTGATGGGCGTGCAATTCAAGCCGGGCGGGGCGTATCCGTTCCTGGGGATGCCGGCCAGCGAATTGCGGAACAGGCACGTATCCCTGGACGCGTTATGGGGTGCTGGCGGCGTCGACCTGCGCGACCAGTTACTGGAGGCGAGTACGCCAGAGGCGAAATTTCGCATCGTCGAAAAAGCGCTGTTGGCGCAGGCTTCCGATTCTCTGGCGGGACATCCGGCTCTCGAATACGCCCTGGTAGAATTTCAGAAGCGGCCGAATTTGCGAACGATTTCCAGTGTGACCCATAGCATTGGCATCAGCAAACGGCGATTCATCCAGGTGTTCAACAAACGGGTGGGGCTGACACCCAAGCTGTTCTGCCGTGTGCGAAGGTTTCAAAGCGCCTTGCGCCTCATCGCAAAGGGCGGAAAGATTGAGTGGGCGGACCTGGCCGTGGACTGCGGCTATTTCGACCAGGCGCACTTTATTCACGACTTCACGGACTTTTCGGGCCTCAACCCGTCGGCGTTCGTCCATCACAGAACTGAACACCTCAACCACGTCCGACTCCCCGAATAGGTTCACTTTTTTACAATACATGGCACTCAATCACCGGCCAGAATGGCCTGGAGTTAGACTTGTGCAAAACTGAGTTTCAAAAGAAGGGAGAAATATCTATGGCAGGCAAAGTCAAACCTGTTCCGGAAGGCTTCCACTCCGTGAACCCGGTGCTGGTTGTCAACGGCGCCGCTCGGGCGATCGAATTTTATCGGACTGCGTTTGGAGCGAAAGAGCGCATGCGACTGACCGGCCCCGGGGAAAAGATCGTCCACGCGGAGATGACCATCGGGGATGCGCTATTCATGGTCAAGGACGAGTTCCCTGAATGGGGCGATCACAGTCCGAAATCAGCCGAAGGCTCGTCCGTGCGAATTGCCTTGTACATTGACGACGTGGACGAGGTGGCCGCGCGGGCTGTTGCTGCAGGCGCGAAGATCCTGATCCCAGTGGCGGATCAGTTCTATGGCGACAGAAGCGGTCGACTGGAAGATCCTTTTGGCCACGTTTGGATTATTTCGACTCACAAGGAGGACGTTGCACCCGATGAAATGAAGAAACGCCTGGATGCGCTCTCCAAGTAGTCCTGAGGCTGGGGCACGGGAAGCAAACTCGCGTGTTCCCACTCGACCCTGTGCTACACTTCGTACCTCTAATTCACATGAACGACGGAGGATCTCGGTATGAAGATGCACGAACTCTTGGCGGC
>JBAUWE010000665.1:0-5438 GCA_049583595.1 Terriglobia bacterium
AGATTGCGGCCTTGAAGGGCGTCCAGGCCGTCACGCACAATAACTGGTTTGGCGGGGTTTATCAGGACCCCAAAAACTTTTTTCCGCAATTTGTGATTGACCCGGAGAACCAGCGCAAGGTCATGCCGGAACTCATCGTTCCCGAAGGGCAGTGGGACACCTTCCTCAAGGACAGGCAAGGAGCGGTTGTGGGCGCCCGGACGGCCGAACGCTTTGGCTGGAAGGTCGGCGACCGCATTGCCATTAAAGCCCCCCCCTATCTTGGCGGCCAGGCCTGGCAATTCAACATTGATGGGATCTATCACGGTCAGAAACCTACTGATGACGAATCCCAGTTCTGGTTCCAGTGGGAGTATTTTGAGCAGAATGTTCCACCTTCCTTCAAGGACATGGTGGGGTGGTACATCGTCAAGCTTGACTCGCCGGAGGACGCCCAACGCGTGGCGAAGGCCATTGACACACAGTTTGCCAACTCGCCCTACGAAAGCAAAACAGAAACCGAATCCCAGTTCGCGGCGAGTTGGGTCAACCAGATGGGCAACATCAAGTTTCTCATCCTGGCCATCGGAAGCGTGGTCTTCTTCACGCTTCTCCTGGTGACCGGCAATACAATGGCCATCTCCGTGCGCGAGCGCACCGGAGAACTTGCCATCCTCAAGGCCATCGGGTTCAAAGACGGCACAGTGCTCATCCTGGTGCTCGCGGAGGCGTTGACGATCGCCTTTGTGGGGGCAGTCCTCGGACTGGGTTTGGCCACGCTTGCCATTCCCGCGCTGGCCTCCGCCCTGAATGGTCTGCTGCCCAACCTCATTCTGTCCAAATCCATGATAGTTTTTGGAATCGGTTTTGCATTGGCGACAGGCGCTCTGAGCGGCCTGCTGCCCGGGATTGGCGCCATGCGTTTGCGCGTCGCCAATGCACTTCGGAGAATTTAATGCTGGCTATTCCCGTCGTCTACAACTTTCGCAGTGCAAAAGCTCGCTGGACCTCCGCCATAGTTGCCGTGCTGGGCATTGCCGGAACGGTTGGCGTATTTGTAGCCATGCTGGCGCTGGCAAAGGGATTTCGGGCCACGCTTGTCTCTTCCGGCTCCCCGGACAATGCCATCATTCTGCGCGCCGGTTCCAATTCTGAAATGGAAAGCGGCATTTCGCTCAGCAATGTCATTATCCTCCAGGATGAGCCCGGCGTGGCTCGCAAAAACGGCCAGCCGCTCATCACCTCCGAGGTGGTCGTTATCGCACCTTTTCCCCTCCGCTCGACGCATACGGATGCCAACGTCCAGGTGCGCGGCGTTTCACCCAACGTCCTCACGGTTCGGCCAAATGTCCGGATCGTCAAGGGGCGCATGTTCCGCCCCGGCCTGGCCGAACTGGTAGTTGGAAGCAATGCTGTGAAAAGCTACGCCGGCCTTTCCGTGGGAAACAAAGTCCGCTTCGGCGGCGGCGATTGGACCCTTACGGGTATCTTCGACGCCGGAGGCTCCGCCTTCGATTCCGAGGTCTGGTGCGACGCGAACGTCCTCGACGGGGTCTATAAGCGTCCCACCAACGTCTTCCAGTCTGCCACTGTTCACCTCACTTCACCGAGCGCGTTCCAGACGTTTAAGGACGCCGTCAGCAAAGACCCGCGCCTCAACCTGGAGGTCAGCAGGGAAATTGATTACTACGCAAAGCAGTCGCAAACCTTCACCCGGCTCATCACCATCCTTGGCGGCCTGGTTGCCGGGATTATGGCAATCGGTGCCATCTTCGGCGCTCTCAACACAATGTATTCCGCCGTGGCCGAGCGAACCCGCGAAATCGCCGTGATGCGTGCTTTGGGCTTTGGCGCTGCTGCGGTGGTGTTTTCATTCCTCATTGAAGCCCTGCTGATCGCTTTCGTCGGAGGAATACTTGGCTGTGTCGCTGTGCTGCCCATCAACGGCTTCACCACAAGCGCCATGAACTGGCAGACTTTTTCCCATCTGGCCTTTGCTTTCAAGATCACGCCGAACCTGATGGCGGGCGGGGTCATCTTCGCGCTCTGTATGGGCATGGTCGGCGGCCTCGTTCCCGCCGTTCATGCCGCGCGCCAGCCCGTGGCCCAGGCCCTGCGAGAGCTCTAGCGCGCTGGCAGGCCTATCCGTGATTTCGCCCTTCGGGCAATTCGTGATATAACTCCCGGCATGCGAAATCAAAAGCATCTTCATTTAATTGCCGCCTGGGAAAATAACAGAACCTGTGCCCACAAACGCGCACGTCGCATCCTGCGTGCGCTCGCGATTTTGTTCCTCGCCATCCTGGGTGGCTTCACCTTGGCCGTTCCCTCCACAGCACAAAACTTTGTGGACCTCAAACCCACACCACAGCAGGTTGAGTGGCAGGACCTGGAGTTTGGCGTCATCGTCCACTTCGGCCTGAACACTTTTACGGACAAGGAATGGGGCAGCGGCAAGGTCAGCCCGTCAGTTTTCAACCCTACAAAGTTCAATCCCGACCAGTGGGTTGAGGCGGCAAAGGCCGCGGGGGCGAAATATCTGGTATTTGTGGCCAAGCACCATGACGGCTTCTGCCTGTTTCCCACGCCTTTGACGAAGTACAGCGTAGCCAGCAGCCCGTGGGAGAATGGCCACGGCGACGTGGTGCGGGCGGTGGAGGAAGCCTGCCGGCGGCACGGCCTGAGGTTCGGCATCTACCTCTCGCCCTGGGACCGGCACGAGCCTTCTTACAGTTCCAACACAGCTTACGACAAGTTCTACCAGGGCCTGATGCAGCAACTTATCACGCGCTATGGACCCATCGAGGAGTTCTGGCTCGACGGCGCGGGCAGCGAGGGCCACGTCTACGATTTCGATTCCTATCTCCATCTGCTGCGCGTCTATCAGCCGAACGCCCTGGTCTTTGCCGACGTGGGATTCATGAAGTGGGGCGACATCCGCTGGGTAGGCAATGAAGGCGGCGTCGCGCCCGAGGAAAACTGGGACGTGATTGACCGCGCGGGTTACCTGCGCTGGCGCCCGGCGGAGTGCGACACTCCGCTCCATGAGCGCCACTGGTTCTGGCATCCGGATGACGCGAAGACGCTCAAGACCCTTCCCGAACTGATGAAGATTTATGACAACTCCGTGGGCCACGGATGCCAGCTGATGCTCGGCATTTCGCCCGACGAGCAGGGCCTGCTGCCGGCGCTTGATGCACAACGGCTGCGCGAATTCGGCCGGGAGATCCACCGGATTTATGCCCACAACCTGGCGCCCGAGGGCACATCGGACTCCAGCGCCGGCGGCAATGCCCGCGCGGCATTTGACAACAATCCCGACACCTTCTGGATGGCCGTACCGCACACCTACCACGCTGCGCTGGAAGTGCGTTTCCCCAAGCCCGTTACCTTTGACCGCACGGTCACCATGGAATGGCTGAATCGCGGCCAGCACGTTGAAGGTTACGAGGTGCAGGCATGGGTGGGCGGCAAGTGGCAGACTCTCCACCTGGGCACCGCCATCGGACACAAGGTGATCGACATCTTTCCCAGCACCACCAGCACGCGCGTGCGGTTGAATATTCTGGGAGCTTCCCACACGCCGGCCATCCGCGAGTTTCAGATTTACAATGGCCACGGTGCCCCCTAACGAGGCTGGCGGCGGCCAGAATGATATTGTTTTCTGGCTTCGTCGGTGGTATACAAGCGGAGGCTTATATATAGTCGGTTGGAACAGGCTAAAGTGGAGAGCAAGTAGAGTTGTTCACAGGCCCGCCGGTTGTCACGTTTCGACAGCAGAACAACTAGTGGGTTAACGTTCTCGCATTTTCTGCCGGCGGAAACCAGGCCCTGATAACCAACTCTCAACAGAGGTTGACAAATATGACAGGAGGAGCAGACATGTCTCAAGAATCGGAGAAGCCGGACGTCAGCCGTCGACATTTTCTCAAGACCGGCGCCAAAGCCGGCGCCGCCGGCCTCACGGCATTCAGTGGCATTACCTTCATCACCAACCCCGAGCGGGTGTTTGGCGCCAATGACCGCGTCCGTGTGGCCGTGTGCGGGCTGAGGGGCCGGGGCAACGACCACATTGAAGCTTTTGCCGCCCTGCCCAACGCATCTGTCGCCGCCCTTTGCGACGTGGATGAAAACATCCTCGACAAACGGCTGGCCGAGGTGGAAAAGATGGGGAAGGCGCGTCCCAAGCGCTTTGTTGATTGCCGCAAAGTGATGGAAGACAAATCCATTGACGCTGTTTCCGTGGCCACGCCCGACCATTGGCATTCATTGATTGGCATTTATGCCTGCCAGGCGGGGAAAGATGTGTACGTGGAAAAGCCCGTCTCGCATGCCTGGTTTGACGGCCACCAACTGGTGAAGGCCGCTGAAAAATACGACCGTGTGGTGCAGATGGGGGCGCAGAGCCGCTCCAACGAGGCCATCCAGGAGGCCATCAAGCACCTGCGCGACGGCCTGATCGGCGAGGTCTACCTGGCCCGCGGCCTTTGCTACAAGTGGCGGGACACCATCGGCCATACGCCGGTTTCTGCCGTGCCCGCCGGCGTCCATTACGATCTGTGGTTGGGGCCGGCGCCCAAGACGCCGTTCACCAAAAACCGATTCCACTACAACTGGCACTGGTTCTGGGATTTCGGAAGCGGAGATCTGGGCAACCAGGGCATCCATGAAGTCGACATCTGCCGATGGGGCCTTGGTCTCGACTACCCGACCAAGATCAGCGCGGTCGGCGGCCACTTTATGTTCAAGGACGACCAGCAGACGCCCAACACTCTGAACTGCGCCTACGAATTCAAGGCACCCGATGGCTCGACCAAAATGATGGAGTTTGAAGTGCGCGGATGGGAGACCAACCACGAGGCGGGCATCGGCGCCGGCGGATTCAAGAGCGGCGGGGTTCCGGCGGCCGGGCTGGGTGGCAGTCAACAGCGAAAACGCGTCCCCAATACCATTGGAAATATCTTCTACGGATCGAAGGGGTATCTCGCCATCCAGGGCTACGATTCCTACAAGACATGGCTTGGTCCCGACCAGGAACCGGGACCTCACGCGAACGGCGAGGGTAACCACTTCAAGAACTTCATCGACGCAGTGGCGGCCCACAGGAAGCAGGACCTGACGGCCCCTGTGCAGGCAGGCCACAAGTCCACGCTGCTGGTGAACCTGGCCAACGTTTCCTATCGCCTGGGCCGCACCATCAACTTTGACGGCGCGACGGAAAGTATTGTCGGCGACGAGGAAGCCAGCCGCATGTTGCACGGAACCTTTCGCGCGCCGTTCACAGTGCCGGAAAATATGTAAGACCGGCATGACTACCCTGGGTGGCGCAGAGCCCGATTTATCGGGGTCCGCGCACATCCAGCATTGCGCCAGGCGTGTAGCGCAGCGTTCGTTCTCGTGAGCTGCGGCTTTTGCCGTCTTTCGACGGAAGGGTCGTAGGCCGGACGCTGCGCTGCAAT
>JBAUWE010000666.1:0-4018 GCA_049583595.1 Terriglobia bacterium
CGTGTGGGCCCTTCAGGTGGCCTATCCCGATTAGCAGTATTTGTTCCATCAGGGAAGATGATCTGCGGTACCTTCCCAAGTCACAAGGCTGGAAGCTGGCAGGCTACGCTCTGTTCAGGATTGAATATGGGCGGATAGGAATCGTGAGGATGTGCGCCACGTCCCTGACCACAAGCATCCTTCTCATCTCGACGGATACGGAAATATGGGGAATTACACCGGCCGACGTTGATTCATTTAAGGCTGCAATTGCCAGAGGCCAAAGCGGGTAACGCATTCCGTCCCGCCCTGCGGGATCTGCGGTTGCTTAAATTGGGGCATGGCGGTGACGAAAAACCACGGGCCTCAACCCTGGAGGTCCTCACTACTAGCTTCCATTCTGGAATCTCAAATCTGGAATCTTAAATTCGCTGCGGCGCGTGCGCCGCGCGGCTTGTCAGTCAGCACTCACCGCTCGTTGCTAACCATTTCGTCCTTCATCCTTCATAATTCAGAATTCTCTTTTACCCTTCCACCGGGGCGGGCAGGGTGCCGCCCCAGCGCTCGGAGATCACCATCCCTGCCAGAATGAGGGCGAAACCCAGAACCTCCTTTCCGCCAAGATGTTCACCGGCGACAATGAGCGAAGTCAGCAGGGCGAAAACGGGTTCCAGGGCGAAGATCAGGGCGGTGTGAGCCGGCGGGGTGTATTGCTGCGCCCACACCTGGGCGCTGAAGGCAAAAGCGGTGGCGAAGACGGCGGTGACGACCACAGCGAACACCAGACCGCCGGTCCAATGCAGCGCCCTGCCGGGCGCAAACGGCGCGGCCACGATGGCGATGGTCCCAACCACCATGATCTGGACCGGGGCAAGCTGCGTGAATGAAATGCGGCGCGACCAGGTGCCGAGCAGCACGATATGAAAGGCGAACGAAATGGCCGCCAACAGGGTCAGCACATCGCCGCGATTCACAGCGGCAATTCCGGAGGGCAGAACAAGGAAGTAGAGCCCCGCCATGCCCAGGGCCGCTGCCGCCACGTTTCCCCGGCTCAGGCGGTATCCGGAAAAATGTGAAACCAGGGGCACCAGGATGACGCTGAACCCGGTGACGAAGGCGCTTTTGGAAGGAGTTGTGTAAACGAGTCCCCAGGTTTGAAAAGCGAAGCCGGAAAAGAGCAGCGTCCCCAGCAGCAGGCTGGGCAGGACGGCCCGGCGCTCGATCCGTCCGCGCGCCATAATCAGCCACATCAGCAGCCCCGCCAGCAGGAATCGCAGGGCGACAAACACCAGCGGCGAGGCGTCGGCCAGCGCCCCTTTCACGATCACAAAGGTGGCGCCCCAGAAGAAGGTGGCGGCTACCAGCAGCAGTTCCGCTTTGGTGCGCTTGCTCAAAATCGGAAAACCTCTAATTGGAAGAGGGCATGACGTGGCGCAGCGAAGAGCCCACCGTCAGAAACTCGCCGACCGTGGCGGACGTCCCCGGTTCTTTCGCCCCTCCGGGGCTCCGAGAATTGTAACGTTAATTCAATCCCACGGCTCACGCCGTGGGCTAAAAACTTTCGGCCCTCCGGGCCTGGAGAAGACAGCAGGCAGAAAGTAGCAGGCAGAAGGCGCAGACAGCAGTCATCAGTTAGAAGACAAGGCAGAGAAGCGCGAGCGGTGAAGGGTTAAGCAAAACCGGCGATAGAAAGAACGACTCTTCGCACGCATTACAAACACCGCGAGTCTTGAGCCACCCGGGCCAACGGAGCCCCCGAACGGGGCGGCAGACTTTAGCCCATGGCGTCAGCCATGGGAAAACGCACCATCAAGCTGCATCCAGCCCGGAGGGGCGAAAGATGTCATTGCCAGACATGCCGATGGTCGCCCCTCGGCGCATGTGCTCGCCGTCTCGCGCACACTGCAACCATCGCGATGCATGAGCCACCCACCATCCCGTTTGTGCCGGCGCAGTATAGCATCGGGGAAATCGATTGGACTCGCAAGCCGCATACATCCCAAACCGCGGAACGTATGGGGGACCCGCTACTTACTATTTTCTCCTTCCGCCCGTTTCATCAAGGCGCGACACACGAGCAAAAATGACCGCCCGGCGCAATGTGGAGTAAAGTAATATACCTCTTTCTAAGGCTGGATTTGCGCATAGGGAATGAGCCGGTTCGAAATCTTTGACGGAGCAGGCGATACATGAAGATCATTTTGATTGGCTACGGGCGGGTCGGCTCGCAGTTCATTAGAAAAGTAGATACGGCGGCGCACCAGGTGGTGGTGGTTGACAAGGAACGATCTGCGCTGGAGCGCGCCAAGCCGCCCGAGGGAGTCCGGTTCATCACCGGCAACGCCATTGACGAAGACCTGCTTCGCGATGCGGGGGCCGAGAGCGCCGACATCCTGCTGGCCCTGACCCGGGATGAAAATACCAATCTCATGCTGGCGCAGATCGCGCGGGTGATTTTCAACATTCCGCGCGTGGTGGCCATTGTTTACGACCCTGACCGGGAATCCTATTTCCACGAAGCGGGCATTGAGACCCTGGCTATCACGGCGGCCGGAGCAGACATTCTGACGGCGGGGCTGACGGGCGCAGCCGTGAAATCCGCCATGCCCTCGGGCGCGCTGCGTCCGGTGCTGAACACCAGCCCGCGCATGGCCCCGCGTCCGCTGGAAGCGCACGACGGGTCGTTCTACGTTCTGGTGGTGGGCGGAGGGCTGGTGGGTTACTACCTGGCGCGCTCGCTGCTGAAGAACGGACATGAGGTCGCCATTATTGAGAGAAACCCCGCCACCTACAACCTGATTTCGCAGCAGATCGATTGCACGGTGGTGCTGGGCGAAGGGTCTTCGGCGGAGGTGCTGGAACATGCCGGGGCCGCCCGGGCCGACATCCTCTGCTCTGTCACCAATCATGATGACGACAACCTGATTTCCTGCCAGGTGGCCAGGTACCGCTTCGGCGTCCCTAAAACCATGGCCCGGGCAAAGAATCCCAAGAACGAGTTGATCATGCGGCGGCTCGGCGTGGACACAACGGTCAGCGCCACGGGGGCCATGTTCGCCGCCGTCAGAAACCTGGTGCCCCGGTCGCCCCTTTTTGGCGTGGGCAACCTTTCTTCGTGCGAGGCGGGCATCCTGGAGTTCCGCGTAGCCAGTCGCTCGAAGCTGCCGGGGAAGAAAGTCAAAGCCATCAACCTGCCGCCCGGGTGCAGGATTATCGGCATCGTTCGCAGCGGCGAAGCTCTGACGCCGACGGATTCAACCGTCGTTCAGGCCGGGGATACACTGCTGGGATTTGTTCCCCAGGCGCAGGAAGCCGCCGCCCGCGAGGCCCTGTTGAAAAGCTGAAAGCCCAATCGTGTCCGCTGCGGATTGACCGGGACGACAGTTTCCGCCGATGCGCGGCGGGCGGTTCATCAAGGAGAAAAGAGTGAGCCCGCATTCCCATGAACCTGGCGACCGCCACGGCGCGCGGCAGCCCGAGCGCTTCAATCCTGAACGCGCCTCCCGTCTGGACGATCCCACGCGGTTTGAATATCTGCCGGTGCGGGAAGTGGCGGAAGCTCTCGATGTTCCAGCCGGGGGCAAGCTGCTGGACTTCGGAACAGGGACCGGAACTTATGCCATCGAGCTGGCCAGGCTGCGCCCCGACGTTGAGGTGATAGCGCTCGACGAGCAGCCCGAAATGCTCGGATTGCTGCGGGCCAAACCGGCCGCCAGCGAGCTTGTGAATCTGAAGCCCGCGCTTCCGGAAGACATGGCCCATTACAAAGGAAAGATCGACCGCGTGATGGCGCTCAACGTCCTGCACGAACTGGGCGATGAAGCGCTGCGGAACCTGAAAGCGCTGCTCGCGCCCGGCGGCGCAGCCCTGTTTATCGATTGGAATGCCGCGGTCGAACGCCCGGCCGGGCCCCCTGCCGATCATGTCTACTCACCCGCCGAAGGACGCCGAAGATTGCAGCAGATGGGGTTCGCAATTCGAGGCGAAAAATTGTTTCCTTACCATTATTCAATACTCGCGTACTGAACAAGCAGACGGA
>JBAUWE010000667.1:0-6268 GCA_049583595.1 Terriglobia bacterium
GTCTTCGAGCTGGTACCGGTAGCGCAAACCTCCGCTTTTGAGGTCCGTGGTTCTTCTGAGGCAAATCGCCGCCTGGCGCAGAGGTTCGTCTTCCAGTATCTGCCAACTGGCGTAGCGGCGGCTTTACGCCGCCGTCGGCGCGCGGCGCATTGCCTGCCGCCTTTGAGATGTATGCGATTCAGGGGCGGCCTCCGCAAAACCCGCAGAGCTAAACAACAACTGTACCCTGCCCGGCCTGTGATAATATGCGGCCTCGCAAGAGGATGAACATTGTGAAGAGGTCACGTTTCCCAGACCCCCGGTATCGGGAAGGGCCAACTGCCTGAAAACCGCATAAGGACGCACTCAGCGCGCCACTTTGCACTCTAAACCAGGGCCAACGAGGAATTCACCATGGCAATCAACAGACGCAAGGCGATGGAGCTCATTGCGCTTGGAGCATTGAGCGGTGGGACTACCGGATTCGCAGCCGTTGCGGACCCACACGCGGCGGGATCTCAGGACGCTAAGAGTCCAACCACGCTGGAAACCCCCTTCTGGGTCTTTCGGCTTTGGCAGGCCACGGGGCGATACGAACTGCTGGATAAGCAAACGGGCGTGACGTGGCGTTCAAACCCGTTTCGCCAGCGCTTTGGCCAGGTTGCTCTGCGTCTTAACGGCCAGGTCAGCTCTACCGACTTGAGTTCTTGCGAAGTTCACCGAGCTAACCACGGCCTTGAAATCAATTTCCGGCCGCGACCCGGGCAAGGCGAAGGGACGGCAGAAGGCCAGACCGATCTGGAATTAACTGTGATGGCGGATCCTGTAAGGAATGGAAAAGGTCTGGAATTGAGTTACCGGGCGTCCAATCCCTCGGTGGTGGAGAGCGTATGGTTGCTGGATGACGCCTTCTGGACCACCGATGCCGAAGAGGGTTCTGTCGCCGTCCCTGTGCGGATGGGCCTTTTGATTCCCGCAACCGACCGGCGGAAGTTCAGCGCGGACTTTGATACGTACGCGTACGAAGGATGCCACATGGAATGGGTGGGGGTCGTCAAGAGCGGCGCCACTGCGATGATCACGTGGGAAGATCCTTATACCAGAGCCAGGGTGAAGAGCGAATTGCCGGAATCTGGAGAACTTGCCGGCAGACAGGTGCTCTCACTTTCCCTTCAATTGCAGAAATCCGCGCACTCACTTCAGGTGATGTTCCCCGGCAAGGGCGATTACATGGCCATCGCAAAAGCCTATCGGCCCATTGCCGCCGAACGCGGGTTGCGGGTGCCGTGGGGGCAGAAAATAGCCGCGGTCCCGGAACGCAAAAAGCTGTTTGGAGCCATTAATTTCAAGTTGTGGGCTTGCCTTGACCGACGGATGAATGCGGCCAGCACGGAACAGAAATTTCTGGAGGTGGACTGGACGTTCGATGAAGCGGCCCAGGTGGCCGAACATCTAAAAAATGATCTAAAACTGGACCGGGTCCTTTACATCCTGGGGGGCTGGACCCATCGCGGTTACGACAATGAGCACCCCGATATCATGCCGCCCGCGCCGGAGTGCGGAGGCGGGCCGGCGCTGGCCGATTGTTCCCGTCGCGTCCAGAAGCTGGGATATGTTTTTGGCCTTCATGACAACTACCAGGACATCTATCATGATTCTCCTTCCTGGAGCGAGAGCCTCGTCATGAAGCATCGCGATGGCTCCTTGATGAAAGGCGGCGTCTGGTGGGGCGGCCAGGCATACCTCGTCTGTTCGCAGGAATCCATCAAGCTGGCGCAGCGACCGCAAAATCTTCCGGCAGTCAAAGAATTGACCCAGGCCAATTCCTACTTTGTTGACACCACCTTCGCGGCGGGGCTTTTCGAATGTTACGATCCCCATCATCCCCTGCAGAAGCCGGATGATATGCGCTGCAAGCAGGAGCTGTGCGACTACGGCCGCGGCGTCTTCGGCATCTTTGGGAGCGAAGACGGCCGCGAATGGGCCGTCGCGCATGCCGATTTCTTTGAAGGGCTGACGGGGGTGAGCGGCGGTTATTTTCACAACAAGAAGTTGCTGCCGGAGACGGGCGGAAGCTCGGTCCCGTTGTTTGAGATGGTGTTTCGTGACACCATCGCCCTCTACGGAAAATACGGCTACAACATTATGAAATCGGCCGAGTACGTGCTCTACCACATCAGCATCGGGCGCACGCTCAATTATCACGCGGTCCCGCACCATCTCTATTGGAAAGACTCCAACGCCGAAGCCAAAATGCGCCACGGCGAGGGAGAGACCCATCGGGGCGGAGAGGATGTTTTCACACGCGGTGATAACGGTTGGGCGGAAGGGCTTCACCCCTTCGACCGTTTTGTGAAGAACACCTATGAAATACTTTCCCCCCTTCATGAGCTCACTGCAGAGGCGCAACTCACCAGCCATGAGTTTCTCTCCCCGGACCGAAAAGTTCAGCATACGGTTTTCCTAGGGAACTACGGGAAGACTGACGTGGTAGTGAATGCCGGCCCGGACAATTTCCGATGGAGGTCAAAGGCCGGCGGTGAAATCGTGCTGCCCCCGAATGGCTTCCTGATCGAGTCGCCTGCCTTCGTTGCCTTTCACTCTTTGGCGTGGAACGGCATTTCATATTCACCCGCGGCCGCGCCGCTCTTCACCTTGCGCAGCCTGGACGGCAAACCCCTCGAGAATTCAGCGGAGGTCCGTGTTTATCATGGCTTCGGTGATGCCAGTCTGAGCTTCCGGGGGATGACGCGAAAGATCAAGAGGGAAGGATCTCTCGCCTGACAGCTTTCCAGGGATCGAGAACAAATGTCCTGGTCTCTCCGCAGCATGCGGCAGCAGGCCGGTGTTCAAAAGTACGCGCTGAAATAAAGACAACGCAGGTGGCCCATTCCTGCTCGAAATTATGCTACAACATGATAACGACCATTGCTTTGGGCGGAGGTCGACAACAAACAGACAGGGGAGGTCATTCTGAACCTCTGGCAACAGCCACGTTTCTGTTATTCTTCGGGCCGCTTCCTTCGGCGGAGGCACCATAGGAATTGAAGTAACGGTCAGCGAGTTGCAAGGACGACAGAAGGGCCTCAAAAGGGGGGAACCAGTGAGCGATTCCAAGCCGGCATGGAGCCGGCGTTCATTTCTATCGACTCTTGCCGCCACAAGCGGCGGGGCGCTTTTGCCAGGGGCAGTGTCCTGCGCAGGAGGGTCCAACTCATCCATCAACGGCAAACCGGTTGTGCCCATCAAGAGCGGACTTGGTTCCACCGGCGATGTCTGGTCCGAGGTCGGCGTAACACCCCTGGTCAACATCAACGGCACGCTGACCGTGATTGGCGGGTCGATCATACCCGCGGAATCCATGGAGCTCTATCGGCAGGGCAATGAGCACTGCGTCAGCATCAACGACCTGGAGGTGGCCGCCGGCAAGTGGATGGCGAAGCTGTGCAACTGGCCGGCCGGTTACACCGGGCTGGTCACCTGCGGGGCGGCGGCCGGGATTCTGGTGGCCTACGCCGGCATGATGACGGAAGACCTGGCGCCGCGCATCAAGGCGTGCCCCGACGTCGCCGGGTTTCCCAAAACCGAGGTGATCATTCAGAGAGCCCATCGCAATCCTTTTGATCATCAGATCCGCCAGACGGGCGCGAGGCTGGTTGAAGTGGAAACGAAAGAGGAGATGATCAATGCGATCAATCCGAAAACATTGGCCATCCACTTCCTGCACATCAATGAAGATCGTGGAAAAGTTTCCGGCAAAGAGATCCTGGAAATTGCCCGCTCGCACGGCATTTACGCGTTCAATGACGCGGCCGCCGACGTGCCGCCGATTGAACGGCTGTGGACCATCCCGCAGGAAGGCTGGGACTTTGTCGCGTTCAGCGGCGGCAAGGATATCAAGGGCCCGCAGGCCACCGGCCTGCTGATCGGCAAGGAAAAGTTGTGCCACTATGCCCTGATGAACATGAGCCCGAATGAGGACACCATCGGACGTCCCTGCAAGGTTGGCAAAGAGGAGATCTTCGCCTTCCTGAAGTCCCTGGAACTTTTCGTCCATCAGGACTATGGCAAGTCAGTGGCTGGCTTCGACCGAGACGCCCAGATGATCACCAGGGCGCTCAGCAAGTTTGGGGTCACCGAACTCCCGCGGCGCTATGATCCCAACGGCCTTGGCAATGTCACCCCTTACTACAGCTGGCAGATTGATCCGAGCAAGGTCAAGATCACCGGACGTGAGGTGATGGACCAGTTGGCCGCCACCCGCCCCCTCGCTATCGGCGCCAAGTTTAGCGGCTCCAGCGGCATGGAAGGGCGCTGGCCCGAAGGGGACACTGAAAGGAATGTCCAGGAAGGCAACCTGATGTGGAATCCCGAAACTCATTCCATTACGCCGGCGCCTACCGCCTGGAACAATGGTGAACAACCCCCAAGCGGCGACCGACACCGGCATAACCGAGACCCGCAGGTTTTCGGCTTTGCCATGTGGCAGCTCAAGGAAGGCGAGGCTGAGCTCATCACGGGCCGGCTGGTTGAAATTTTCAGCCAGGCTTCGAAAGCATAGCGTACCGTCTGGCCGGGGGCCGCATACCTTGCACTCCTCGCGATGTATGCGGCCCTTCTTTTCTTGCGAAAGGGCACGAGTTCACACGTGCCGAAAAAGAGCGCAAACGCGTCACGGCCTCAGCCGCTGGTCGGGCAGATGAAAGCGGCCGGTCCGGAAGGACCTGACAGAAATTCCGGAAAACTTTTTCAGAGCAGGAGCGGACCATGAACACAATTCACCTGACCGCCCGTGCGGCCATCCACGAAGCCAAACTTGAAGAATTCAAGGCGCTCGCGGCCGAATGCATTCGAAAGGTTCGTGAAAAGGAGCCGGGCACGCTGCAGTACGAATGGTTTCTCAATGAGGCTCAAACGGAATGCGTGGTCCTGGAGTCTTACAGAAACTCGGCTGCAGTCCTGGAACACATTGCCAACCTCGGACCCACCCTGCAAGCAATCCTCTCCCGCGGCGATTGGGCCTTTGAGTTGTTCGGGTCTCCGTCACCGGAACTGGTCAACGCTTCTGCAGGCCTGACCCTCAAAGTCTACGCTCCGCTCTAGAACGTTTGATTGATCGGGCGGGTTACGAAATCAACCTGTCGGGGCAGGAGCCCTTGTGTGGCAAGGCCGTAGCGCCGGGCTTTACCCCGGCATTTTCCAAACGCCACCGCGCCGGCTTGAAGGGCGGCGCTCAAAATCCAAGGCCAGGAAGCCGCATAAATTCCAAACAACGGAACCCATGTGCAACCCGGCACCAGGCACGCCACCCGTGTAGGATGGCCCGCCAGTCCTCCCCCTGGCTAGGGTTTGGACGCGGCAGCCAGGAGTTTGGACTCGATCTTCCGAAAAGCCGCCGGGTCGCGAACGTAATCCGTAAACGATGAGATGGCGCTCGATCCCAGGCTTTTGGCTTCAGCGGGGTTCGACGCCTCCAGTTGGTGCAGCAACTCGTAGTCTTCAATTCCGGCCAGGAATGTTTCCATGCGGATGGAACTGTCGAACGTCATGTTCTGCCGGTTGGGATAGTAGATAAACGCGTCGCCGGAAGGCAGAAGCTCGGTGTTGTTGTCAATCACGGGCTGGGTGTCGAGCATGGGCTTGGGAGTCCAATAATTTCCTCCCCAATGCAGGAACCCCGTGAAGTTGTAGCGGAAATCGAGCCAGGGCAGCAGTCGCGTCTTGACCAGCGGAAAGTCCATCAGGCGGTTGATGTACTTCCCCTGTGGGTAGAGGCAGGTGTAATACCAGACGGGATGCCCGCTCTGCATCCTCTGTTCCAGCACGTCGACGGCATTGTCAAACTTGCCCAGTTGCGGAACCCAGATGTCGCAATCGTTCCGCACGATATCCGGAATCTGCTGGGCATCGATGGCGTCGATGGTCTGCACCCCGGGCAGGTAGCGCCGGACGAGCGTCGCGATCTTGCCATAATAAGGAATCTCGTCTCCGTGCGCCTCGTCCAGCACGTGTTGCAAGTACATCCCTTTCCAGCCCTTGCTCTCAAGATGTTTATTGAGGGCCGTGAGAAAACCGGCCAGGAAGCGGTGGACCTCCGGCGAGTCGGGCGGCAGGGTCGTGGTAACTACCTTGCTCCCGTGGCGTTCAAAAACCTGTACGCCCAGCGACGCCGTGTAGTAGGGCCGCGTCAGTAGATGGCTGCCTTCGATGTATTTCAGGGCGCCGGCTGCCTTGAAGGTTTCCACCCAGCGGTCAAAATTGCTGAAATCGTATTGCAGCCCTCCGGCTG
>JBAUWE010000668.1:0-21479 GCA_049583595.1 Terriglobia bacterium
ATTTCTGATTTCGGATTACGCGGCGCAAAAAGAACTGCCCGGCAGTTACAAGCAACAGATAGAAACCACCATTAACGCCGGCATGGACATGGTGATGGTGCCGGACAATTACCCGGAATTCATCCGCCTGCTCACCGAACTGGTCCGGGAAGGGCGCGTGCCGATGGAGCGCATTGACGATGCCGTGGAGCGTATCCTTCGCGTGAAGTTTGCCATGGGACTGATGGACCCGAACCGCTCGCAGCTTGCCGACCCGGCGCTCGAAAAACAGTTTGGCTCGGCCGAGCATCGCGCGGTGGCGCGGCAGTGCGTCCGGGAATCGCTGGTGGTCCTCAAGAACGAGCGCTCCGTCTTGCCGCTCGACAAAGGCAAGCGCATTCACGTGGCCGGCAAGAATGCGGACAACATCGGGAACCAGTGCGGCGGCTGGACGGTCACCTGGCAGGGCCGCAGCGGAAACACCACGACGGGAACCACCATCCTTGAGGCGATTCGCCAGGCGGCAGGCAGCGCGAACGTTACGTATTCCGAGGACGGCTCCGGTGCGGAAGGCGCTTCGGTTTCGATCGCTGTTATCGGCGAGACACCTTACGCGGAAATGCAGGGCGACCGCGAAAATCTGAATCTCGACCCGGAAGACGTGGCGGTGGTTGAAAAGCTGAAGCGCAGCGGAGTTCCCGTCGTCGTTGTGCTGGTTTCCGGCCGACCGATGGCCATCGACGACATTCTGCCCAAAGCGGACGCCCTGGTGGCCGCCTGGCTGCCCGGCACCGAAGGCGACGGCGTGGCCGATGTGCTGTTCGGTAAATCGAAGCCGACCGGCCGACTCTCCTTCACGTGGCCGAAAGGATCGTCAACCAGTTTCCACCTGGGCGATCCCGGCTACGAAACGCTTTTCCCGTTCGGCTCCGGCCTGCGTTGGTGAAGTGAAATTGATGAACCTGCAATGGTCCCGCCGGGCGAAAGGGACCCGATTCTCTCAGATGGTTCCTGAGCCGGGGTCCCAATAAATGCGGGCCAGGGTCCGGGCCTTTGCTATTGCCTTATGCATGATAAAGCCTCATACTCTCAAGTCTGTTTACGATGCCACCCATTGAACTCAATGAAAATCCGGGATTGAAGCAAGGCGGGCGGGATTCAACGCTTCCTGGTCCGTCGGCCCGCATCCGGCGCATTCAAAAGACGGCGCTGGTCCTTCTGATTCTCAGCGGGGTGATCAATTACGTTGACCGGGCCAGCCTGGCGGTGGGTCTGCCGCTCATCCGGCAGGACCTGGGCATTTCGATTGCTCACAGCGGCGTTCTGCTCTCGGCGTTTCTGCTGGTTTACGCATTCTGCCAGTTACCGGCGGGGGCCGTGGTCGACCGCTTTGGCGCGCGCGTGGTGCTTGCCACCGGGCTGGCCCTCTGGTCATTCGCCCAGGTGCTGGGCGGAATGGTTTCCAGTTTCCGGCAGTTTCTGGCTGTGCGCGGTTTGCTGGGCGTGGGCGAATCGCCGCAGTATCCCAGCTGCGCCCGCATCGTGACGGACTGGTTTGCTCCGCGCGACCGGGGCCTGGCCACCGGCATCTGGAATTGCTCCAGCAGCCTGGGAACGGCTATTTCCGCCCCGCTTCTCACCATTCTCATGATTCATCTCGGCTGGCGCTGGATGTTCGCCACCATGGGGCTGTTGGGACTGCTGGTCGCCTTCGTCTTCTACCGCCTGCACCGCGACCCCAGACACCTGCGCCTGACCGACGCGGAACACGAATATCTTTCCAGCGCGGGGCGTGAGACGCAGCCCATGTTGTGGCGGCAGTGGGGACGGATGTTTGGGTTCAGCACAACCTGGGGTATGGTCTGCGGCTTTTTTGGCACCGTCTACATGTCCTGGCTCTATTTTGCCTGGCTGCCCCAGTATCTTGAAATCCAATGGCACCTCAGCATTGCCAGAACAGGCTGGATCGCCGCCATTCCATTCACGGGCGGGGTGGTGGGCAGCGTGATCGGCGGGCGTGTTTGCGACGCGCTTTCACGGCGCGGTTTTTCGGTAATCAACAGTTGCAAAATTCCCCTGGTCTGCGCGCTGGCTGGAGTGGTCCTGTGCACCGTGCTGACCGCCTACAGTTCCAGCAGTCTTTTGGCGATCATCTACATTTCCATATCCATGTTTCTGGTCATGGTTGGGAGCACCGCCGCCTGGGCCATGGCCACGGTCGCGGCACCGCGAAATTATGCCGCGTCGCTGGGTTCCATCCAGAATTTCGGCGGCTACCTGGGAGGAACGCTGGCCCCCACGGTCACCGGATATATGGTCCAGGCTACGGGGTCCTTCCAGTCGGCGCTGCTGGTGGCCGCCGGGGTCGCGCTGCTTGCCGGCATAGGGCACCTGGCCTTTGTCAAGGAACCTATTTCGCTGGCCGAAACCGTAAAATCAGAATAAGTAAGGTTCACCTTCGGGGCGGTTGGAGCATCCAAGTAAGTGGAGGGTAGTGCGGGAAACAGACCAGGCTTCGGAGACCCGTTGAACCTGATGACAGGACGGCCAGGATCCGGGCCGTAGCGGGCAGGACGGGGAGATAGCCAAAGGCGCCCAGCAGTTTTGGGTGAGCGGCTCCCTAACTATAGGGAACTCTCCTGAGGCCCGATCACGGGTCTCCGACAACAGCACGGATTGGCAAGAAAGGCGGCCCAATGCCGCCTTTTGTTGTATGGGGGGTGAGTAACAAGTCCATTCATTCGGGGGCAGGGTTGGAAGTTCATGTGCGGCGACCGGATGAACCGCACACACACTCCCCTGCCGGGCGCGAAACGGGCCGGAAGATTTCGTGTTTGCCCTCTCCCTCAGATTCCCACTTCGTGCAAGCCACGAGCCTGCGCTCGGAACAAAAAAAAGACGGCCCGAAGGCCGTCTTTTAAACAGCATACATCCATTCCCTGTAACTATGCCGCCATTGATTCCGGATCGGCAAAGCTTGCTATCAGGGGGTTTTCGAGTTCAGCATAGTCAGCGTACTTCATGCGGATGGCTTCCGTGTGAGTGCCGGCGTTGAACACAATCTCTTCCGACTTGCTGAGTGCACGGTCCACCCAGGTGTCCATTCCATAGAAGTGTCCAAATGGAGGGAAAGCGCCCAGTTCGCAATCCTCACAGACCTTTTCCACCTCGCTCTCCGGCGCCATCTCGAGGTTCCGTACCTCGAGTTCCTGCCGGAGGTCATGGAGGTTCAACCGGTGCGAAGCGGGAAGAACCGCCATCACCAGACGCCCGTCTGCATGGAGAATAACCGACTTGGCAAAGTGCTTGCCGGAAACATGCAGCGATTGCGCCGTCTTCTGGGCAGGGAATGCCGGAAAATGAGGAAGCAATTCAAAGCGGATGTTCTTGGAATCCAGATACTCCTGGAGTCGTTGGGACATTGACATGACATCCTCCTTTTTGTTCTTTAAGAACCAGGCCGCAAGAGAGCCTCAGGGTTTCGGTTTCGAGGGAGCCCCTCTGAATCCGGAGGATCTCTCAAAGGGTCTCGGGGCCAGCCGCTTCGGCGAGGGCGACTGAACCGGACGCCGCCGCGGTCCCGGCTGTTTCCATTTATTTGCAGAAAGGCCGACGGGTTTCCAGGTTGACTTGCCTTTCATTTCGGCCTCCTCTTCCTCTCACTATGGCTACTG
Organism: Terriglobia bacterium; assembly: GCA_049583595.1. GTDB lineage: Bacteria > Acidobacteriota > Terriglobia > UBA7540 > UBA7540 > SCRD01. Next base: position 3,654 of record JBAUWE010000668.1, read on the forward strand.
TGTTGAACCTCCCGCCGGCGGGAAGGAAGCCGGCAGTCTTTTTCCCTGCATCTGGGGATGGCGCGCCCCCGTCCTGTGCGGTTGCGTCCTCCCCACCGGGGGTCCCCAGCGACTGGCCACTGAGGGCTCCATGCTCCCTTCCCGCCCAGCACCTCCAAATGAGTTTCATGCTGCCTGCTTATCGAAAGTGATCTTCTTTGCCGGAGCCGCTTTCGGCATCGTAAGTTCCAGCACTCCATCCTTCAGTACGGCGCTGACCGCTTCCGTGTTCACTTCGACCGGCAGCTCGACAACGCGCAGCATCCATTCCGCGCCGCGTTCGGAATAAACGGTCTTTCCCTTCTTCTTTTCTTCCTCTTCAGTTTCCCGCTTCCCGGTAAGGGTCAGGCGGTGGGGTTCAACGCTGACCTCCAGATCTTCCGCCCTAAATCCCGGAACTTCCGCCTGCACTTTGAGACCTTCCTCGGTCTCCTCAATGCTGATGCTGACCGGATGCAGCAACTCCGACTCTGCCTTCAACCAGTTATCGAGGTCGCGGCCGAAATTCCTGCCTCCCTTCTCAAACAACTCGAATGCACGGCGCGAAATCATGTCGTGCATTTCACGCATGCGATCAAAGATTTTCTGGAATTCCGTGACCTTGAAGGGCGTCAGGTGTTCTTCGGACCTTACAGCTAGGTGTTTGCCCGCCATGGTTATGCTCCTTTCACACAACCGGTGGCGCTGGCGCGCCATCATGGGGCCAACCGAGGGTGAAGACACGCTGCTAACCTTGCCCGAAGCCAGCGCCTACCCTTACTCTTACGCTAGACCGCAGCGCGCAAACTTTCAGTGAGCGTACTCACCCACTGACGTGATAAATGTCACACTCCTGCGGGCCGCGCATGATCGGTAAGCGATGCGAAACGAACTGGGGAATAAAGTGCGCCAGCCTCGAGAACTCCAGCCCGGTACAGGGTTGGCATTTAGATATAATCGGACAGTTTTTGATGCTGAACAGGAGAAGCTGGAGGAGAATCTGATCTTGCCGGGACCTACCAGGTTCGCTTTCTTACCGGGCGGCGGCTCACCATGTACTCGTCAAGTTCCTGATCGGATAAAGCGGAGCGGCGGGGGATAGGATGCTCAGGGCTTTCTACGCCTAACGCCTTTTGCAATTTCCGATAGCAGAGTGCGGCAGCATCCTGATAGGGAAAATGGTGCTCTGAAAAGGCACGGTTGGAAATAGTCAGAATGAACTCGCGGTCCCCATCTTTGGGATTGACGACACGGTAGGAGTAGTCCCTGCCGCTCGCCTTTAACTGGAACCCCAGATACTGAATTTGAATGGACATCTCGGTGTCTTTGTTGGAGGGTTTCAGCCCGCGCCCGGCAAGTAGGCCGGACGCGGGCCTAAAGCGAAGGTTCCTTTTAGAGTTTTGTTACGTTCGCTGCCTGAAGCCCCTTGGGGCCTTTGGTGACTTCGAATTCCACGGCTTCACCTTCGGCAAGCGACTTGAACCCTTCCGCCAAGATGGCGGAGTGGTGCACAAAAACATCATCACCCGTCGCGCGCTGGATAAATCCATAGCCCTTCGAGTCATTGAACCATTTCACTGTTCCTTGTTCTTTGTCCATAAGTGTTCTACTGTTCCTTTGTAGCATTGAGATTAACTTGTTCTGCTCTCGCAACCACTCTCCAAAAACAAGAAACGCCACAAAATCGGAGATCCTGTGGCCTCTAGGGTTCAATGGTATTCGGTCACAAAAACTGATCAAGCTCTTCTAGTATAACACTTCGGCATCAAAAATGCAGAAAAGAATATCTCGCATCATCTCTGAGGCCGCCCCACGGCAGTAAAGGCAGGGTAGGGCCACGCACAGGGCGGGTTGAGTTAACTTTCGCAGGGGTGAAACACGGCGGCATCCTCGTTGCCGGCGGAGAGACGCCGGGGCGCCGGAGGCGGCAGAGGTTCGAAGGCTTGGAAATGCCAGTGGCTATTTGAATGCTTCGGCGTGGTGGCGCACGTCGGCTCCCTCCACCAGGAAAACGACGTCTTCGGCGATATTGGTGGCGTGGTCCGCAATACGCTCAAGGTTGCGGGCGACAAACATCAGGTGGATGCACCCGCGAATCTCCGACGGCTCCGCCTCCATATACTGCACCAGCTCGTCGTAGACCGTATCGCGCATCTGGTCAACCGCGTCGTCAGATTTGAGGACACTGCGCGCCAGATTGGCGTCCCTCTTGATGAAAGCGTCCAGGCTCTCGCGAAGCATGGATTGAACCAGGTTGGCCATCTGAGGAAGGTCGATCAAGGGCTTGATGGTGGGTTCGTGCATCAGAGAGCGAGCCCGCTCTGCAATGTTTACGGCGTGATCGCCCATGCGCTCCAGGTCACTGTTGATTTTGATGGCAGAGGTGATAAAGCGCAGATCGGTGGCCATGGGCTGCTGCAGGGCCAGCAGGCCGGTCGCCAGATCATCAATCTCGATTTGCATACGATTGATGCGAGCTTCATTCTCCATCACCTGGCGAACCTGCTCCTCATCCTTTTCCACCAGGGCCAGGGCGCTGCGGTAGATGGACGACTCAACCAGGCCGCTCATCTCAAGCAGCTTCTTCCGCAACTCGTCGAGTTGGATCTCAAAATGACGCAATGGGCCGCTCCCCCGGCGTTAACCGAACCGGCCGGTAATGTAGTCTTCCGTCTCTTTCTTCGCAGGATTCTTGAAAATGATATCCGTCTTGTTGAACTCGATGAGCTTTCCAAGCAGGAAAAATCCTGTATGATCCGCCACCCGGGCCGCCTGCTGCATATTGTGCGTAACGATCACGATGGTGCAGGTCCCCTCAAGGGCAAACAGCAATTCCTCAATCTTCGCCGTGGCGATCGGATCCAACGCTGAACACGGTTCATCCAGCAGAAGAACTTCCGGATCAATGGCCAGGGCGCGCGCAATGCACAGGCGCTGTTGCTGGCCTCCGGAAAGCGCGTAAGCGGACTTGTGCAGCTGGTCCTTCACTTCGTCCCAGAGGGCGGCGCGCCTCAGACTTTTCTCCACGACCTCCTCGATCAGCCCCCGCCGCGTCATTCCGTTGACCTTCAGACCATAGGCAACATTCTCATAGATGGACTTGGGAAAGGGGTTCGACTTCTGGAACACCATCCCCACACGCCGCCTGAGGTTAACCAGGTCCATTTCAAAGATGTTCCGGCCGTCCAACAGGACTTCTCCCTCGGCCCTGGCCGCGCGGACGGTTTCGTGCATTCGATTGAGGGTCCTCAGAAAAGTTGACTTCCCGCAGCCGGAAGGGCCAATGAGGGCCGTGATCCTTCCCTCCTGGACCTGGAGGCTGATGTCAAAGAGGACCTGCCGCACGCCGTAGTAGAAGTCCAGCTTGTTGACGGAAATCTTCATCACGGATTCAGGGGCCTCTTTTTCAGGACCCTCAGCCGCCCGTCCGAATCCCGGGACGCCGATCATCACTCCCGGGTTAGTGATATTTCCCATGACATTATCCCCGCAGCACCGGACTGCTCCGCGACAGAATCAACCGTGCCCCAATGTTAGCAACAAGTACCAGCATGAGCAAGATGAAGCCCGCGGCCCAGGCCTGGCGGTGCCAGTCGGCGTAGGGCCCTGTCGCGTAAACGTAAATCATAACGGGCAGCGAAGCCGTCGGCTGGTTCAGCCCGTGGCTCCAGAACTGATTATTAAAACTGGTAAACAGCAGCGGCGCGGTCTCTCCCGCCACCCTGGCAAGCCCCAGCAAGGCGCCCGTGGCAATGGCGCGGATGGACGCGGGAATCACAACCGTGGCGATAGCCTTCCACTTGCTGGCGCCCAGCGCCAGAGCGCCCTCGCGCAAAGGCATGGGAACTGCTCTCAGGAAATCCTCGGTGCTGCGCAGCACGATGGGAATCAGCATCACGCCGAGGGCCAGCCCTCCGGCCCAGGCTGAAAAGTGGTGCATGGGCAGAACAACCAGGGTGTAGGCAAAAATGCCCATCACGATCGAGGGAACGCCGTTCAGGAGGTCCGCCGTGTAGCGAACCAGAAATGTAAACGTCTTTCCACCGAACTCAGCCAGGTAAATGCCGCCCAGCAATCCAGTTGGGATCCCCGTCAAGGCTGCGATCAGCAACAGCGTTCCGCTCCCTACAATGGCGTTCGCCATGCCACCGCCGGTTTCCCCGACGGGGGCAGGCAAGTGGGTAAGAAAGGTCCAGGTCAGATATTGCCAGCCATTCCATCCCAGATAGCCCAGAACAACCAGCAACACGGAAACCGACACCAGCGCACAGAGGCCGGTGAGGGTGAGCATGAAAGCGTTGACGAATTTTCTCCAGGCAAGCCGGGATTTCATGGGTGCGCGGTTCCTTGTCTTGTGGTCAACAGAATCAGCACGCGCGCCAGCGCATTGATGATGATCGTCACCAGGAAAAGCACCAGACCGAGTTCGATCAGGGACTGGAGGTAGAGATTGCTCGTCGCTTCGGTGAACTCGTTGGCGATAACCGCCGCGATGGTGTAGCCGGGAGCGAAGAGCGAGGCGCTGATTCTCGGATCGTTTCCGATCACCATGGTGACCGCCATGGTTTCACCCAGCGCCCGGGCCAGCGCCAGGAAAATGGAGCCGAAAATTCCCGTCTTCGCGTAGGGCACCACCACCCTCCACGTCGCCTCCCAGCGCGTTGCCCCCAGCGCCAGCGCCGCCTCCCGCTGATCCACCGGCACGGCCAGCAGGACTTCGCGCGAGATCGTGATGATGAAGGGAATAATCATGATGGTGAGAATCACAACTGCCGCGAGCAGGCCGATGCCGTACATCTGGCCCTGAAAGAAAGGCAGGAAACCCAGGGTGGCCTTCAGAAAAGGCTCAACTTCCGTCCGCAGAAGCGGGACGAGAAGAAAGACGCCCAGCAATCCCAGAATCACGCTGGGCACGGCAGCCAGCAGTTCCACAAAAAAAGTGAGGCCATGCGAAATTCGTGGCGGAGCCAGCTCGGCAAGAAAGATGGCGGCTCCCACGCCTAACGGCAATGCCAGCACCAGGCTCAGCGATGAGGTAACAAGCGTGCCGTAAATAAAAGGAAGCGCTCCAAAATGCTCAGATACGGGGTCCCACTTGCTCGTCACCAGGAAGTTCCATCCGAAGTGCTGGCGGGGAAGCGCCGAATGGGTCCACAATTCGTAAACCAGCAGCAGCGTAATCAGGACAATGAGGGCCGCGAACGCCAGAACAATCAGGTGGGCAATCTCGTCGCCACTGCGGAGGCGGCGAAAAAAGGAATAGAGCGCTCTCTTGGGCCCCTGAGACTTGGAAGGACTTGAATTTTCACTGGGAACAGGCATTGTTGCCTTGCTACCGGACCAGGAAACCCTGATCCATCTTATTGCTCAAAGCAGCCTGGAGGAACTGAATGACCTTCGGATGATCATCGTCGAAGCTGAAAGTAACTTCAACGGCCGGGAAGGTTACCTCCATGCTGTTCATTCCCCCTGCGCACCCACCGGCTGCGGTGCGGTTCCACGGCAGCCCACGAAAAACCGGGACGCCCCTTCGAAGGCATTCCCGCGATTCATGAAACCCGATGATAAACGGTCGGCAGCCGATAAGTCTATAGCGCTTTTGTCTCGCCCGGTAATTTCAGCTCTTCTCAAGTCCGGGCGCATGACCGTAGGCCTGCCGGGAGTCCCGTGAAACCTTCAGGCAGGCCATGCGCCCTGCTCTTCCAAACCCCAACCGCCTTAGCTGACCAGGGAAATGTGTTCCGTATTGATCTGCTTGACAGACTCGGGCAACTGCCCGTAATCCAGGCTTTCCACCATACCCTGGCCATCGGTCAGCATCCAGTGCAGGAAGTCTTTGATGGCATCCCGCTTGGCAGCGTCAGCAATGTGGTCAGGAATCAGCAGGTAAGTAAAACTGCAGATCGGGTAAGCGTCCTTGCCCGGCGGGTCGGTGATCGAGACGCGGACGTCCTTCTGCATTTCACTGGCTGCACCGGCGGCCGCCTCTTTTGCCGTTTCCAAACTCGCCTTGACAAAATTCCCGGAAGAGTTCTCCACCAGGCCGTAAGCCATTTTGTTCTGAAGAGCGTAAATCAGCTCCACATAGCCAATGGCGTCGGGAGTCTGTTTGACCACTCCGGCCACGCCCTCATTGCCTTTGCCTCCCAGCCCCACCGGCCATTGGACCGAGGTGTTGCTGCCTACTTTTGATTTCCACTCCGGACTCACTTTGGAAAGGTAATCGGTCCAGACGAAAGTGGTGCCGCTGCCGTCGGAGCGGTGAACGACCGTGATGTCCTTGGCGGGAAGCTTCACGCCAGGATTGTTTTTCCGGATCTCGGGGTCATTCCACTTGGTGATCTTGCCCAGGTAAATGCCAGCCAGAGCCGCCGGGGTAAACTTCAGCGTAGCCGTGACTCCGGGAATATTGTAGCTGGGTACGACCGCGCCCAGCACCGTGGGAAACTGCGTAATGTGCAGGTTGAGCTTCTGCAGCAGATCGTCTTTGAGCGGCATGTCCGATGCCCCGAAATCAACGGTCCCGGCGCTGATCTGCCGGATGCCGCCCCCCGATCCGATGGGCTGGTAATTGATGGTCACGTTGGAGTGGAGCTTGTGATACTCGTTGAACCATTTGGAGTAAATCGGATAAGGAAAGGTGGCGCCGGCGGCGTTCAGCGTAACACCGGCTGACCCCGACGTGCCTGAATTTTCCGCCGAACATGCCGCGAGAAGACCCACCAGCGCCAGCGTAACAACCAGAGCCGCGATCGTGCCTCTAAATCTGATTTTCATTAGCTATCCCTCTTTTTGAGAATGATGGTCAATTGTTACAGCAATGTTAAGATTGTGTTACAAATCTGTTAAAGCGGCCCGGCGGCTGGTATCCCGCCGGCCGTCCTTCACGTACCGTTCTAGTAGTTGAACTGCGTCCAGACGACAATCCCGTTCGTGTCCGGACCCGTCTGCCCTTGCGGATGGACCCAGTGGAAGTTTTGGTCGCCGAACGCAACGTCGAAGTGATCGGTGACTTTGTACGAAATGCCACCAACCGTCCGCGTGAAGTCCATCGGGTTATTCGTTAAACCGGCCGAAGACGGCGCGAAGTTCGTGTTCGGCTGGAAGTTCATATAGAGGCCCCACAGTGAGAACGGCGAGTGGCCCAGGCGCGCGTGGCCGAAGACGTCGAAGCCTTGCTGCCGTGTGTGAGCTCCACCGAGAACAGTTCCCGCCAGGGTGCTGAAGGCGCTGCCTCCCGCCGGCCCAACGCCTGAGAACAGGTTGCCCGCGCTCACCGCGTTGTGTCCGAGCTGATACTCGAAGGCAATCTGGTAACCCTTGTCGGGGGTCTGATAGTGCGCCAGGAACGAAAAAGTGTTGATGGCTGTGCTGGCCACCGTGGGAAGCGTATTGCTGTAGCCGTAGTCTTCAAATACGGTGAACCCCAGGCCCGTGCGATCCACCTTTGTGCCGAAAGGATACAGGGTCAGGCGGGCCATCACCGACTTCCTGTCGTTCGTTTCCACGTGGTGAAAGCTGGTCGAGTTGAAGACGCCGAGGTCATAGTCCAGGTACTCTTTTCCATTCCATTCGATGGGACCGTGCAGCTTGACGCCATCGTAGGTCGAGCTCAAGCTCAGGTAGTTCCAGGGCAAGAGATATGTGTATCGGTGGCTACTGAGTGCCTCTTCCCAGTCAATAAGGGGTTCCGTCGTCTGACCGAAGGTGAGCTTGGTCTTCTTGAATGCGCCGTTGCCAAAGATATTTTGGAGGTCGACGTAACCGTATTTCAAACGGTAAGTGAGGCTGCCATCACTTGCGCGATAGATATCGGGAGTGATGCGCAGGGTGACCTTGTCATTTGGCGAGTAAAAGAAGTTGATGTAGCCCCGCGTCAATTCAAAGGTGTTGAGCCCGTCGTTCCCCGGCGCAAGCTGGGTGGTGACCAAGTCTTGAAACGCTGGAGCATAGCCGGTTTCTCCGTAGTGCGAGAAGTTACCGTAGAACGTCGCGCCAACCTTGAAATTCTGCGTGGCGATGGGCCCTAGTTTTGGATGCTTCTCTGCCTGTGCGGGAACGGGACGCGGGGCGTTTGAGGCCGTCGGAAGAATGCCGGAAGATGCCTTCGAGGCTGGTCCACTCTCAACCGCAACAGATTCAGCAGGAACTACGGGGCTCAGGCTTGCCACCTCGCCCGCTGACGGATATTGCGGTGCTGCGTGCAACGCCAACGCGGCAGCCGGTTTGTTCGCCGGCCGTGTGACCGACGGCACTGCTACGTTCGGTGACGATTGAGCAACTGAGGGCCCCGCGGAGGGCTTCACGCTGGCGGCAACCTGCGCCTGCAACTTATTCATTGCCTGCAGAAGCTGCGCAATCTGTTCCTGCTGGAGGGCAAGCTGCTTCTTCAATTGGGCAATCTGGCCCGCCGAATCCGCCTGCTCTTTCTGCTTCGCCTCGGCAGCCTTCTGATCCTGCTTCTTTTTCTCTGCACCTCTCTTGTTCTTGAGGTGTTTCGCAGGAACCCCAGACACATCTTCTGGCTGGATTGGCTTCTCCGCCGCTTGTGTGAAAACCACGCCTGACAGGCAGGCGGCGAGGATTGCAAGACTCACCCGCAGCCATGACTTGGTCATTTTTCGATGCATATCTACATCTCCTTCCCTAGCTCTAGCGTTTAGCACTCTCGTGTAGTCACAGCCGAACAAGATCAGCCATTTCGTTGTCAGTGGATAACAAGTCACATGGTATTGTGGCCAGATGAACGCTGGATTACGCTTGTGTTACATTTCGGTTACAAACTGTCCAGCCGGGATGAAAGCCCCGCATTAGCCCTCTTTTTCTTCCGCAGATGAGACAAATCTTCGCAAGGGTGGGCCGCGTCTCTCGACTGGCATGCCCCTGGCACTTTTCGCCCGCCTGTCAAAAAAAAATGCAGGACCAGAAATCATTCACCGGCCCTGCCAGGAGAAGGAGCCTCTCGGCTTGTGGAAAATTCATCCGTACTTAAATTGGCTGCCATTCCGGGGAAACCCTAGACAGCCAGCCGCAATGTTTCATCGTGCCCAGTCGCGGCGACATGCAGACGCGAACCCCTGCGCCTGCCGACATTGTCGATGGCGCATTTCAGGATGTGAACAATCTGCGGAATCGTGAACGAGTCCGTCATAAAGTCATATGCGCCGTGGTCCATGGTGTCCAGGTAGAGCCTGGTATCCGCCGTGGAAGAGACAATGATGACGTTGACGGGTTCAAGAGCTTTGGCCGCGACGTCCAGCACATCCATCCAGTTGCCATCCGGCAGCACCGTGTCACTCAGCACCAGTTGAGGGCACGGCGTTTCGCAAAGTTGTTTTTCCGCTTCCTGGGCGCTCCTCGCCCGGATAACCCTGATCGAGAGTGCTTCAAGCACCAGCTGCAGAGTGTAGAAGCGGTCGTTTCTGTGGTGCACCAATAACGCATTGATTTGAGGCTTCATAGTCAATCCGCCTTTTTCATTTTCAAGTGTCAGTTCTATTTTCACGCTCTCAGCATGAGGGATGACTGTTAAGCCTTGATGACAAACGCATGAATATGCGGTTACAAGGCGCAGGAAAAGCCCGGTGGAACTGCGCTTGAGTCAGGTTTGGAATAGAGCGCGGACAAAGAAAGCGGAGCCGAGGTTTCAAGGCCAGGGTCGCCTGGCGCGGGTGGGTGCCGCGTCAGGACGGCCTGCCCTACCAGTTTGTGATGGACCCGTCAGGACGACGGAGCATGGGGGTGGGCCGTGAACGCTCCGTGATCTCGGCCGCCAGTTGCAGGGGTTTTGTATCCAGTTCCACTCCGAGTCCGGGGCGGCGGTTGGGCCACAATTTCCCATTCCTGAAATCGTAGAATTGCGGCAGGTGGGCGTAACTGTGGGCGCCATTGCCCAGCATCTCCATCATCACCGGCCCGGGGAAAACACCGCAACAATGGACCAACGCCGCCTCTGACACCGGGCCCGTAAAGTGGGGGATGAGGCCAACGTAGTGCGTGTCGCACAGCGCGGCGATTTTCATATATTCCGTGATGCCGCCGACGTTCGGAAGTGTCACCCGCGCATAATCGATCAACTGGTTTTCAACGAGCCACCGAATGTCCCACTTGCTGCCGAACTGCTCGCCCACGGCGATGGGCACCTTGACGTGCGCACGCAATTCGCGATACACGCCGGGGTTTTCTGAGCGAACCAGGTCCTCCGCAAAATAGGGTTCCAGCGGTTCGATTAACGTGGAGAGCCGCACAGCATCCGGGAAATCCAGCCGCGTGTGATAGTCAACCGCCCAGTCGCCATCCGGGCCGACGCCATCACGAATCTCGGCGCAGTCCTGGTAAGTTTTGCGGACCGCATGGTGTGAATTGAACGGCTGGCCCCTGGCCGGGTCGGCCGTGGCATAGCGGAAAGCGCGGAAGCCGGCCTCCATGCAGGCGCGCGCTGTTTCCTTGAGTGTCCCGTGGCGAGGAAAGCCGGTTGAGTAGCTCTCCACGTGCTCACGCGAGAGCCCGCCAAGCAAATCACTTACTGGAACTCCGAGAGCCTTGCCCTTGATGTCCCAGAGAGCCAGATCAATGGCACCCATGGCGTCCAGCTTTTCGCGGCCCGCGGGGTAAAAATAACCTCGAAACACCATCTGCCACAAGTGCTCGATGCGCGCGGGGTCCTCGCCAATGAGCATGGCAGCGCATTGCTTGACGGTGTCCGGCGACCCGCCTTCGCCCACGCCCGTGATGCCCTGGTCGGTTTCCACCGTTACGATATGGAAACTCTGGTTGAATGAAGGCGGCGTCTGTGGATTGTGATAGAAACGAATGCGAGTGATCTTCATGCCGGAACTTCTGGGAGACTGCGATGAAGTGCCGGCGGAAGTTTGCGCACCGGGCATCGGGCCTGCAACTCCTTTCCCGGCCACTGTTGCCGCGCCTGCCAACCCTGCTGCCTGAAGAAAAGTTCGACGTTTCATTGGTCCTCCTCCCCGAGCCATCTGTTCCGCCCCCGATGCACGGCCGCTTTCGCCGGCGTCCTTCCTAAGGACACTGAAGAAAGGGAACTTATCCCTTCGCGGAGAAAATTGCAAGTGCGCGATGACACCGTGGATGGCCCGCTTGATCCCTGAGCCCAAAAGGCCGGCTCTCACTACACGGTTTTGGGCGATTCAGGCGGGCAGGCGGATGGTGAAAGTCGACCCTTTCCCCACCTGGCTTTCCACACTGACGGTTCCGTTCATTCGCTCGATAACATGCTTAACAATGGAAAGCCCGAGGCCCGTACCGCCCATTTCGCGCGATCGAGCTTTATCAACCCGATAGAATCGCTCGAAAACCCTGGACAGATCCGTGAAAGGTATGCCGATGCCGGTGTCAGCCACCACGATGCGAATGTTGCCGCCAGTTTCGCGCGTGACGTCCAGACGAACTTCTCCCCCGGGGCGGTTGAATTTGACGGCGTTGTCCAAGAGGTTCACCAGGGCCTGTTCCAGACGCCCCCTCTCCGCCAGGACTTCGGCTTCATCCTGCTTCCCGCGAATGATGGTGACCCCGCGAAGCTGGGCCGCGGGCTCAATGATCCTTAATGCCGTCTCGACTGCTGTGCTCACAGAGACAGGTCTGGATTCGGCGGGAGGCCTTTCCGATTCAAGTTCCGACAGAGCCAGAAGGTCTGAAGCGATGTTGCCAAGCCGGGTGGCATGGGACTTGATGATCTCAACAAACCTCCGGTTGTTTTCCTGGTCCTCCAACGCCCCCTCCAGCAGGGTTTCGGCATAGCCGCTGATGGCCGTGAGAGGTGTGCGTAGTTCATGCGAAACATTGGCGACAAAATCCCTTCGCACCCGCTCCAGGCGCTCCAGATCCGAGATGTCATAGAAGATTGCGATGGCGCCGCCCCGCACGGTTCCCGCAAGCGGGGTCACCTGCACTTCAAACGACCGTCCCTCTGCCCCGGCAAGGCGGACTCGCTGCTTCATGGGCTGGTGGGATTCCAGCACATGGGTAAACATGCTGAGCAATTCGGGGTCGCGCAATACCTCCAGCAAGGGCTGGCTCTCAGAGATGGAATCCGCGGTCCCGACGACGCGGCGGAACGAGTCGTTGCAGAAAGTGATCTGGAGTTCGCTATCCACCGCCACAACTCCTTCCACCATGCTGGCCAGGATGCTTTCACGCCGGGCGGATTCCAGACTCAGACGGTCAACCAGTTCACGCAGGCGGGCCCCCGTCCGGTCGAGCGAGCGACCGAGATCACCAAGCTCGTCGTTCTCGTGAATCAGGGCGCGTCCCGCGGCAGGCCTTTTGTCCAGGTCCTCAGCAAAAGCTTTGAGGGTATTGACACGGCGCGTAAAAGAGCGCGAAAAGAAATAGGCAGTTCCCAAAGCCAGGAGCAGGGCGATCAGCGATGCTACCCAGAATTCGTTATGCAGCCCTTCGGTCGCCATCTCCACGTCGTCCAGAGAAACGGCCAGTTGTAACGCGTAGCCTGGCCGCCCCTGGTAGCGAAGCGGCGCCGCCAGGTAATAAAGCTCCTGATCAAGCTTGGGATCGGGGCGCACGGATGTCCCGGTGGTTCCCTGGAGGGCCTTCCGGACCTCCGCAAGGCCCGAGCGGCTGGCGGACACACTTGACGGCTCTCTCGAGTCAGCAAGCACAATCCCCTGTGGATCGATGACGGCAACAGAGGCGTGCGCTCGAGCCTGCGACCGCCGGCACCAGTCCTCCAGCTTCGACAGTGGAACCGTTGCCACTTCGTTCGCAAGGATTTCTGCTTCCGCCTGCAATCGGCGTTGGATGTTCTCAGTCTGAAGGTGAACGGTGAATCGGGTGAGATAGAAATTGAGCCCCAGTAGTGTCCCCGCCATCACCAGGAATGCGGCGACCATTAACTTCCGGAATATCGGACTGGTCAGGGCCATGGGTGTCAGCAAGACGGGCCGCCACCAACCCTCAACTCTCTTGAGAGTCGGCATCACCGGGAGAGAACCGGTATCCGGAACCCCGCACGGTCTGAACGTATTGGGGGGACCCCTCCTGCTTTTCAATCTTCTCACGAAGACGCCGAATGTGGACGTCCACCGTGCGCGGAGTCACGAACCGGTCCCGTCCCCAAACGTTATCCAGCAACTGCTCCCGGCTGAAGACCCGCCGGGGCTGTGAAGCCAGGAAGTGAAGCAGCCTGAACTCAAGGGCGCTCAACTGGATGGGACGGCCGCGAACGGTTACTTCGCGAGTCCGTGAATCCAGACGCAACTCTGAAACTTCAATGACATCCGCCTTGCCGAGCACCGCCTCCTGGCGGCGCAGAACGGCTTTCGCGCGGGCAACCAGCTCCCGTGGGCTGAAAGGCTTCACGACGTAGTCATCGGCCCCAAGCTCCAGCCCAACCACACGGTCAATTTCTTCGCCCTTGGCCGTCAGAAAGATGATGGGCAACCCTTTCAAGCGTTCATCCGCCCTCACCCGCCTGCAAATATCCATGCCGTCAAGGTCGGGCAGCATAATGTCCAGCAGGACCAGGTCCACGGTATTTTTGCGGATGTATTCCAGGCCGTCCTTGCCGTTTGAAAAGCTCTCGACGTCAAATCCCTCCTTACGAAAGTTGTACCGGACAAGATCGACGATGTCCTTTTCGTCTTCGATAATCGCTATTCGCTGGTGCACGGTGGGATTATAGCATCCGTCACTTGCATAAGGATGGAAACTGCAACGGCAAGGTGCCCTTTCAGAGTTGCTGTTCCGGATGCATCGGTGTGGTACAGCGCAATCCGGCGGTATGGTTCTGCCGATGGTAGGAGTAAAATCCAGTACATTCCACTCCAGCGCGGCGACGACGCTGAGTGACCTTTTCTCCCAATCTTTCTTCGAGATCCGAGGTTCCCAACAACTCTTTGGAACATCCCGGGGAGCCACGGCGTATTAGTTAATGAAGAATTTTTCGAAAGACTGGAAATGGGAAGGCTCCTATGGCGAACAATCATCGTAGTTCCAGGCGCAGGCGGTGGATACTTGTTGCGATAGCCGTGATCGGGCTGGGCGCCTCTGTATTTGCAGTGGCGAATGTGCTGCATCCAGATACCAGCATCGACCCCTCCAAGCTGGCTACCATCAAGCAGGGAGACATCGCCCAATCCGTTGTGGCCACCGGCAAGGTGGAACCACTGGCCAAGGTTGAAATCAAGTCAAAAGCCAGCGGCCTGGTCAAGAAGATTTTTGTAGACTATGGCGACCATATCACCGAAGGTCAGGTGATGCTTGAACTGGACAAGGAACAACTCAGAGCCCGCGTGAAAGAGGCGGAGGCGAATCTCGAGGCTGCGCATGCTACGGTGCAGTCGGCCCAGGCCATCTACGAGAGAAACGTCATCGACGCCCAGGGTCCTGACATCCCTTTTCTTAAGTCGACGCTCGAACGCGACCGCAAGCTTGCCGCCGAGGGTTTGATTCCCGATTCGTCGCTTGACGAGGCCAAGAAGGCCTATGAGATCGGACTCAACAAGCAGCTCTCTGCCAAGCGCAACGTTGCCGTCAGCAAAGCCGACATCGCCCACTCCCGGGCGCAGGTATCCCAGGCGCAGGCGGCGCTGGACCAGTCCACAGAAGACCTGCAGAATTCAACCATCCTCAGCCCAATTGATGGCATCGTTCTATCCCGTGATGTTGAGGTCGGCGACGCGGTCAGTTCCATTCTGGTTCTGGGTTCGCAAGCTTCCCTGCTTTTTACCGTAGGCAACATGAGCACGGTCTACGTGCTTGGAAAGGTTGACCAAGCAGACATCGGAAAGGTCTATCTGGGACAGGCTGCCAGGATTCGGGTCGAATCGTTTCCCAAGAAAGCCTATAGCGGCAAGGTGACCAAGATTTCTCCTATGGGCGTGGAGAAAGACAACGTCACCACCTTTGAGGTGCGCGTTTCCATCCAGAATCCCACCGGGGAACTGAAAGCCAACATGAGCGCCAACGCCGAGCTGATCATCAAGGAAAAGCACAACGTCCTGCTCATCCCTGAGACCGCTGTTGTGTATGACAAAGATCACAAGACCTTCGCTCACGTTCCCGCCCGGGAAGCGAAATTGGGCTGGAAAAAGGTGCCCATCCAGACCGGAATTTCAAATGGCATCAACGCGGAAGTCACCAGCGGCCTCCAAAAAGGCGAGCAGGTCATTCTGCAATAGCCTTCAAACGCCGACGGTTCATCTGTCTGTTTCCTTGGCCTGTTTTGCGTGGTGAATCATCATGGCCTTTCGCGACCTGTTCCGCGACACGCTCGAAACCCTGTGGGCGCACAAGCTCCGGACGTTCCTCACCATGTTCGGAATTGCCTGGGGAATCATTTCCATCGTTCTGATGGTGGCCGCAGGAGAAGGCCTGCGCGTGGGCCAGGAAAAACAGATGGAAACCTTCGGCAAAGACATCATGATTGTTTTTGCCGGCCGGACCAGCATGCAGGCCGGCGGTATGCGAGCGGGCCGGGACATTCACTGGCAGGATACGGACTATCAGATTGTCAAAGACCAATCCCCCTCCTGCCAATATGTTTTGCCCGAACTCCGCCGAAGCGGCGTCAACGTTCGCAGCCAGTACAACAGCGCCACGCTTGAAGTGACGTCATCGCTCCCGACCTTTTCGTATATCCGCAGCGTTTCCGTAGCACGAGGTCGTTTCTACAACTGGAACGACCAGAATAACGCTCATCGCGTTGCCTTCCTGGGCAGTGACGTGGCAAAGCAGCTCTTCGCATCCAGAGAAGCCCTCGGCAGGAAGGTTTATCTCAACGATATTCCCTACACCGTGATCGGGGTAATGGAACACAAGGAACAGAACAACAGCTACGACGGCATGGACATTACAAAGGTTTTCGTTCCCTTCAGCGCCATGCAGCAGGACTTTCCGGATCCCCCGCCGGCCCAGCCGCACACCATTGACAACCTGCTGGTGACCCCGCGATCCTTTGCCGAAGACGAGGCCTGCCAGGCCCAGGTCCGGCGCTCGCTGGCTTTGATTCACCATTTCGACCCGCGCGACGAGGAAGCCGCTTCCATCTGGGACACGGTCGAAAACGCCATCCAGTTCCGCGCAATGACCGATGGCATGAAATACTTCCTGGGAGCGGTGGGGCTGGTCAGCTTGTTGCTGGGCGGGATTGGCGTGATGAACATCATGCTGGTAGCCGTGCGTGAACGCACCCGGGAAATTGGAGTTCGCAAGGCTGTGGGCGCCACGTCCAACACCATCCTATGGCAATTCTTTGTGGAAACACTGATCGTCGTTTTCTTAAGCGGAGGTCTTGGAATGGGCGTGGCGTACGGAGTTTGCTGGCTGGTGGACCTGGTGCCACAGCCCGCGTTTTTTGCGGGGCTGCTACCCACCTGGGAATCGGGTGTTTTGTCAACCGCGCTGCTGGGAACGGTGGCTCTGCTGGCGGCTCTCTACCCGGCGAACCGCGCGGCCTCGGTGGATCCCATCGAGTCGTTGCGGTATGAAGCTGGAGGGTAGCTTGGAACGGCAAGGCAGACCTGCCGCGATACGGCAGCTTACAAGACAGCAGAGCGGAGCGAGATCATGATCCGAGAGATCTTTGGCCAGGCGTGGGATGCTTTGCGCCGGCAGCCCCTGCGCAGCGGGCTGACCATGCTGGGAATCGTGTGGGGAATCGTGGCGGTCACCATCCTGATCGCATACGGCAAAGGATTCCGGGGAGTCCTGCTCAGGGGCTTCGAAGCCTTCGGCAAGAGCGTGGTGATCTGCTGGCCGGCCCAGACCAGCGAGCAGGTGGGCGGCCAGCGTGCCGGCAAGCAAGTCCGCCTTGAGAAGGAAGACCTGGAGTTGGTGCGTGCGCGGGCGACATTGGTGAAATATGCCTGTCGCGAAACGGTCCGCTGGCTTCCGATCTCCCATGCCAGCCGCTTTGCCAACACGGCGATTCGAGGTGTTTGCCCGGAGTACGGCGAGATGAGGAGTGAAAACCCCAGCAGTGGACGATGGATCAGTCCGGAGGACATGGCGGAAAGGCGCCGGGTGGTTTTTCTGGGGGCTCGCTTGCGCCAGAAGCTTTTTGCCAATCAGCCGGCTGTGGGGCAAATGGTCAGGATCGGCAACGTCCGCTTTACCGTGATTGGAACCATGGGCCGGAAGATTCAGCTTTCGAACTACTTTACCAGCGATGATGAGTCCGCCTGGATTCCCTATCCGACTGCGAGCGAAATGTGGGACACTCGTTACGCAAACGTGATGGTCATCGAACCCGTCGCCCCGCAGTTCGAGGCCAAGGCGCGTGCGCAAGTGCTGGCGATCATTGCTGAAAGGCAGCGATTCTCTCCCACTGACAAGAAAGCCTTCATGATGTTCGGAACCGAGGAGCTTCGACCTATCATTGATGGAATCACGATCGGCCTGGAAGTGCTGCTCACCTTTATCGGCGCTCTCACGCTGGGGATCGGCGGGGTCGGCGTGATGAACATCATGCTGGTTTCAGTGGATGAACGCACGCGGGAGATCGGCCTGCGGCGGGCCCTTGGCGCCCGCCGGCGGCACATCCAGGCCCAGTTTCTTTCCGAAGCCCTCGCAATCACCTTGATGGGTGGGCTTCTGGGGATGGCCCTTTCTTACCTGCTGGCGGCAGCCGTCGGAACCATTCCGCTCCTCGGCCCACTCTTCAAAGACACTTCCGGGCATGGCGATATCCATTTGCACATATCAGTCGCCACGTTGGTGCTTTCAGCCGGAATCCTGACACTGGTGGGAGTTCTGAGCGGGATTCTGCCCGCCATCCGTGCGTCACGGCTTGATCCTGTTGAAGCCCTTCGCTACGAATAACGG
>JBAUWE010000669.1:0-1587 GCA_049583595.1 Terriglobia bacterium
TCGGCTGGTCGTGGCTCGTACCGCCCCACCGCTGGATGTTTGACGCGCATGCCACGGAAATGACCCGGGCCATTGCGCTGGATGGCAAATGCCTGCGCAACAAGTCCGAGCAGGACCATGACCTGGGATATCAGCTCCTGAAGCGTTTTGCCACGGTTGTCCAGGAAAACCTGGACGCCGCGCGGTTGCAAATTTTGAATATCTATGAAGTCCAAGCCTGAAGAGATGACCTCCGTTGCACCGCCGGGTCTGATGACCCCTGTGTTCTGTCGCGTTCTTAAGACGCAGCAGGAAACGCGGGACACGTTTACGATTGAACTGGAGCCGCCAGCCCCTGCGCAGGCGCCTTTGTTCGCCCCCGGCCAGTTCAACATGCTCTATGTGTTCGGCGTGGGCGAAGTCCCGATTTCCGTCAGCGGTGACCCGCGCCGCCCGCAAAGCCTGGTCCACACCGTCCGTGAAGTGGGCGCCGTTACCCGCGCCATGCGCGCCCTGAAGCGGGGAGATGAGCTGGGAGTGCGAGGCCCGTTCGGAAGTTCCTGGCCGGTGGAAGAAGCCGAGGGACGCGACGTGGTGATTGTCGCGGGAGGCATCGGGCTGGCGCCGCTCCGTCCGGCCATCTATTCCATCCTTGCCCACCGCCAGAAATACGGCCGCGTTGTTCTGATGTACGGCACCCGCACGCCGGAGGACATTCTGTTTCGAAAAGAGGTCGAACGCTGGCGGGCGCGTCTTGACCTCAGCGTTCACGTTACGGTGGACCGCGCTATGGCCGTCTGGCGGGGTTCGGTCGGCGTCGTCACCACCATCATTCCACGGGCAGGTTTTGATCCGCACAACACCCTGGCGATGGTGTGCGGCCCGGAAGCCATGATGCGTTTCACCATTCTGGAGCTGCAGAATCGCGGCGTTGGCCTCGACCGGATTTATGTTTCAACCGAACGCAATATGAAATGCGCCATCGGATTCTGCGGCCATTGCCAGCTTGGCCCCACGTTTGTCTGCAAAGACGGTCCCATCTTTCGCTACGACAACATTCAGCGGTTTTTCGAGATTCGGGAGATTTAAGTATGGCGGCCAAAAAGAAACCCAAACTCGCGGTCTGGAAATTCGCTTCCTGTGACGGGTGCCAGCTTTCCCTTCTGGACTGTGAAGACGAATTGCTGGAAGTCGCGGGTGAGGTGGAAATTGCCAACTTCGTGGAGGCGTCACGGGCCGTCGTCAAGGGGCCTTATGACCTTTCGCTGGTCGAGGGCTCCATCACCACTCCCCATGACGCCGAGCGAATCCATCAGGTGAGGCGGGTATCCAAATTTCTGGTCACGATCGGGGCCTGCGCCACGGCCGGCGGCATTCAGGCCCTCAGGAATTTTTCGGACGTCCAGAAATTCACCTCCATCGTGTATGCGACGCCGGCTTATATTGAGACCCTCAGCAAGTCCACGCCCATCAGCGAACACATTCCGGTGGATTTCGAACTGCGCGGCTGCCCGGTTGACAAGCGCCAGCTGGTGGAAGTCCTCTGCGCTTTCCTGATCGGCCGCAAGCCCAATACGCCGGCGCACAGCGTCTGCGTCGAGTGCAAGC
>JBAUWE010000670.1:0-7001 GCA_049583595.1 Terriglobia bacterium
CTCTACGTTTCCGGCCAGGGGCCTGTGGACGCCGCAGGCAACATGCCGGAGGACTTCCAGGGCCAGTTCCGCCAGGCCCTTCAGAACTTAAGGAGCGTATTGCAAGGCGCCGGGATGGATTATGGGAACATTGTCTGGTTGAACGTGTACCTCACCGACATGGGCAATCTGTCCGCCATGAATCAGATCTATTGGAATACCATCGGGACGAATCCTCCGGCGAGAACCATCCTGCAAATTGCCGGGCTGCCTGGCGGGGAAAAAGTGGGAGTCAATTGTATTGCCGTTGCGGACACCCACACCAGGCGTGAAATCTGGCCGTCCGGATGGCGGC
Source organism: Terriglobia bacterium (assembly GCA_049583595.1). GTDB lineage: Bacteria > Acidobacteriota > Terriglobia > UBA7540 > UBA7540 > SCRD01. Next base: position 335 of record JBAUWE010000670.1, read on the forward strand.
GGGGCCCGCACATCGATCCTCCGGGAATCCTGGCCGGCGATGTTCTTTACACGTCAGCCCAGGGAGAGATCAATCCGCTAACAGGAAAGCGGCCCGAGGATTTTTCGGGTGAAGTGAAACAGGCCCTCGACAACGTGGGCGACGTCCTGAAGGCCGCCCACATGAGCTACAAGAACGTCGTGTGGGTGAATCCCTACATGGAATCGGGCCGCAGGCAATCGTATGGGGCGTTGGGCAAGGTTTACGCCAGCTATTTCGAATTCGGCAATACGCCGGGGCGGGGAACCATCTACGTTGTGGGCCTGCCGGGGAGCCAACACATCGTTTTCAGTTGCATTGCCGGCGCCGACCTTTCAAAGCGCAAAGCCGTGCGGCCTCGCAATATGACTCCCAGCCCCACAGCAAGTCCGGGTGTTCTTTACGGAAACACTCTTTACCTCTCCGCCAAGAGTGGGTTTATTCCGGACCAGGGAGTTGTGACACCTGAATTCGACCTGCAGTTGCGACAGTCGATGCGGAACCTGCTGGATGGCTTGCAGGAAGCGGATATGGACTTCTCAAACGTGGTTTTTTCCACCGTCTACCTTCGCGGCATGCGGGACTACGGCCAGATGAACGGTCTCTACAAAACGTTCTTCCAGGGGATGTTTCCGGCCCGGACGACCTTGCAACAGAATTTCGAAACCGGTGTGGCTGATGCGGAACAAATTTCATTCATCGCCGTGGCGACTCCCAGAGCGAAATAGGGAAAATTTCCTGTCGCAAAGGTTCAAATGTTGAGGTACACTGCGCTTATTAGGCGCAGAATGGGAAATCAGCGGACCTGACCCGCCTTCGCGGGTGCCGAAGGCTATCTTTTGAGGCAAAGGAGCAGGCTATGGGCAAGGATGTTTCTCGCAGGAAGTTCCTGGAAGGGCTGGCAGTAGGCAGTGCAGCAGGTGTGGGAATTCTGACAGGCCTGCACGGGACAGCGGAAGGCGCCACGGTCGAGCGCCTCCCTCACCGGATGCTCGGACAAACTGGCGAAAGAGTATCGATCCTGGCTTTTGGCGGCGGCAGCCGCTTTGGCATGTACAAAGACGAGGCGGAGTCGCTGGCTGCGCTGAACCGTGCCCTTGATCTGGGAATCACCTACGTCGATACGGCCCATTCGTATGGCAGCCCCCAGGGTGAAAGCGAGCGGCGCATCGGCAAAGTTCTGAAGACGCGTCGAAAGGGAATCTTTCTGGCGACCAAGATTGAACAACGGACGCGCGACGGCTTTATGCGCGACCTGGAAATCAGCCTGAAGCGCCTCGATATGGACCAGGTTGACCTGGTTCACATCCACAGCCTGGGTTTTGACGATGACCTGGCAAAAATTGAGGCTCCCGACGGCGCCATGAAGGGCCTGATCGAAGCCAAAGAGCAGAAAATGACCCGGTTTATTGGCATGACCAGCCATACCGACGGCCCCACGATGGTCAAGGCGATCGAGCGGCATCCGTTGGATTGTGTGCAGATGGCGCTGAATGCAGCTCGCAACGGGAAATTCGAAGAAACCGCTCTGCCGGCTGCACGGAAAAAGAAGCTGGGCATCATTGCCATGAAGATTGCCGGACAGGAATTTCTTTTGGGCGACGGCCCCGGCAAGACGAATATCAACGAACTGCTCAACTACTCGGTGAGCCTGCCGGTCACAACCGGCGTGATCGGAATGCCGAAGGTGGCTGACATCAACCACAACACGGCCCTGCTGCGCCACTTCAAACGGCTGGACGAACAGGCGATGAATCGCATTCGGGAGCAGATGTCACCCTCCACCGATCCGCTGACCAAGAAGCTGGTGGGGCATCTGGACATTGATCATCAGCATGTCTGCTGGGGCTAGGCTAAAGCCTGAAGGAGCGCCCTCCGCCTGCCGCCTCCTGGGATGGAACGGAGGGCGCTCCAGCGGCGCGCAAGGATACAAGGGACCTGGGCTACGGCCGCCGCCGCGAGAAAGCGCCGTCAAGCTCTGACCTTGACATTTCGCGCAATTTAGATTGTAATTGTGGTAAGGCGTGGCATGGACCCAGGCCAGCGACGTAAGGAAATATGGTGATCGGGACGAGCCAAAACTTAAGTCAGAGCGCGGGCCCGGAAGGCGTCTGCGACCTGCCCGCTACAAACCTGCGGCCCACAATCCTCACCATCATCATTATCGGCCCCCTCGGGGGCTGACTTTTCCATTATTCCACCTAAGTGTATTATAAGTCATTGAGCGGAGAGAAGTTATCTGCGTGAGGGTCCGGTGCACCCGGGATGCGCAGGGAAGGATTCTGATGTTTTCCCCAGTTTTGACGAAGCTAAAACGGCAGGTAACTATTCCCGCCGCCTGTGCGGCCGGACACCCCGAGTCGTGTGTGGATTTGCAGGGGCGGAGAGGAGCGTATTGTCGATGAATTTACCGAATGGGTCGGAAATTCTGATTGAAAGCCTTTTGCGGCAGAACGTGAAGGTGCTTTTCGGAGTTCCGGGAGGGGTGCTGCTTCCCTTTTACGACGCGCTTTACAAGGGAGATCTGCGGCACCTGCTGGTCCGGCACGAGCAGGCCGCGGCCTTTGCGGCGGATGGCTACGCGCGGGTGACCGGGCAGCCCGGGGTTTGCGTGGGAACTTCCGGACCCGGCGCAACCAACCTGATCACGGGGCTCGCCTCCGCATTTATGGATTCCATTCCGGTGGTTGCTCTCACCGGTCAGGTGTCTGCCGAAGTGATTGGCAAGGACGCCTTCCAGGAGGGCGACACCATCGGCATCAGCATGCCGGCCACCAAGTTTTCGTTTGCGGCACGTTCCGCGGCGGCAATCCCCGGCGTGATCCGCCAGGCCTTTGAGATTGCGGTTTCCGGGCGGCCGGGACCGGTGCTGGTTGACCTTCCCAAGAGCGTGCTGATTGAAAGGGCGCTGGTGGACTACGATGCTGAACCTCTCGGGTCCCAGCCGGAGCGACGCCCCGAATGGCGCGAGTCGGATGTGGAGCGCGCCGCGGAGATGATTCTGGAAAGCCGCCGGGCTGTTTTTTATGTGGGCGGAGGCGTCATCGCTGCAGGGGCGGCGGAGGAATTGCGGAAGCTGGCGGAACTCACCGGCATCCCGGTGACCACGACGCTGATGGGCCTGGGGGCCTTTCCGTCACGCCATCCGCTATCACTTGGCATGTTGGGCATGCACGGATCATATGCCACCAACCAGTCCATCTGCCATGCCGACCTGCTGGTGGCCATTGGAGCGCGGTTTGACGATCGGGTGACGGGGCGTGTCAAGGACTTTGCCTCGGGCGCAAAAAAGATCCAGATTGACGTGGACCCTTCCGAGGTGAACAAGAACGTTCGCGTCGACTTTCCGTTGGTGGGGGACGCGCGTGAAACCCTTCGCGCGCTGATTGAGGCGGTAGAGGACCGGCTGGGGCGCGGAAAGGGAGTGTTGCCCGGCGAACGCCGGGAGTGGCTGGACCAGATTGAAGCCTGGCGGGCGGAACACCCACTGGCTTACGACAGGGAAGCCGCCTGCGTGAAGCCCCAGTATCTGATCGAGGCCATCTCCGAGCAGGCGGAGGAAGACGCCATCATTTCCGTTGACGTCGGCCAGCACCAGATGTGGGCGGCGCAGTTTTACCGGTTCTCGCAGCCGCGGACCTGGCTTTCATCGAGCGGCCTGGGCTCCATGGGCTATGGCTTCCCGGCCGCCATGGGCGCCCAGGTGGCTTTCCCGGACCGGCAGGTCATTGCCATTGTGGGCGACGGCGGATTCCAGATGACGCTGCCCGATCTGGCAACCGTGTCGGAAAACGGCATCCCGGTGAAGATTGTGGTGGTGAACAATGGCTCGCTCGGAATGGTCCGGCAGTGGCAGCACATGTTTTTTGAAAACCATTACTGCGACGTCCATCTGGGACGTGTTCCCGACTTTATGAAACTAGCGGAGGCCTATGGCATTCGGAGCACGAAGGTCGAGCGCCGGGCTGATTTGAAAGACTCCCTGGCCGACTTCCTGGGAAGCCGTGAGCCGCGACTGCTGGATGTGAGTGTGGACCCGGACGAGAATGTTTTCCCCATTGTGCCGCCCGGAGGTTCGCTGGCCGAAATGCTGGTGGGCCCGCCGGTGCCGGCGGGGGAAAAGTAATGCGATGGGAACGGACGCACGGCGCGGAAAGTGCCGGACGTCCTGTGCGGCAGGACCCTGTAGGCGGGCTCCTTGCTGCTGAAGGAGATCATGATGGAATGGCTGGTTGCACTCGAAGCTCAAAATAATCCGATCGTCCTGGGACGGCTGTTGAACGCGTTCCGCCGCAAGGGCGTTGAGATCAAAACGCTGACTCTGGGAACACGAACGGCGGAACTTTCGCTGATGGCCCTGGTGGATTCGCCGGAAGAAAGCGTGGAGCACATTCTCCACTTTCTCCGGGTCATGGTGGGAGTGCGGGACGTAGCCTGTTACCGGCATGAACCTTCCGGAAAGGCTTCGTTCATTTTTATTGAAACGGACGACCACTCCTCGGTGGCAAAAATCCTGGCGGGTTTCCCGCTCTCCAAGCTGGTTTTTGCCAGCCAGGGCCGGTATCTGGTGGAAGTGGGCGAGAAAGGTTGCAAAGCCGTTGATGGCGCCCTGGACTCGATAGCGGACTTCCTTCCTTTTGCGCGAGTGCGAACCTGCTCAACTCCCACACAGGCTGCCAACCCGCCGGAAGCATAGCGAAACACTCAGGCGCCTGTTTCCCGGACTGTGGCCCCACCGCGTTCATCCCTCACTGGGTGAACTGGATGATGCCGAACCGGGTGGGCACGTGGAAGCTGGCGCCTTCCGTAATGGGGCTCCAGGACAAGAACCGCCTCTGGTGGTCCGGCCCGGGGCCGTCGCAGCGGAACAGGTTGAGGCGCCACTCCGCGCCGGCAAAAATTTCTTTGGCTCCCATGGAATCCACCGGAATGCGCATCTCGGCCGTCCAGATGTGCTGCTCGGGATCGATGTGCGTGGCGTGGTCAAAGTGGGAGTCCCAGTTGGCGTCATTGAAAGGCGACTGGTCCTTGTTGATTTCCAGGTCAATCGAAAGGTTGTTGGGCGAGACCTCGAATTCATAATAATGGTTCACTCGTTCGGGCTGCGGGTTGAGAAACACTTCCACCACGTCGCGGTCCCAGAGCCCCCACTTCTCAGCCGCCGGATCTGCGTCCTTGTAAATGTTCAGCTCGGTATACTTGCAGCGATAGGCAAGATAGATGTAGTGGGGCGTCCACACCGTGGCGATGTCGGTTGCGGATTGCGGGTAAGATTTTGTGCCGGACATGTCGTGGTCCAGGTGGACCCAGTTGGCCGTCTTCCACACTTCCTTATCGAGATTGCCGTCGGGCACAAAATCCCTGGCTGAAAATTTTGAGATGATTCGCGCGTTGCTGGTGTAACTCATGCTTTGTCTCCCTTCAGCCTCTGTCAGCAGTGCATTGACTTCGCGCCGCGAAAGCCCGGGGCTGGGAATGCCGTGGCACGTGTTCAGATAGGTTGCGCTGTGGACGGCCCTCATCATGCGCCTTTCGAGATTCTGCGCCGTGTCAGCGTGCCCCGGTGTTTTCCGCAGGACGGCGATTTGCTGCTTCAGCATCTCAAGCGCTTCATAATCCTGGATGCCCTGGCGCAGCAGTTCCCATCGGGTGCTGTCAAGGGGGCCCGTTTTGCCCGGATAGACCAGAAAGCTGTCACCGGAATGCCAGCGGCTTTCAGGCTGTTTCCACACATCGGCCGGCCAGGACTGGTAGGCCCAGCGCGCATAGCCGGCCAGCCCGTGCTGGAAAGCGATCCAGGGCAGCAGCCGGGATTCCCATTGCGGCGAGTAAATAAAAGTGTTGGGCGAGGCAGTGCCGCAGGCCGTATAGAAAGTGGTGGTGCCCACCGTGCGCCGCTCTTCCAGCAGCTTGCGCACGGCGGCACGGTTCCTCAGAGCGCCATAGTAAAGGACCAGATCGCCGGCCGCGGCGGATTCCTCGCTGGAACTTCCGCCCGAAAGAGAAATCTTCAGTTCGGGGGCGTCGGCTTTGAGGACGCTGAAAATCCCGTTCATGATGGCCTGCGGTTTTTCATCAAAGCCCATGTAAGTGCGGCTGAGCCAGCCGTGCTGCTTGAGGTGGCGCACCAGCGCCGGCAGAAAAGCTCCCCAGACGTCGCGGTAAGCCTCGTCGCCCACGTGGGTGGGGCAGATGCGCAAGTTGCCCGTCGTGGTGTCCGTGTACCCGATGTTGCAGAGTGAGGTGTGTCCGGGGCCGTCCACCATCGAAAAGCACTGGATGGATTGGTCGATTCCCGCCTTCATCATCATTTCCACGTAGCGATCGAACACGGAAAAATCGAACTGAAATTTGGACGCCTCGCCCGCCTTGTAAACACCCGGGAAACTCCACTGGACCATGGAGGGATAAACAAAGCCGGTCTGCGAGCGCCAGGGATCGTAAACGATGCTGGTTGAAATTGACTTCTGCCCGTGCGCGGCCAGATTGCGCGTGTAGGCTTCCAGCAGCTTCCAGTGCTCGGGCGACCACAGGGGAACGTTGGCCACGCGGGCCACGGCCGCCGGGTCCTGCCAGATGTTGAGTTCAAATTTCCCTTTCGTCATGCCGGGCAGGGTGAAGTCGAGCACGCGGAGAGTAAGCTCAAACC
>JBAUWE010000671.1:0-2818 GCA_049583595.1 Terriglobia bacterium
GCAACCCTGCGAACGGCTCAATCCTGCTGATGACGGAAACTTCCGACACCCAGGGCAAGATCGACACGCGAGGCGGCGGGTATCTGGAGATTGACCACCTTTCGTTCTATGACACGGCGGCAGATTCAGTGCCGTTTATCTTCACGACGAATACTATCCTGCACGTTCACGACTGCAGCTTTACATCCAGCCAGACGGGGACGGCCAACGTGCAGGATGCCCTCATTCTTGGAGGGTTCGATCCGGCGAAGATCCATACTGGAGACTCCGACGCGCCCTTCCAGGGGTACGGGACGGTGATTCGGGACAATTTCTTCAACAGGGTTCGCCATGCCGTGGTTGGGAATACGTACGCCAACGGAGTCCAGATTGTGGATAACACGGTGGGAAGCGGCAGCGGAAGCTCCACATCAGGTGATGCACCATTTGTTTTTGTGGGCTACGGATCAGGCTCCGAAAGTAACTCAGGTGCCTACATCAGCGGCAACCTGATTGAATTGCACAACTACTACTACGGAGTTCGTCTCGACCAGTACGCGGACAATTTCGTGATGTTGGGGAACAACGCATATGACCAGGGCTCGAACACCGTGGCTACTTATTATCTGGGCACAGGATCGACTACGGAAATCATGAGTTGCGGGCAGGTGGCGGTTTCCTGCGTGGACACAAGCTCGCCCGGAGCAGCCCAAAACGCCTATGTGGCCTTCACAACATCAGTGGACGCCAACGGAAACGGATCGTACATCGGGAACAAGCCGATGTTTCCCAAGGGGCTCACCGTTAGGTCAGGTGAAAATCTCGCGCTCCAGACGATTCCCGGGCAGGAAACGCACATTTACGAGCAGTCCTATAACACTTACATTCAGCCAAACGACGGTGCCAGCTACAGGTCGATCATCACTCATAACGGGCAGTGGGGAATTCTGAACACCTCACCACAAGCGGCCTTTGACGTGAATGGCGCCATCAGAACGCGGCCCGTGGCTTTTGCTTCAGCCCCCGCGTGCAGTAGCGGGAACGAGGGTTCGATGCAGGCGATCAATGATTCGTCCACGGCAACGTGGGGAGCAACCATCACCGGCGGCGGGGCCAATCACGTGCTGGGCTATTGCGACGGAACTGTATGGACGGTGGCGGGGAAGTGACTGCAACAAGGGATTGAGCGATTGAGAAATCGAAGGAATGCAAAGGGAGGAACTCATGGCAAACGTTGATGCAACAAAAATACACCAGGGACCGGGCAAACTGTGGCTGGATGTTGAGGTGCCGACGTCGGGCAATCGGCTGATTATTGACGGGAGCGGAAATCCCTCGGCCGGAACACCGCTGTTTGCCGGCGCCACGGACGGAGCGGCCACCATGGTGCTGACTCCAAAACTGACGGAGATTACCGCAGACCAGGTGACCGGACCCGTGGACGTGGTGATGACGGGAGAGGCGGCATCCATCGAGGTGACGTTGAAAGAATCGGACTTGGCGAAGCTGAAGAATTACGTGGTCCACGGAAGCTTCTCGACGGGCACCGACGGTTCGCTGCCGGCCGGCTCGCAGGACTACGAGGAGATCTCCTTTGGCGGACTGATGGCGATTCCCAAAACCTCGGTGGCGGTGATCTCCGCCCGGCGGGACGCGACGGGCAAGTTCGTGGTGACGCAACTCTACCAGGCCTACCAGGCCGAGGCCGTGCAACTGCCGTTCCAGCGCGCCAAGGAAACCACCTACAAGGTGAGGTTCGAAGGCCTCGCCGATCCGACACGCACCGTGGGCGACCAGGTGGGGAAAATCTACAGACAGATTTAGAGATTGAAAGATTGACGGATTGAATCATTGAATCAATCGATCGATGAGCCAATGACCGGAGGTCGCATGCGGAAAGGCAATGGAATCGCTACAACGGAAACCTGGCGGCGCGCAGCAAGGGTGGACCGCGAAGCCCGCGCAGAACTCCTGACGCTGCCGAGCGGCGCCACCATCCTGGCCGCCCGCCCGGAGCCGCTGGAGTGGGTGATGAGCGGGCGCATCCCGCAGGGGTTGCTGGCCGTGGCGCTGGAAGATCCCCTGTCGCCCGCGGCCGAAAGTGACCGCGAACTCACGCGGGAGGAAATCGTCGACCTGGCCAACTTCGCCGCCCGCCTGGTGGAGGCCAGCGTGGTGGACCCGCCCATCGGGGACGGGCCGGACGAGATTCCGCTGGACGACATTCCCATCCGCGACCGGGCGTTCATCTTTGAGTGGGCCTGCCGCGCCCTCGATGGGAACGACACCCCATCGGAAGAGGGAGCGGCAAGCGCCGCCGCCCGCTCCACAAAGGGGGAACTCTCCAGCGCTTCGCTGGAGGGGTTTCGTCCGAAGTGAAAACTTTATGCTGCTGGCGATGGCGGCGGAAAAATTCGGCTGCCGCCCCAGCCGCATGGTGGGGCTGCCCGACCCGGTGCTGGCGCTCGACTTTGACCTGGCCGCAGCGGCCAGACTGCTGAGCGCCGAACGCGCAGCCGCAAGTGCCCTGACGGAAGGCCTTGAGGAAGCGCCCCATGGCCAGCGGGCAAAGAACGTGCGCTGGTAGGAAAACGAGAAGATTATGGCTACAAACAACGCAGCAGAACTTTTGATACGTATCGCCGCCGATCCTTCACAGGCGGAATCGAGCATCCAGACATTCCGCCAAAACTTCAGCGGCAACCTCGGCGGCATGAGCTCCGACCTCACGCAATGGTCAAGCCGCGGGACTGCAAGTTTCAGCAGCGTCGGGAAATCACTGCAGGGGCTGACGGGCAACTTCAGCCTGGGCCTCAGCAGCCTGACGACGTCGCTGAAC
>JBAUWE010000672.1:0-6845 GCA_049583595.1 Terriglobia bacterium
GCAACCCTCCACACCTTAAGCAAATTTATGTTGTGCTCAAACCTTTTAAATTTACCACGAAACCGTGGCTAGGTGTCAAGTTTTCAACGAGCTAATCTTCTTAATGCCCGCCCAGAATTTCGGATTCCTTGACCTTCCCCTGATCATCCAGTTTGTTCACAAAATCGTCGGTCAGCTTCTGGACGCTTTCCAGGCCGCGACGCTCCTCGTCCTCCGATATCTTCTTATCCTTCAGCAAGTGCTTCAACTCATCATTCGCGTCCCGGCGAATGTTCCGCACGGCCGTTCGGTGATTCTCAAGAACCTTGTGGACGTGCTTGACAAGGTCCCGGCGTCTCTCCTCCGTGAGTGGCGGAATCGGGACGCGCAAAATCTTGCCGTCGTTCACCGGGTTCAGGCCCAGATCAGAGGTCCGAATCGCCTTTTCCAGCACAACCAGCAAAGTCGGGTCCCACGGCTGCAGGGTCACCAGGTTGGGCTCAGGCGCTCCGAGCGTCGCCACCTGGTTCAGCGGCGTAGGCACGCCATAGTAATCAACCCGGAGATGATCAAAAATTCCCAGGGACGCTCTCCCGGTGCGAACCGTCGCCAACTCCTGCCGCAAGTCCTCCAGTGCCTTTATCATCCGAGCCTTTGCATTCGCTATGGTCTCATTGATCATGGAGAATCCTTCTTGACCGCGCCTTACGCCGACACGAGTGAACCGACTTTCTCGCCCAACACCACTCGCTTCAGGTTGCCCGGTACCGTCAGATTGAAAACAATGATCGGCAAATTATTGTCCATGCAAAGAGAAATCGCTGTCGTATCCATCACCGCAAGGCCCCGCGACAAAACATCCAGATAATTGATCCTGGCAATCATCTTGGCGTCGGCCACCTTGGCAGGATCTGCGTCGTAGACGCCGTTCACCTTGGTCGCCTTAAGGATCACGTCGGCCTTGATCTCCATAGCCCGCAGCGCCGCGGCGGTGTCTGTCGAGAAATAAGGGTTCCCGGTTCCTGCCGCCAGAACGATAACGCGTCCTTTTTCAAGGTGCCGAATGGCACGACGCCGGATGAACGGCTCTGCAATTTCGCGGACTTCTATCGCCGTCACGACCCTCGTCGGCGAACCAGCCTTCTCCAGCGCATCCTGGAGCGCCAGACCATTGATAATGGTCGCCAGCATTCCCATGTTATCGGCGACCACGCGGTCAATTCCATGTTGTGAGGCTGCTACCCCGCGGATGAAGTTTCCACCCCCCACAACCACCGCAACCTGGACGCCCATTTGCTGGATTTCATACACTTCGGAAGCAATGCGCGCGGCCACGACAGGGTCAACTCCAAAACCACGCCCACCCATGAGGGCTTCCCCACTCAATTTTAAGAGGATCCGTTGAAAGGCAGGCTCGCTCATAGACTAATGACACCCTTCCGCGCCATTTCGCGCACAAGGCCTCAATTTGACGCCTCGTCCGCCTCGGCTTCGCCTGCCGATTCCCCCACCTTGAAACGGGAAAATCTGCGAACAAGGATGTTTTCACCGAACTTGGCGATCCTGGAATTAATCAATTCCCCAATCGTGACATTTCCGGTTCCGTCTTTGATGAAGTGCTGTTCGTAAAGGCAATTCTCTTCAAAAAACTTCCGCAGCCTGCCTTCGACAATCCGATTGACTACTTCGGCGGGCTTGCCACTCTCCGCCGTCTGCGCGCGCAGAACCTCTCGCTCGCGATCGAGCACCTCCGGCGTCACGTCCTCTCGGCGGATAAAACGGGGGTCCGTTGCGCAAATCTGCATGGCGAGATCGTGGACCAACTGCTGGAATTCGACATTCCTGGCGACAAAATCGGATTCGCAATTGACCTCGATAATCACGCCGATCTTTCCTCCAGCATGAATGTAAGAGCCCACCAAACCCTCAGACGCATTTCGGCTCGCCTTTTTGGCCGCCGCAGCCTGGCCGCGCTTGCGCAGGACCGTAAAGGCCTGCTCCAGGTTGCCACCCGCTTCATCCAGTGCCTTCTTGCACTCCATCATGGGAGCGCCACTCATTTCCCGCAGCTTTTTAACTGCCTCTACTGAAACCGCCATCCTGTCCTCTCACCCCCCCAGACACGAAAAGGTAGGCAGAGTAACCCAGCCTGCCTACCCCTTTTAGCGCATCATCTTCTCAGTTCCTATTTACTCTCAAGGCCGAGCGCCTCCGGCCCACCTTCTTCGCCATGATGACCTCGTGGCTTACCTGCAAACCTCTGCCGCTTCTTGGCCCGGGAGCGCCCTTCGGAGCCTTCCTCATTTTCCGTGGCGACTCTCGCAACCTCCTGCTCCGCCTCTTTTTCTTCCAACTTCAAATACTTTTCGTAATCTTCGTCACCAATGTCGAAAGAGACATCCGCTTCTCCGACAATAAGATCCCCCGCATCAATCGCCTCGGCCTGCCGTTGTGCCTCGAGCTCTTCCGCAGCCTTTTCAGCAGCGACCTTCTCTTCTTCCATCTGCTTCTCAATTGCCTGCTGGCGTCCCTCCAATATGGAATCTGCCACGCGCGAGGTGAACAGTCGGATGGCCCGCAGCGCATCGTCATTCCCCGGAATGACATAATCCACCAGGTCCGGATTACAGTTGGTGTCAACAATCGCCACAACCGGGATCCCCAGCTTCCGCGCTTCCAGAACCGCGATTTCTTCCTTGTTGGAATCGACCACAAACAGGACGTCGGGCAACCCAGGCATATCCTTGATGCCGGCCAGGTTTTGGTCCAGGTGTTTGCGCTCGCGCTCCAGCCGCAGAACTTCCTTCTTGGTCAGCAGGTCATACCTTCCGTCCCTGCTCATTTCCTCCAGCTCGCGCAGCCGCTGAATCGACTTCTGAATGGTGGTATGGTTTGTCAGCAAACCACCCAGCCAGCGATGGTTAATGTAGTACATCTGGCACCGCTGAGCCTCTTCAGCAATCGCCTCTTGCGCCTGACGCTTGGTTCCCACAAAGAGAACCACCCTGCCGTTCCGCGCGAGTTCGGCAAGAAACTTGCTCGCCTCTTTAAAATGCTTGAGCGTCTTCTGGAGATCGATAATATAAATACCGTTTCGCTCCCCATAGATGTAGTCCTTCATCTTGGGGTTCCAGCGGCGGGTCTGGTGGCCGAAGTGGACGCCAGCCTCCAGGAACTCTTTCATCGTGATATTCGGCAAATCTCCTCCAACACCAAAAAATCAGGGGCATTCACTGGCCCGCACTCAAGGCCCGGGCCTGGTCGCCTGATACCTGTCGATCTCTGGTTTTACCGCTTCGAGAACTGGAACTTCTTGCGGGCGCCCTTCTGGCCGTATTTCTTTCGCTCTTTGGCACGCGGATCGCGGGTAAGAAAATCGCTCTGTCGGAAGCGCGGACGCAACTCGGGGTCAACAAGGAGCAGAGCACGGGAAATGCCCAGCCTTGCAGCTCCCGCCTGACTATGAATCCCGCCACCCTGGGCATTGACCATGATATCGAACTTGCCTTCGTTCTCCGTAAAAACCAGCGGCTGCCGAACCTCGGCGCGCAACGCCTCCGAGGGGAAATACTGCTCAAAGGGCCGGTGATTCACCTGGATATTTCCCGTACCAGGCACAAGCCTCACCCGCGCTACAGAAGTTTTCCTTCGTCCCGTGCCCCAAAATTGACTTAACTCAGCCACACCAACTCCTCATGAAACATACTTGATGTCTAAATCGAAACTAAACGGCCAGGCGGGCCGGCACAGGATTCTGCGCCTGATGCGGATGCCTCGGACCTGCATAGACCTTGAGACGTGTCGCCAACCGGCTTCCCAACCGGGACTTAGGCAGCATTCCCAGCACAGCTTCCCGCACCAGTTCTTCCGGCTTGGTCTCCAGCAGCCGTTGAGCCGAAACCTCTCTTAGCCCCCCGGGGTATCCTGTATAGTGCCGGTAAAGCTTTTGCTCAAGCTTTCTCCCGGTCAAGCGAACCTTCTCAGCGTTAATAACAATGATTCCTTCGCGATGGTCCGAAAACGGAGTCCAGTCAGGCGAGTCTTTCCCGATCAGGATCCTCGCAGTGCGGGCCGCCAGTCTCCCCAGCACAACCCCCTCGGCATCAACGACGTGCCAGCGTATTCTTCCTCGTTCTTTTTTCTGAAAGTGCGTATACAATTCTCTATTGTCCCTAATTTCGTATGGGTGAACCTTACTATCTTCGCCCAGCATCACTCTTTTTGTCAACAATCTATCCACCTGAATATCCCAGGCCATGATTTTTAGTCCCAACCCGCAAGCCACTCTGATTCAGCAGGCTGAGCCTGCCGGAGGGATGGACCGCTCCGGGGTCGGCAATCGTTCGTTTGGCGCTGAATGAGCAAGAAAGACACACCTGGTAACACACCCGCAATGCGGCTTTCCCGCGCAGAACCTCTTTACGGACCTAAATCTGCCCGCTTCCTGTTAAAATCGAGCTCTTAAAAGGTCGGTCACCATGGCGGAAACCGAATGGATAGTTGAAACTCTGCTGCCGGGCAGCTGGCGCAGTGCCTCGTCAGTCCTGGTCTCCAATGGCCATCACCGCCTGGTGGTCGACACGGGCATGCCGCATGAGGAGCACCTGCTTCTCAGCGCTTTGCAGCAACACGGGCTCGCCCCATCGGACATCCATGCCGTCATCAGCACTCATTTCCACATCGACCACGTCCTGAACAATTCGCTTTTTCCCGGCGCCGCCATTTATGCCACCCAGGAATCTCATGACTGGTGCTGCTCGCTCTACTCTGATTTTCTGGACAACCAGGACTGGGAAAAGTTGATCCTGAAATACTATCCGCAAATGTTGGAGTACGATCACGCTGTGGAGCACCTCCACCAGATGCGCAAGTTCACCTTGCGATGGTGGGACCCCAAACGGCTCGGTGGCTCTTCACAACATCGCTGGCTTGAATCCTGTTCGCTGCCGGAAGGTTTGGAAGTCATTGTCACATCAGGTCACGTGCCGGGGCATGTGTCGGTCATCATTCCGGAAAAAGAGCACACCACGGTTGTGGCCGGCGACGCCTGCCTGAGCCGCTCAGAAGACGCCCGCATCCTGACCATGATTCCGCGCGACCGGGAACAATCCCGCCTGGACCGCGCGCGCGTGCTGGCATTGGGCAGCAGAATCTTCCCCGGCCACGACGTTGAATTCACGACGAACGGAAATTCAAGTTCCGCACAGCATAGCGGCAATACGTCAAAGAGGAAGTAAAGTCCCAAGATAATCGTCCAGGGCCTCCTGCCAGGGTCGGGGCATCTGGAAGCCGGCATCCTTCAGGGCCTGCATTTCCAACACGGAGTATTTCAACCGCCTGGCGGGCCGGCCCATCTGGTCCGACGGGATCCCGGCAAGCTTGCTGGCGTCAACACCGGCCTTTTCCGCTGCATACTTTGCAATGTCGTAGCGGGAACAGGTTCCGCTGTTGGTCAGGTGGTAAAGGCCCGAGCGTCCGCGCTCCACCACCTCGAGAATCTTTTCAGCGCCATCCAGAGTGTTAAGCGCATTCCCCACCTGGTCTGAAGCCACCACGTAGGGCTGGCCGGCGGCCATGGCCCGAAGTCCCTTTTCAATAAAATTCACCTTCCCGGGGCCGAAAAGGAGACAAACGCGAAAGATCCAATAGGTTGGCAATGCCGCCACCAGGCGTTCGCCTCGCAGCTTGGTACGTCCGTATACGGTTGGGGAAATGGCCGGATCGGTTTCCACATACGGGGTCTTTTTCTCGCCGTCATAAACCGCGTCCGTGGAGATATAGGCTACCGCGGCCCCGACTTCCTTCGCGGCCTCGGCAACATGGCGCGTGCCGTGGACGTTGACAAGATAGGCCTGCGCCGGATCAGTTTCACAGACGTCAGGACTGGGAATCGCCGCCGCGTGGACCACCACGTCCGGGCGCAACTTCTGGAACGTCGCTCGCACTTCGTCAAACCGGGTGATATCCGCTTCGGCACGCCCCACCGAAAACGCCGTGTGGCGCCTGCTGATGACCTCCACAAGCCCATGGCCGAACAAACCCGTCGATCCGGTAACAGCGATTTTCATGACTTCGCCCTTTCCGCTCCTCTCCAACTCCTCAAATCAAAGCTATCTCGCGATGGCAGCAGGATCATCGGCCGGAGCAAAGGTCTCTAGTGAGTTCCCGACGGCGAACCCAGATGGTCCACATATCTGCGCAGCTCGCGGGTAATGGCCTGGCCAATCTGCTGGGTTGACAATCCCCTGGCGCTGACCTCGACCTCTTCGCCTGGCATCCCTTCCGAATCCCTTTTCGGCTTGCGGTTCAGGACGTCCGCCTGCCAGACCTCGCGTCCGGTCACCCAGTCGGTGACCACAATTGAAAACATCACCTGTTTACGACTGCGGTCCTTCGTCACTTCTTTGGGTTGAGGAATGCCGTGGCGCATTTTATATTGAGTTCTCGTCTCAGGCTGATAAGCCTTCATCACCAAGTCCACGCCTTCAATCTGCCGCGTGGGCTTGTAGCGGCCCCAGACACCCAGGTCGTGGACAATCCAGGCATCAATATTTTCAGGCATTGGCCCCACGTACATCAGCTTCCCGTCAATCAGCGGGTCCTTTGTTTCCTGGCTTTTCTGCTGCCCCATCACCGGAGCGGCAAGCAGGCATAAGGAAAGCAGGCCATAAAGAGCAACTTTCATCTCGTTCCCTCCGGCTTTTTGTTCGTGCTTATCATCGCCCCGTCTACTATCATACAGCAGGAGATAGATATCCCCGGAAGCTGGCGGGCCCCAAAAACCTGCCCACCGGGAAGCGCTTGACGCCAGCAAACAAGCAAGAGCCGCTTGGCGATACTTCAGGGCTTTTGAGTTTTTTCGGGGC
>JBAUWE010000673.1:0-2332 GCA_049583595.1 Terriglobia bacterium
ACGCTGACCGACGTATTGCCTCCGCCCCCCGGGCTGTACGCCTCGGCGGTCGCCGTGGCGCCTACGTTGGCGCTCATGATGCCAAAGATCTTGGCGAAGAAAGTGGAGACGGTGCGCCGGACAACCACCGTAATCTGAGGTTCCTGGGCGTTGGGATAGCTGAAGGTGATGTCACTGCCCTGAATGCTGGCAGGCTGTCCGGCAATATAATTCTGGCCGGCCGCAGCCTGGGCTTGTTCCCTTCCCAGCGTTTCCTGGATGCCGCCTGGGTTGCACCCTGCCGTCGCACACCCGGTGGTGACGAAGGCCTTGGCGCCGGCCAGGGCCCCTGCGTCTGCGGCCCGCTGCGTCTGGCTGCGCGCCATATACAAATTGGCCATGTCGATGGCAATGGCTGATATCCCCAGCAAAACCATCATGGAAGCGGCCACAATCAACAGGACCGAACCCGCCTCATCTTTCCTCAAGCGGTAACTTTTCTGCCTCAGCATCGGATTCCCTCAATTCGCAATGTTCTGCATAACGGCCGTCTCGGTCAGGCTGCTGGGGAGAGTGAGATTGGCCCTCGGTACAAGCAGCTTGATGATGTCGTTAAAGAACCAGGTATAGGGGTAGGCGACGGTCACCTGGGTCCCCGTCACCGGGGTTCCTCCCGGCAGCACATAGACGTACTGGTGATTGATCGTCAGCCGGATGCCGTTGCCGCAGGCAACCGTCCACGTCTGGGTGCCCGAGGAGGTCATCGAACTTGGATTAATGCAGGAAGAGTCCACCCCGGCGCTGGTCATGTAATTCGCCATGGCATTCACGGCGGCCTGGGCGGAGCAATTTAGATCGACGCAACTGCTGTCGGCCATGACGTTGGAGACCATGATGCGCGCTCCCTCGCGTGCCGCATTCGCCATCTTTTGCTTCAGATTAAAAGCCCCGGTAAATTGGATGATCCCAACCAGAATGACCAGCAGGATGGGCAGTGAAAGGGCAAGTTCCAGCAGCTCCGATCCTTCGCATCCGGCAACCGCCTGAAGCAGCCGCTTTCTTTTGCCGTTGTGTGCCACCAGGCACCTTGGCGGCCTGGCGCGAAACTTCCTTTGGGTCCGTCGGCGCATCATGGACAATTCACTCCTGTGGGCTGGTTCTCAAGGCGCATCTGCGCCCGGGCCGGAATATCAATGGTGGTCGCGTTCAGGGTGGTAAACGGAATGCTCAACTGGACCCGATAGCTGAAACTGACGATCACACCGCACTGTTTCGGGTAGGTGTTTCCCAGCCAGTCGGTCTTCTGGCAGTAATTCCGGACTGATTTCGCATCCAGACTGTCCGCCGCCAGCGCCGGCAGAATATAGTTGGTGTAGGTGTTCGTCTGGGTTGCGCAGGAATTGCTGAGCGCGTCCGCGGGAGCGTTTCCCGCCGCAACCGAACTTGGCAACACGGCGTAGCGCGCGCCTTCCCGGGCTGCCCGGGTGATCGTCGAGTAGATGTTGTAGGCGCGGCCGATCCAGACGATGCCGATCAGAAGCGACAGGAGGATGGGAAACACCAGGGCAAATTCCAGGATTTCGGCGCCCGCATCGCCTGCGGCCATTCTGAGCGCGCGCCCTGTCCGCGCATGGCGGCGAATTCCCAGCCGTGCCATCAGCCCGCGCATTGCGCCTTTTCTTTCTGCTCTAAGGGTGCATACCTTCAAGGGAACCTCCCTCTGCGAACCGACCGGCCCCTACCTGTATCATCGTCTCCAAGGCAGGTTCGCAATAGGTGCCGCGCCCGCCCCGGCGCTTCTATTCGCATAGCGACAGGCGCCCGAACCCTTCATTAACTTCCCCGATATGAAAGCTTTACGAGGCACCCGCCGCTCCGAATAAGCCGGAAAATAATATTAACTTTCTAATATAATCACCTCGATGGAAATATTTTTATTTCCTTAAATACATAAGTAGTCATAAGTCCAATCATAAATCGTGCCGGTCAAATCCTTCCGGCTCTGGTTCCGCGACGGCCCCGGCAGCTTCCTCCGCCCATCAACTAAAGCAGAGCACTGAGCCCTCTCCGTGGGGAGAGGGTGGACGCGCAGCGGCCGGGTGAGGGGGCTTTTAAAAGAATTGGTGATTGAGCGAATTGTGATTGGGTGATTGGAGCAAGGTCGCCGTGCGAGTTTTCATAGGAGGGCCGGGCTTTAGCCCGGCCATAAACCCTCGCCCACAACAAAATGAAAGCCCTCTCCGAGGGGAGAGGGCGGACGCGCAGCGGCCGGGTGAGGGGGCTTTTAAAAGAATTGGTGATTGAGCGAATTGTGATTGGGTGATTGGAGCAAGGCCGCCGTGCGAGTTTTCTC
>JBAUWE010000674.1:0-11718 GCA_049583595.1 Terriglobia bacterium
CAGATCAGCAAGCTCAGCCAGTCCAGGCGACACAGGATTCTACAGATCAGCAAGCTCAGCCGGTCCAGGCGACACAGGATTCTTCAGATCAGCAAGCTCAGCCAGTCCAGGCGACGAACACCCCCGGGGCGACTGCTTTTGCCGTGGCGGTTGGCAAATACTCCAATCTGGGAGGGGTCTACACCGCGGGGGCCGGTGTCGGGTACAACATTACTGAACACCTCGGGGGCGATATTGGTGCATCGCTCTACACTATTCAAAGCCCTTTTTCGGTTATTTCAAATCACACCTGGCGCTGGACAACACTTGCCGGGGACCCGTTCGTTGATCTGCGTTACACGACACAGTGGCACGGTCTGGATGCAACCTCCGTTCTGACCGGAAGCATACCCCTTTCGAGTGCGGAGCGGGTTTTCACCACTGGACGCGTCGGTGTTGATTGGTATAACCACGTCAGCGCACATTATGGAGCATTCAGTCCTTTTGTGAATTTTGGTGGCGCCAACGAAACCATCGACAGGTACGTGATCCCGCGTCCTTATAACATTGCCCGCCCCTATCAGATTTTTGGCGTCAACGTCAATGGCGAAGTGGGCGCGAACTTCACATTCTTCAAAGATTACACGGTGGGTGCCTCCGCGTATGGCATCGTTCCTTTCGGGCACCAAAAAGTATTCAGCAGGCTGGTCACACCCAATTCCAGCATTGTCGGAGACCAAGACCACAACCGTGTCTGGAATCATGCCTTTGAAACCATTGGCGACTCCAAATTGGGGCGCGACAATGGCTATTCCGGATGGGTGGAAGTCGCCAAGGTCAAGAACCTGAAGGTACAGGCCGGATATACCTATAGCGTTCATTATCGATGGGGTTCAGCGTACCTGATGCTGAAATTTGACGGAACTTCGCTGATTCGTTTTCTGACGGCAACCAACTAGGTGCGCGAGGAATGTGGCGCCCGCTTGCCCTCGTCTGAATTCGAACAGGCGAAGTCAGTGAATTTTTGTGAAGCGAAGGGAAAAAAGATTTTGAAAAGCAATACGGCCGTCTGTCTCCTGGTAGGAATTCTTTTGGGACTCGTGACCTGGTCATCGAGCTATGGCCAGGAGAGGGCGCAGGCTCGCATTCCTGCAGCCGGTGCGCGTGCCAGGGAGGCCGTTTCTTTTGACCACCTGCCCCTCGGCTTTGAGGAAAATAAAGGCCAGGTCAATGCCCAGGTCAGGTATCTGGCGCGCGGGCAGGGTTTCACACTGTTCCTGACTCAAGACGACGCCATCCTGCAGTTCGTGAAATCCCAGGGGGCTGACCAGGTATCCGGAACTTCATCCGCGGCAAATACTGAGAGGGTTCGCCTGAAGCTGCTGGGTGCAAGCCATCACGCGCGGATTTCGGCCGCGGACCGGCTTCCCGGTGACACCAGTTATTTCCTGGGCAACGATCCCCGGCATTGGCACACGAAGATTCCCAACTACGGCCGGCTGCGCTACCACGAAATCTATCCGGGCATCGATCTTGCTTATTATGGCCGTCAGGGACAATTAGAAAACGATTTCATGCTGGCCCCGGGATCCGACCCGAAGCTGATTCGACTGGGACTGGAAGGCGCCAGAAGCATGCACCTGAATGCCTCCGGGGATCTGGTGCTGACGGTGAGTGGAGGAAGTGTTTACCTTCGGCGCCCTCACGCCTATCAGGGAAAGGGAACAAGCCGCAGGAAGGTCACGGCCCACTACGTGCTTCGGGCTGGTAACGAGGTTGGGTTTGCCCTTGGAGCTTATGACCACCATCAGAAACTTGTAATCGACCCCGTATTGACTTATTCAACGTATCTGGGAGGAAGCGGCGGAGACGTGGGGTACGGCATCGCAGTCGACTCCGCCAATAACGCCTACGTTACGGGAACCACGTCGTCGATCAATTTCCCCACGACGACAGGCAGTCAGGCCACCCTCGGAGGCGGCATCGACGTTTTTGTGGCAAAGCTCAACCCCGCAGGCACTGCTCTCCTCTATTCTGTTTACCTGGGAGGCGGCAACCTCGACAGGGCAACAGGCATTGCGCTGGATTCCTCGGGCAACGCCTATCTGACGGGTTACACATCGTCCACCGATTTCCCCACCACCTCCGGCGCCTACCAGACCAGCAACAACGGCAGTTCCAATGCCTTCCTGGCCAAGCTTGATGCTGCAGGCTCATCGCTGGTCTATGCAACGTACCTCGGTGGAAGCGGAATTGATTACGGGCGGGGAGTCGCCGTGGACGCCTCGGGTGATGCCTTCATTACCGGCTCCACCCAATCCACGGACTTCCCCACCATGAGGCCGCTGCAGGTCGGACTGGATGGCGGCTCCGATGCGTTTTTGGCGGAAATCGATCCCACCGGCGCTTCCCTGCTTTACTCCACTTATCTTGGGGGGAGCGGCGCGGACGAAGCGCTTGCCATTGCCCTGGACGGCTCCGGCAACCCTTATATCGCCGGATACACTTTTTCTTCCAACTTCCCGACCCAGAGCGCCCTTCAGTCATCCCTGTCAGGATCGTCAGACGCGTTCGTCACGGAGATCGATCCGGGAACTTCGTCACTGGTATTCTCAACCTATCTGGGCGGCACCGGGGCGGAGAGCGCCCAATCCATCGCCCTCGATTCGGTGGGCAGCATTTACGTGACTGGCAAGACCACCTCTTCCAGCTTTCCGGTGACGGTCGGACCGCTTCAGCCCACCTATGCAGGGCAGGGAGACGCCTTTGTCACCAAACTCGATCCCGGGGGCACCCAGATGGTTTATTCCACCTACCTGGGTGGCAGCGACCTGGATCAGGGGAACTCCATAGCCGTCGACTCCTCCGGAGAGGCCTTTATAACAGGCATGACGCAGTCCAGTGACTTCCCTCTGGCGGACGCGCTGCAAAGAGTTCTGGGGATTTCCGGGGCTGGTTCGTGCGGCTCTTCTCCCTGTGCCGATGCGTTTGTCAGCCAACTGGGGCCTTCGGGCAACCTGGTCTACTCCACCTTTCTGGGAGGAAGTACGACGGATTTAGGACAAGCCATTGCAGCGGACAGTTCCGGAGCGGCTTACCTGACCGGCAGCACGAATTCCACAAACTTCCCCGTCATCGCAGGAGCGCCCCAGTCAGCTTATGCCGGAACGAATTCGAGCGCGAACGTTTTTATCGCCAAGGTCAGCCCTCAAGATGCGCCGGCTGTAGCCCTCAGCCCCCAGAATCTGAACTTTGGCAACCGGGTGATCAACAACAGCAGCGAAGCGCAGACGGTAACACTGGTGAATGCCGGCAGCGCGCCTCTGAATATCAGCGGTATTGCCGTGACCGGCCAGTTCAGCCAGACCAACAACTGCGGATCGGTGGTGCCGGCAGGCGGGGGAACCTGCGCAATTAACGTGACCTTTACGCCCACTCAGACGGGTTCGGTGACGGACCAGGTCACCATCTCGGACGATGCCGCCGGCAGCCCTCAAAGCATCACCGTGACGGGAGGGGGAGTCACTTCAGCGGGCACACTTTCCGTTTCACCAAGCTCACTGACCTTTGCGGCGCTCAGGGTGGGGCAGACAAGTCCTGCGCAAACCGTCCAACTGGCCAACACCGGCAATACGGCCATCAACATCTCCAGCATCACCGCGACCGGCGACTTTGCGGAAACCACGACCTGCGGAACACTTCCCACCGTCCTCAACGTGGGGGCGACCTGCAGCATCAGTATTACTTTTACGCCCACGGCAACCGGATCCCGCACGGGCGGACTGACCATCGATGATGACGCCTCCAACACCCCCCAGGGAGTCTCGCTTGCGGGAACCGGCAATGCGGTCTTTTCACTTTCGGCCAACGCCAGGTCAAACGTCGTTCTGATCGGGACCAAGTCGACGACTTTTACGGTCACGGCTTCCGCTCCCAATACGTTCACAGACAGCATTACGCTCTCATGCACCACCGGAACATGCACTTTCAATCCCTCCTCGATCACTTCGGGGCAATCCAGCGTGGTCACGGTGAGCGGCCTTTCGGCAACCACCGCCAACCCCTTTGATTTCTCGGTCAAAGGCAGCAGCACCGGACAGGATACGACGGTGTCGCTAACCGTCTTTTTCGCGGATTTTTCGCTGTCCCAGACGGCGCCCGTGCCGCCGCTTCGCACCATTGCCGCCGGGAGTTCAACGACCTACACGGTCACGGTAAATCCGGTGAACGGGTTCAACCAGGTGGTCCTGCTGGGCTGTTCCAGTCTGCCGAAGGAAACCACCTGCTCCTATTCTCCGCCAGGCATCACCATGGACGGGACGAACCCGGTTACTTCGACTCTGACCGTCACCACCACAGCCTCGGCAAGTTCCCATCTGCCGCCGCCACCGGGCGGATCGGCTCCCTGGGGACACTTAAACCTCGCGTGGTGGGCTTATCTTCTTGCATTGATTATGATTTTGGGGATTTCCTTCGGCGTGCGTGGCCGCCGCGTGTTCGGCATGGGGCCACTCAACCTTCGCGCCAGCTTTGTTGTCTTGCTCCTGGCGGCCTCGCTGAGTGCTGTGGCAGTAGCTTGCAACCAGACCTATTACGGTCCCAAAACCACGCCGGTATCGACAGGGACCCCGCCCAACACCTATACCATCGTTCTCGTTGGGAGGCTGGGAAGCGACAACAGCATTAAGCGAACGACGACCGTTAATCTGGCGGTTTCGCCCTGATGAGGCGGACTAAGAACCCCGGCCGCTGTGACCCAGGCCGTGAAGTTTCGGAGAGAGGCTTTGGAACTGCGGGGGAGAAATTTCAGTATTTTCTAAGGAGAACAGTGTGAAAGCGAAATGTTCTACTGTGACCCATAGGGAACCCACTCCAGCACCATGGGGATTCCCGCGGGGGCGATTTTTTGTTGCTCTTGGCCTCTTCGGCCTGGCAATCATCGGTTTAAGTCTGGCGCAGAGCAAGGCCCAGGGGGCATCCCTCCGCAACGCCCGCAATCTGAAGCTTTGGACCAGCAGCTATGCCCACCTGCCGCTTAGTTTCGAGGCAAACCAGGGGCAGACGGACTCGCGCGTCAAGTATCTGGCGCGGGGTCAGAACTACACCCTGTTCCTCACCGGGCATGACGCCGTGCTGGCTCTCAGTTCCGGAAGGTCCGGGCGCCCGGGACAAAAGCCCGCCTCTTCCGCGGTCATTCGCCTCCGCCTGCTGGGATCCGAGCCCGCCGCGCGTATCACCGGCCAGTCCCTGCTGGGTGGAACCAGCAATTATTTCCTGGGGAACGATCCGCGCAACTGGCACACCCACATACCCAACTACGCGCGGGTGCGTTACCACCAGGTTTATCCCGGCATCGACCTTGTTTATTATGGCCGCCAGGGCGAACTGGAAAACGATTTCATGCTGTCTCCGGGTTCGGACCCGGACTCGATCCGGATTGGCCTGGAGGGCGTCAACGGCCTGCGCATCTCTCCCTCCGGCGACCTGGTTCTCAAGGCTGGCGACGGAGAGGTTTACCTTCGCCGGCCCCGCGCTTATCAGGGAAATCGGGAAGTTTCGGTTCACTACGTGCTGGACGCCAGGAATGAGGTTGGATTTAAACTGGGCCGCTATGACCGCCGCCAACAACTGGTCATTGATCCCGTTCTGGCCTACTCCACCTATTTCGGAGGAAGCGGGGGAGACATTGGTTATGGCATTGCTGTCGATTCCTCCGGAAACGCTTACGTTACAGGAATTTCAAACTCCTCCAACTTCCCCACTTCATCAGGTTCCAGCAGCACCAGTTATGGCAGCGGTGGCGACGCTTTTGTGTTGAAGATTAACCCGACAGGTTCTGCAACCAGCTCGACGACTCCGCAAATGGTGTATTCCACGTTTCTGGGCGGGAACGGAACGGATTCCGGCAATGCCATCGCCGTCGACGCCGGGGGAGACGCCTACGTTACCGGCAGCACCACTTCCTCGAACTTTTCAACAACCACCGGGGTCTTTCAGACCACCTACGGCGGAGCGGGTGACGCCTTTGTGACTGAACTGAGCAGTACGGGTTCCAGCCTGGTCTATTCCTCCTACCTGGGCGGCTCCGGGGCTGACGCCGGCATGGGGATTGCCGTTGATTCCTCCAACAACGCATACGTTACAGGTTCCACCCAATCCCCCAACTTCCCCACCCTCAACCCTGTGCAAGCGGTCAATAATGGCGCTTCGGATGCCTTTATCTCCAAGGTAAACTTCGACGCAACCCAGCTGGTTTATTCCACCTATGTGGGCGGAACCAAAGCGGAGGTGGGCCAGAGCATCAAGGTTGACAGTTCCGGGAACGCCTACATCGCCGGTTACACATTTTCTTCCGACTTCCCGCTTCAGAATCCCGTGCAGGGCTCGAACGCCGGAACGGTTAATGCGTTTGTCACCGAGATCGACGCAGCGGGCGCCACATTCCCCTTTTCCACTTACTTTGGCGGAAGCAGCGACGACCGCGCCTTCGGATTGGCCCTGGATGGGAGTGGAAACGTTTATATCACCGGAAGCAGTCAATCGACTGATTTTCCCACGACTGTTGGAGTGGTTCAGGGAGCAAATCAGGGACAAACCGACGCCTTCGTGGCCAAGTTGAACCCTGCGGGACCTTCCGTCACCTACGCCACGCTGCTGGGGGGCGCGGGAGTCGACCAGAGTAATGGGATCGCCACGGACTCATCCGGAAATGCGTTCGTGGCAGGGTTCACCAACTCGAGCAACTTCCCGACCTATAGTCCCATCCAGTCCATTCTGGGGATCACCGGCGGCAGTTCCTGCGGGACGGCCCCATGCACAGACGCTTTTGTCACTGAGCTGAATCCCACGGGTACCGCGCTGGTCCACTCGACTTACCTGGGAGGCAGCGGCGCTGATTTTGGCCAGGCCATCGCGCTGGGGCCAACCGGCAATCCGTATCTCACCGGCAGCACTTCGTCGAATAACTTTCCTGCCATCGCGGGAGCTCTTCAGTCCAGCTTGAGCGGAGTGGCGGGCAATGTCTTCATCGCGGAGATTGCCTCCGACAACGCTCCGGGAATTTCCATCGTGCCGCAGAACATCGACTTTGGAAACCAGACCCTGAACGTCCGCAGCTCCGTGCACACCGTCAACGTCACCAACGAAGGAACGGCCGCCCTCAGCATCACCCAGATTACTTTTAGCGAAACCGATTCAACCGGAAACACCGATTTTGCCGAGACGGACAATTGTGTGGGGACCGTAGCCGCCAGCGGGGGCACATGCAGCATCAATATCACCTTCACTCCCAGCTCCGCGGGTGTGGAAACCGGGACTTTCAGCATTGCCGACAATGCCGCCGGAAGCCCCCACCTCATCAAGGTGAGAGGCATGGGCGTCACCTCGGCGACGGCGGTCACCGTCGCTCCAACGAGCCTCTCCTTTGGGAACGTGACGGTGGGCGACGTCAGCGCGGCTCAGTCTGTAACCATTACGAATACGGGGACTCAAACCCTGACCTTCAGCAATTTCACCGCGAATGGGGATTACGCCCAGACGAACACCTGCACTTCCAATACCCTGAATGTGGGCCAAAGCTGCACGGTCAGTGTGACCTTTTCGCCCGTCGCCTCCGGCGCCCGGAACGGTTCTTTGTCCATCAGCGATAACGCCGCGGGCAGCCCCCAGGTGGTGGCGCTCTCCGGCACGGGTGATGCGCAGTTCACCATGTCTTCGCCGTCCGCGAACGTGACCACGGTGATTGGAAGCGGCACTGCGACGTTCACCGTCGCGGCTTCAGCCCCCAACAGTTTCAGCGGCAGCATCACCCTCAGTTGCCCTGCCAGCCTGAATTGTTCTTTCAGCCCTGCGTCCATCGTTGCAGGCCAGACCAGTACCCTGACCATCAGCGGCCTTACGGCCTCCATGGCCAATCCGTTCGCGTTTAACGTTATCGGAACCAGCGGCTCGCAGAGCGCTGCGGTCAGTCTGAATCTGCTTTTCGCGGACTACAACCTGTCAGTTTCACCCTCGCTCAATACCATTATGGCGGGGGCGGCGGCAACCTACACCCTGACGCTAAACCCCATCAACGGATTCGATAAGCAGGTGCAGCTTGCCTGCGGCAGCGGCATGCCACCGGGAGCCACCTGCAACTTCTCGAACTCCTCGGTTACGCCCAACGGTGTGACCACCGTCTCTCTCACCATCCAGACCACCAAGAATGCCAGCGCTCCACCGCCCCCGGCTGTTCCGCCGGGCATGGTTCCACCCCTGATGGTGGCGTTCTTCGTTCTTGTTCTGGCAGGATTGTTCCTGCTGGGGCGCAGGCGAAATCGGGTTCCAGGCCTGGCCGGAAGGCGGTTGGTGGCCGTTCAGGTTTGCATGCTTTGCCTGCTGGTCCTGGGCGAGACCTTCCTGGTCTCCTGCCGGAGCACACCGGCGGTAAGCGGCTCCACAACCGGAAACTACATCATCACCGTCAACGGCACGCTCGGCTCCAACTCTTCTGTCGTCAGGAGCACCAACATCGACCTGGCCATCACCTAGCAGGTTGTTGAAACATCCCGTAGAGGCGTTGTGGCGGCGGGTTCACCCCGCCACAACGTCAATGCCTTCAGCCCTGTCTGGCGGCGTAAAGCCGCCGCGACAGCCTCTTTCAACTCCCTCCCACAACAACCACTGAAGCGTTTCACTGGGAATGTGGCGTCCGGACAGCAGCAGGCGCCGTGGGGTGTTCATGCCCACGGCCTCCCGACGCCAAAGCATTTTCAGGGACCCATCATGACCAGGCTGCAAATGCAGGCAGCGGCGTAACCACGCCTTACCCGACCTTCAGCACTCTATCCTGGCCGTTATTTTGCGGGATCGTAGTTCAGGTTGGGGCCCAGCCAGCGCTCGACGGTGGAAAGATCCATCCCCTTGCGCCGCTGATAATCGAGCACCTGGTCGCGGCCCATCTTGCCCACGGCAAAATAGCGCGATTCAGGATGCGAGAAATAGAAGCCGCTCACTGAGGCCGCGGGATACATCGCAAAGTTCTCGGTTAAACGCACGCCCGCATTCCGCTCGGCATCCAGCAGGTCAAACAGTGCCCGCTTTTCCGTGTGATCGGGCTGCGCAGGATAGCCCGGGGCCGGGCGAATGCCGCGGTAGCGTTCGTGGAGCAGGTCGTCGTGGCTCAGCTTCTCCTCGCACCCGAAGCCCCACGCCTCGCGGGCCCGTTGGTGGGTGAGTTCGGCCAGCGCCTCGGCCAGGCGGTCCGCCAGCGCCTTCGCCATGATGGCATTGTAATCGTCATGGTCTTTCTCGAAGCCGCTCACCAGTTTCTCGATGTTGATCCCTGCCGTGACCGCAAACGCTCCCAGGTAGTCAGCCCTTCCGGTTTCGCGCGGTGCAATAAAGTCTGCCAGGGCAAGGTCGGGTTCGCCGTCCGGTTTCTCGATCTGCTGGCGCAGGGTGTGGAAAGTCGTCTGCACCGTCGTCCGTGAGTCGTCCGTATAGACTTCGATGTCGTCACCCACGCCGGCAGCGGGAAAGAAACCCATCACGGCGCGCGCTTCCAGCAGTTTCTCATCAACAATACGTTTCAAAAGCCGCCCGGCATCGTCAAACAGCTCCCGGGCGCGGGCGCCCACTTTCGGCTGGTCGAAAATCCGGGGATAAATCCCGCGCAGTTCCCAGACGTGGAAGAAGGGCGTCCAGTCAATGTAAGGAACAATCTCTTCCAGCGGCACCGGGCCGGTGGCGCGGACTCCGGTGAAAGAGGGCCGCGGCGGGGTGTAGCCAGACCAGTCAAACTGCAGCCGCCGCCGGCGCGCCTCGTCCAGCGTCCGCAGCTTCTGCGATTTGGGCGCTGCGTGAACTTCCCTCAGCTTTTCCTGGGCGCTTTGGTTCTCATCGGCGAAGGCCGGT
Source organism: Terriglobia bacterium (assembly GCA_049583595.1). Lineage (GTDB taxonomy): Bacteria > Acidobacteriota > Terriglobia > UBA7540 > UBA7540 > SCRD01. The sequence goes on from JBAUWE010000674.1 coordinate 9,874, forward strand.
TTCAATTCCGGGCTCGCCAGGCGTCCCACCACGCCCACGGCGCGCGAGGCATCCAGCACATGGACCACGGGCTGCCCGTAGGCGGGAGCAATTTTCACGGCCGTGTGCGCGCGGCTGGTGGTGGCGCCGCCAATCAGCAGCGGGACCTTGAAGCCCTGGCGTTCCATCTCTCTGGCCACGTGCACCATCTCATCGAGCGACGGAGTAATCAGCCCGCTCAGGCCCACCATGTCGGCGCCTGTCTCCCGCGCCGTCTTCAGGATTTTTTCGCAGGGCACCATCACGCCCAGATCAATCACCTCGTAGTTGTTGCAGCCCAGCACGACTCCGACTATGTTCTTGCCGATGTCGTGCACGTCGCCCTTCACCGTGGCCATCACGATTTTTCCTGCCGTCCTGGCGCCGCCGGTCAAGCGCTTTTCGGCCTCCAGATAGGGCAGCAGGTAGGCCACCGACTTCTTCATCACGCGGGCGCTTTTCACCACCTGCGGCAGGAACATGCGGCCGGAACCGAACAGGTCGCCCACCACGTTCATGCCCGCCATCAGCGGCCCCTCGATCACCGCCAGGGGGCTGCCGTATTGGAGCCGCGCCTCTTCCGTGTCCGTTTCAATGTGCTCAACAATGCCCTTCACCAGGGCGTGAGAGAGCCGCTCATCCACCGTGCCCTGGCGCCAGGCGTCTTCCTCCACTTGCTTCTTCCCGGTCTGCTTCACGGAATCGGCAAAGGCCAGCAGCTGCTCGGTTGCGTCCGGGCGGCGGTCCAGGATGACGTCCTCCACCAGTTCCAGCAGGTCTTTGGGAATTTCCTCATAGATGCCCAACTGGCCCGCGTTGACAATGCCCATGTCCATCCCGGCCTGGATGGCATGGTAAAGGAACGCCGTGTGCATCGCCTCACGAACGGTGTTGTTGCCGCGAAACGAAAACGACAGGTTGCTGACTCCGCCGCTCACTTTGGCGTGTGGCAGCGTGGCCTTGATCTGGCGCGTGGCTTCGATAAAGTTCACCGCGTAATGGGCGTGTTCCTCCATGCCGGTGGCGATGGTGAGAATGTTGGGATCAAAAATAATGTCTTCGGGCGGAAAGCCCACTTCCTCCGTCAGGATGCGGTAAGCCCGCGTGCAGATTTCAATTTTACGTTCCGCGGTGTCGGCCTGGCCGCGCTCATCGAAGGCCATCACAATCACCGCCGCGCCGTAGCGGCGCACCAGGCGCGCGTGCTGCTTAAAGGCTTCTTCGCCTTCCTTCAGGCTGATGGAATTCACCACGCCCTTGCCCTGCACAACTCGCAGGCCCGCCTCAATCACGCTCCACTTGGAGCTGTCAATCATGATGGGGACGCGCGAGATGTCGGGTTCGGAGGCCAGGTAATTCAGAAAGGTGGTCATGGCCTGCTCCGATTCCAGCATGCCTTCGTCCATGTTGATGTCGATAATCTGTGCGCCGGCTTCCACCTGCTGCAGCGCCACGGCCAGCGCATCTTCAAACTGATCGTTCAGGATGAGCTTTGCGAATTTGGGCGAGCCCGTTACGTTGGTTCGCTCGCCCACATTCACGAAGTTCATATCAGGCCGGAAGGTCAGCGATTCAAGCCCGCTCAGCCGCGTCGTGCGGTCCGGCTTCGCGATGCTGTGGGGTTTTTCGCGGCGCACGGCCTCGGCAATCGCCCGGATGTGCGCAGGCGTTGTGCCGCAGCAGCCGCCCACAATGTTCAACCAGCCGTTGGCGGCAAATTCGCCCAGGTCCTGCGCCATGCTTTCCGGCGTCTCGTCAAACCCGCCAAAGGCGTTGGGCAGGCCCGCGTTGGGATGGCAACTGATGTGGACGGGAGCAATCTGCGAA
>JBAUWE010000675.1:0-5635 GCA_049583595.1 Terriglobia bacterium
GGGTGGACCAGCAGGCAGATCGGGACGTTAAAAAACCTGAAGAAAACAGCATCGCCGTACTTCCCGGCGCAGTCAGTCAGATAACCCATCCAATTGCGGGAGAGTTCCAGCGCGTTCCCGACAACAATACGGCCCGGGGGGCCCGGCGGAAGTTTTGAAAAAGATGACATTCTCTTCAGCACTGGCCGTGTCGCAATGTGACCACGTCCGTTCGGGCTTCATGGCTTTGTTCAGCCGGGTTACTCACACCAGGTCAAGAACTGCAAGGGTGTAGGTGTCAAGACGCGGCACCGTGAAATGTACCCTTCCTTGTTCAACACTCCCCGACACTTTGTGGCTTTCACCCCCATCCGGTGTCAGTAACGTTATCTCCCCTGCCTGCCTTCCCTGCGGCAATTCAACGGCTACGCGCACGTTGCTCACCGCTTTCCCCTGCGGCCCGGCATAATTCACCAGGTGAACCAGTCGCCGGTGTTTCCCAGGTTGGTCAACCAATTCAGCCACAACGGCCAGTGTTCCAGGAGCGATCACTTCCAGCGACAGCCTCCCCCCCGCGGCCCATTTCACGCCCTCGATCAGTTCCTTCCAGTTCACCGGCAGCTTCCAGTACCTGCTCGACATTCGTTCCGCCCGCGGCTTCTCAATAGCAGCTTGAACTGAAGGAATATAGACAACACGCCCTCGGCCAATCATGTTCCGCACGGGGGCAATTTCCAGGTTCTTTTCCACTGCTCTCGGCCCTTGCCACTGCGGGGCAGATACCTTGAATAAGTTTTGCAGAGCAAAGTCCGGGCGTCTGAGCCGCCGGGTGGTATAAAGCGATGTCTGCTCCGTCGCCACCACTGCCCCGCCCCGCTCCACAAAGTTTCGGATCAGGTGCATCTGCGCTTCGCTCAGGCACTCCTGATCGGCGAGCACCAGCACCCGGTACTTCGACAAGTTCTTCAAGTGCTCATCAAAAATGATGTCAAAGGGCACCATGGCCTGGATCAGCGCCTGAGTGAACAGCATGAAGCTCACCGCGGGGCGGTCGTTATTGAATCCCATCGAAGCATAAGAGTAAAGCACGGCCACATCCGGGATATTCTGAACGCCCTTGTAGTAGTGAAAGTTCTGGTGGAAAAACCTGATGTACTGCTTTTGGTCGTCGGGAATTTCCGGAGCTTTCAGAATGCCTCCCACCATTCCCAGACTCTGGCGGTTGAAAACCATCGATTCCGCCATCGAGGCGCGGCTGCCTCCTTCGCGGCCGTAATAGCCACCGCCGGCCGTATAAGTAATAATCTGAGTTCCCAGAATGCTTCCTGTTTTGTAAGTGCGGATTTTGGAAACAAGAATACCGTCCGGCGTAACCCCGGCATAGTTCCCCTCCTCGGTCCAGCTGATCTCCATGTGAGGAAAAAGCCCGGGATAGGAAATCCCCTGTTCCCAGATAGTGTTCGTGCCGGCCATGCCTGAACTGGGGTTGCTGTCAATCACCGCCGCCGGATTCAGTCCATGAACATACCCCTGCATCTCCGCGTAGTAGCGGTTGAGCTGCTGGCAGCGGAAATCCGTCCAAAGCTGGAAGAGCGGGTCGTTAATGACCACCTCCGGCCTTTCGATCACCGGCGGCAACACGTATTGGACGTTTGAAAACCCGAGGCGCTCCTTCAGTTCGGCCACCGAATAGTTGCTCTGAAGGTATTCGCGAAACCGCTTGACGGCCAGCCGGTGCTGGAAGATCTCCGGACGCCCCTGCAAGCTGGTGTTGTCAAAATGGATCAGGTCGGCCTTCAGGTCCTGGACCCCCATGCGCACCACTCGCTTGATGTAGTCCACATAGCCGGGATGCATAAAGTAAACGCGCTTGCGGAAGGTCTGATCGCCGTAAATGACCGGCCGCCCCAGGTAATCAGGAACAAACCAATCCTGAGCCGAAGGCTCTTCCACCAGGAAGGTCTCGTAAGCAATCGTGCTGCCCACGTAGAGCCCCACCCGGATCCCGTGCTGGTGGAGTAACCCTGCCATTTTTCTGGCCAGGTTGATATGCTCTGCTTCCGCCTGCAGTCCAAAACCTTTAAAGAAGTCGATAATGGCCATGGTGACGCCGAGGTCTTTAAGCTTTCGTACGGTGGCCTCCGTGTGTTCGCTGCGATAGGTCGCTTCTTCCCAGGTTCCCTGTCCGCCGACCCTGCGAAAAAAAATCGGCATATCGTCCCAACTGCCGACAGCCACAAAAGGTGAGTTCTTCAGCCATGCCCCCGGAGCGCCGGCAACCGCCTCTTCACCAAGCATCAGGCCTGGAATTTGCGTCGCGGAAAGTCCCGCCGTCACGCCCTGCATAAATTCTCTGCGATTCATGTTTCCCCTTTCCGAATGAGGCCCTTTGTTACCGTTTGCGACTCGATCTTTCCCATCCGGGTGTCGTGCACGCGCCGCTGTGCCGCGTGGACTCAACGGAAACACCGCCTCGCTTGATCTTCCAACATGCCCATACCCGAATTCAGATAACTGTCAAACCCTCTTGTTTCGTTTCTAATGAATTGCCATAATAAGCGATGCTTTATCCGGCCGGTGAGGAACAATGGGTTCATTTCCTTCTCTAAGAAGACAATGGATTGCTGCCAGTGAGTCGCAGCGCATCGAACGCATCTTGGCTGCCACAAGAGCTCTACTGGCGGTTGCCTCGCTGTTTGCCATCTGGATCGATCCCACTGAACCTCGCCATTATTCCACGATCGTCTACGGACTGCTGGCGGTTTTCGTGTTTGAAGCCGTCGGGGTGCTGGCCCTGGTGCGGACCCAGCGGAACTCCTCCCCGCAGTTCCGACTGGCTGTCCACTCGCTTGACATCTTGTGGCCCGCGCTGATCGCGATTTTTACAGCCGGATCGAATAGTCCATTCTATCTCTTTTATATTTTCGTTCTCCTGGAAGCAGCCTACCGTTGGGGATTGCAAGCCACCTTATTGACTGCGCTTGTCTCAACGGGCCTCTTCATCTCGCAGGCTTTTTTCACCCTCGCGAAAGGGTTAACACTACCGACGCTTTTCCGCGGCTCCTATGACCTGAATGCGTTTGTCATGCGCGGAGTCTACCTGCTCATCATGGGGTATCTGCTGGGCTATCTGGGTGAAGAAGAAAAGCAGCTTCGCGAGGAGACTTCATCCATCGCCAAGGTGATGACCAAGGCCCGCGCGGAAGCAGGTATCCGCGGAACGCTCGAGGCCGTTTTCGAGGAGATCCTGGGCCTTTTCCGTTCCCGGCAGGCTGCATTGGCCGTGCTTGACCACAAATCCGGGCGCGCCTATGTTTGGGACGCGCGTCAGAAGGCAGCCGGCGAGAAAATCTTACTATCCACCAGAGAACTCCGCGCGCAACAGGGTGAAAAGGACCTTTTCGAAACGCCCGGACACGTCTGGTACGCCAGGCGCGACCCCAAGTCCGCCGATCCTCTGAAATACCATATCTATGCGCTGGATGAAGATGGAAGAAGGCTTTTCGACGAAACATGGTCCCCTCCCAGTGCTCTCACAGGTGACCAGAAGGTGCGCAAGTTCCTGGGCGTGCGGACCCTTTACGCGGATGAATGGTCAAGCGTCATGCTCCTGTTTGCTCCAAGCCTCCGCTCCAGCCCGGAAGCGGCTGTTCGCTTCCTGCGAAACCTGTCCCTGCAGGTGAGCCCTGCCATTCACACCTCCTTTCTGACCACTCGTTTACGGACAAGGGCGGGAGCGCTTGAGCGCGCGCGAGTGGCGCGGGAACTCCATGATGGTGTTATCCAGTCTTTGATCGGCCTGGAAATGGAAGTGGACGTTCTTCGCCGGAAGCGTGACGTGTCGTCAGCAGCGGTCGTGGACCGTCTGTCTCACATCCAAAGCATCCTTCGGCAGGAAGTCCTCAATCTGCGCGAGCTGATGCAGCAGATGAAGCCGGTCGATATCCGCCCCACTCAACTGCTGGACTTCCTTGTGACCATGGTGGATAAATTCCAGCGAGACACGGGAATCTCCAGCCGATTCATTTCGACTCTGCAGGAAATCTCATTGCCGCCTCGCGTTTGTGCCCAGTTGGCGCGCATCGTGCAAGAAGCGCTGGCGAATGCAAGAAAGCACAGCGGGGCGCGTAAGGTACTGGTACAACTGGGCCAGTACGACGGCCGGTTCCGCCTGGCGATCGACGACGATGGGTGCGGTTTTGACTTTTCAGGCCGCCTGACGCTCACCGAGCTTGATGCCATTCGCAAGGGGCCTCTGGCCATTAAGGAAAGAGTTCGCACCATTGGGGCTGAACTTGTTGTAGAATCAGTCCCCGGCGAAGGAGCGCGCCTGGAAGTCAGCCTGCCGAAGAATACTTATGAGTGAAACACCACAATCTGTTCGCATTCTTGTTGCTGACGACCATCCCATTTTCCGTGACGGCTTGCGGAAACTGCTGGAGGCAGAAGATGATTTCAAGGTCATCGGCGAGGCCGCTGACGGCGGCGAGGCCATTGAGATGGCCCAGCAGCTCAAGCCTGACGTGCTTTTGCTGGATCTGGCCATGCCTCACGTCCCGGGCCTGGAGACGCTTCGGCAACTCGGGAGTTCGGTCGAGGCCATCAAAGTTATCCTGCTGACGGCAGCCATCGAGCGTGAGCAGATCGTCGATGCGCTGCACCACGGGGTAAGGGGTGTTGTCCTCAAAGAATCGGCCACGGAATTGCTCCTGAAAAGCATCCGATGCGTGATGGACGGTCAGTACTGGGTGGGCCGCGAAAGCGTATCTGATCTCGTTCGCATTATCCGCGACCTCACTGCCATACCGGAACAGGGAAAAAGGGAAAGGTCCTATAACCTCACGCCGCGCGAACTCGACATTATTTCAGCCATTGTCGATGGATATACCAACAAGGACATCGCTGAGAAGTTCCACATCGCCGAGCAGACCGTCAAGCACCATCTCGGAAATATTTTCGACAAGCTGGGCGTTTCCAACCGTCTGGAGCTGGCTCTGTTTGCCGTCAACCATCACCTGGTTGAAGACAAGTAGCCAGTCCCCATCCCTCATGGGAGCGAGAGATCGGCTGCCTGTCTCCTAAATCTTCTTTCCCTTTTTTCCTTCCAGCCGCCGCATGTCCTATTCCCCCTGCTTCGGACCACTGAACAGACGTTTCAGCACCGATCTGGGGCGCAACCTGGACGTCCGATCTGGGGCTCGCCCGTTCCTATCGCGACGGAAAGTCCCATCCACGCATCTACCCAGCCTGCTTCCAGGCAACGGGAGAGCAAGATACCGGGGCAGACGGACCCACCGTAAGGCCGGCCGCGCTCAGACCCGTTGGGCGCAATCTTCTTCTGCCGGGAAAAGAAGTCACACAGAAGCAACGGAAGCCGTTAAAGCGAAGGCCAAAGCGACTCCCAAATCTTAAACTCGATGTGGAAGCCTGACTCCTCCGCCCGAACCATTGTCCGGCCCGAGGCAACGTCCAGCGTGTGCTCAAAGATGCGCCTGCCAACGTCTTCAACCGATTCATCGCCGTCGAGAATCGTCCCCGCGTTGATGTCGATGTCGCCGTTATGGGTGGAAACATAATTGTTCGACCCAATCTTCGTCACCGGTCCCAGCGCGCAGCCGATGCCGGTGCCACGGCCTGTTGTAAACAGCGTGATCTG
>JBAUWE010000676.1:0-7509 GCA_049583595.1 Terriglobia bacterium
CCTGTGAACTCTTGTTTTACGCCCGTTCGGCTCGTACCATTGAAATTAGTGGGAGTCGAAACCCGTTGCGGGTTGCGAGACCTGCCACTCCCGGGCAGGCGATCTGACAGGCACCTTGAGGACCCAACAGACTGGAGGCCGCGATGAAAATCTTTGTTGCTGGCGGAACGGGTGTTCTGGGGCGTGCAAGTGTGAAAGCGTTGGTTGACGCCGGCCACGTGGTCCGTGCGACAGCTCGAACCGAAGAAAAGGCCGATGTGGTCAGGAGTCTCGGGGCTGAGCCAGTCCAGGTGGACCTCTACGATTCTAAGGAAGTACGCCAGGCCGTTGCCGGCTCTGAAGCCATCCTGCGTCTGACCACGAAAATCCCTCCCATCGCCAAAATGCGCAGCCGGGCGGCCTGGCAGGAAACCAACCTGCTGCGCACGGAAGGGGCCCGCATCCTGGTGGACGCCGGTATTGCCGAGGGCGTGCAGGTCTATGTTCACGAATCAGTGACGTTCGTCTATGAGGACGCCGGAACCCGGTGGATCACCGAGGACGCGCCCACTGACGACGGTGAAAGCGAAATCCTGCGCTCCGCGCTCGACGGCGAGAAGGAAGCGGCGCGCTTCTCAGAATCCGGGGGCCGCGGAATCGTTCTTCGCTTTGGCGGCTTTTACGGCCCCGAATCAACCGTGACAGCGGACATGATCAGCATGATGAGGCGGCGGTTGCTGGTCCAGCCCGGCTCGGGCGCCCATTACATCAGTTCGATTTACATTCCGGATGCGGGCGCTGCTGTTCTGGCCTCGCTCAATGTGCCTTCCGGCATCTACAACGTGGTGGACGAAAATCCCCTTCCCTTCAAGGAGTATCTGCACACGCTTGCTGACGCCGTCCACGCGCCCAAACCGTTCCGCTTTCCAGGTGTGCTGGGCAAAGCCACTTTCGGAGGCGTGTGGGGTTATCTCTCGCGTTCCCTGAGAGTCTCGAACGCCCGATTCAAGAAGAGTTCGGGCTGGAAGCCCAGCGTGCCGAGCGTCGCCGAGGGCTGGCCACTCGTGGCCGCCGCACTCAAGCAGGCAGCCCAAAAGCAGGCGGGGTAGCACAGAATTTCGAGGGTGGCGCAGAGCTGCTTTCGAGCTCTGCGAAAGCGGGGGGTTGAATGGACCCCCACCAGGGGCTTTCCCGGTCACTTCAGCCCTTCCTCCACTACTTTGTCTGAGAAGTGCACGTAGGTGAAAACCTCCGGGATGTGCGAATCGTAGAAGCCGTGCTTATTCCAGGTCCACCCGGGGCTCACTTCCAGCCGCTTGCCTTCCTTATTCACCTGCTGGAAGCGCGAGCAGTCGATGCGCCAGACGTCGCCGTCCTTTGGCGGCAACGAGCGGCCATCGGCCAGCAGTTCGAGCCCCTTCCACGGAAACGCCAGTTCCACCGTCCAGCCCCTGTCCACGTCGTCGCGCTTGTTCAGTGTGCCGTCCACGTGCACGGCGTGCTTCAGGCCCGGATAGTCCCAGTCCAGGAATCCGTAGCGCCAGCCGCGCGGATGCACGTGCCCGCCGATGCCGTCAATCTCCATGATTTTATGCCGGGCCGGGTCCCATTCCGGCTTGCCGTGGAACTTCCCGCCCGGCTGCATCTGGTCTTTCCAGATCCAGAAAACTTCATAAATCGTGTTGAGGGCATTGATCTCAAACTCGTAGTAGGCGTCCTGCCCGGCAATGAAGACTTCCACGTCGTTGTCTTCGTAAATCTTTGAGTCGCGTTCGGTGAGCGTGGCCCACACATCCGGCTCTTCGGCTCTGAAACCGAAATAGAGGTTCTCGTCGTCCCAAAGGATCGCAACACGCGTGTCAAACCACCCCGGCTCGCCCGTCACAATGTCCACAAAGGCTTTCGAACGCGGCGCCATCACCCACGACGGCTCATCCAGTTTGCCGTCCACCGTGATCGGCCCCGCCGCCCGGTAAGCCGTGTACTGCACCAGTTTTTCTATGGATTCACTTCCCATTCCCGTCTTCCTCCTCAAGCAGGTTAAGATTCGTCCGCAGTTCCAACCGGTTGCATCTTTCGCTGGCCGTTGTCACCGGCCAAGCAATTCCCGCCCTGGCATTCTTCATAGCCGCCGTGCGAACTTCTCACTTTACAGCAACGCTCGATCGGAGATATAAAGGAATTAAGAGTTGACCTTCGACCGCGGGTACGTCCGATTTCGCTCAAGGAGGTATTCCCCACATGGGCGCGAGTCAATCCATCATAATTTGGAACCCATTCGCCTCTGTCTATTCATGGAGACGCCGACTGATTTACTGGCTGGCCGTCGCTGCCGTGACTGCAACAATTTTCGGGCCCGTCAACCTGCGGGCGCAGCAGGAAATTCGAATTCCACTGCACGCTTACATGCCTCCTGACTTTCCCGCAACGGTGAACGCCCTCATTCCTACACCCCAATACCTGCCGGCCGGCTACGAGATGTGGAAAGTCAACCGGCACCCGGCCGATGGCTTCGGAACCGGTAAGGCTGAAATTGAAATCCAATACAGGGACCCAGGGTGCTGGGCCAGAAAAACCGCCTGTCCGCTTCAGGTTTTCGTTTCACCCATGACGGAAAGACCCTTTGCGGGAACGACGGGCCGCACACCCCAATCGCTCTCGCTGCGCATCGGAAGCGAAACCGTGGAAGCACAGTACTTTAGCTGGATGGAAAGCGATTCCGCGCCGGGCGGCAAGACGCTTCCCAGCAGGTGGAAGGCTCGACTGGAAGCCGGTAACTCCAACGCCCTGGTATTTCCTTTTGACCGCTTTATGATTGCCATCCGCGGCAACAGGTCGGCAGGCGCCGGCCGCGCCGAGCTCATAAAGGTGGCAAAATCCCTGGCTTATACCGAGAGATAAAGTTCGGGGCTGGCTAATCGACCGTCACCCACGCTTCGCCGCGCCGCCGCAATTCATCAAGCGCCTTCTGCACTTTTTCCTGCCTGAGGTTCTGTTCTTCTTCCGTAGCGTTTTTGGGCACCACAATCGGCGGGGCGATAAAGATGGCAGCGCGGCTGAAGGGATGCGGAAACTGGGTCTGGTCCCAGCTTTTGCTGAAGACGTAAGCCTTCCTGAGGGCGACATGAAAACAGAGAATGGAAGCTCCGGTGGAGCGAGACAGGATCACCGAGCCGCGCTTGGCCACAAACCTTGGGCCGCGCGGCCCGTCGATGGTGAACGCCGCATCGCGCCCCGAGCGCAGGCATCGGGCCATTTCCGCCAGTGAGCGCCCGGCGCCCCGGCTGCTCGATCCGCGCGAGGAGCCGTAGCCGTGCATCTGGATAATGCGCGCGATATACTCGCCGTCAAAATTCTGGCTGGTCATCACCACGATACCGCGCCGCCGCCAGAACCAGCACGCCGAGAAGATTTCGCGATGCCAGAAGGTGTAGATGATGCCCTTTCCCGCCTGGTTCGCAGCCTCCCAGTTTTCCCATCCTTCCACGTGCCAGCGCAACGTCCGCCCGATCACAAGCACGGCGAGATAGCCAATCCAGCTTGCAACAAAGATTTGAAACCGCTGCCACCGGGTGAACCCGCGGGGATTTTCCGCGAGCTTGACTCTTTTCTCGCGGGCTTCGTTCCCGGCCTGCCCGCTCACTGTTGCTGCGAATTTCTCTGATACGTTTGCCATAATCTCAGTCTGGAATCCGTTCATTCCCCGGGACCGCACAGCCATCGCCGGCGGCATCCCGGCATTCCTTTACATTCGATCGTAACGTGGCCCACCGCCGCCCTCCGGCGTCACCCAGGTGATGATCTCATAGGGGTCGGCGATGTCGCAGGTTTTGCAATGCACGCAGTTCGAGGCGTTAATCTTCAAGCGTTTGCCGGAGCCGTCCGGGCTGTCCTCCATTTCATACACCGCGGCCGGGCAGAAGTGCTGGCAGGGATTGCCGTATTCGCGCGTGCAACGGTTATTGCAGATGTCAACGTCGGCAATTTTCAGGTGGCAGGGCTGGTCTTCCTCGTGGTGTGTTCCGGAGCGGTAAACGTCCGAAAGCTTATCGAACGTCAGCTTCCCGTCGGGCCTGATCTTTGCCGCCCCCTCCGGCGTCTCGTCCAGGAGCTTCATGTGCTCGTGATCTTTGCACAGCGGATAGCGGGCACGGACGCCACGTCCGCCCGTTGCCATCTGCAGACCTGCGTGCAGTATTCCGGGCAAGACGCCGTGCTCGAATCCCTGACGGTAGTTGCGGACCTTCCAGAGTTCGTCGTGAACCCAGCTTGCGCGCCAATTCGTTTCAAACTGTTTGAGCGCCGACTCCGAAACGTCCTCCCGGATAAGGGCTTCGAAAAGGGTCTCTGCCGCCAGCATGCCGGTCTTGATGGCCAGGTGGATGCCCTTCAGCCGCTGGGCATTCAGGAAGCCGGCGGCATCGCCGATGATCAGCGCACCGTCGGTGGCAGTTGTGGGAATCGAAAAATACCCCCCCTCGGGAATGGTCTTGGCGCCGTAGCGCAGCATCTCGCCGCCCTCGAGCAGGCCCCTCACAAAAGGATGCGTCTTGAATTGCTGGAAGCAGTTGTGAACGTCGAAGCGTGGGTCTTCAGCGTCCAGCCCGGCCACAAGACCCACGGAAAGTTGCGTCTCTTCCAGCGCGTAGATGAAGCCTCCGCCAAACTGCCGCCCACTGAGCGGCCAGCCGGCGGTGTGGATCACCTGTCCACGACTGATGCGCCCGGCCGGAACCTGCCACAGCTCTTTCACTCCCAGCGAGTAGGCCTGTGGATTCGCGGCCCGGTCGAGCCCCTGTTGGCGGACCAACTGTTGGGTCAGCGAGCCGCGCGTACCTTCCGCAAGAACCGTCACTTTGGCGCGAAGGTCATATCCGGGCTGAAAGTTGGATTTGGGATTTCCGTTCCTGTCGATTCCTTTATCATCCGTGCGGACACCCGCCACTCGCCGGCCGTCGTAAAGGATTTCAGAACCCGCAAAGCCCGGGAAAAGGTTCGCGCCGGCGGCTTCCACCAGGCCGCCCAGCCACTTGGCCAGCTTGTTGACCGAGACAATGTAGTTTCCGTGGTTCTTAAGGAAAGGAGGATGAACGGGCAATCTCCACTGGCCTCGATGCGTCAGGAAATAGACGGCGTCATCGGTCACCGGTGATTCGAGCGGCGAACCCTTCGATTCGAAGTCTGGAACCAGTTCGCGCAGCGAGCGCGGGTCCAGCACTGCGCCGGAAAGGCAATGGGAGCCAATCTCCCCGGCCTTTTCCAGAATGTAGATGTTCTCCGCTGAAAGGGCGGGGCCGGGAGGGGATTTCGCGTTGCGCTGCTCAAGCAACTGGGCAAGACGCAACGCGCAGCTGAGCCCGGCGGGGCCGGCGCCCACAATCACCACGTCGGCTTCAAGCGTTTCCCTTTCGGCTTCAGGCATCTGCAGCAGTCCTCGAATTGAATGGCAACACACCCCGCCGCCTGTGACGAAACGTGCTGTTCTTATTCAGAATTTATCACGAAACGGTCGTGAGACAAGTGGCGGCCGCAATGAGAAAAAAACAGATGCGGCACAGCCTCGGAACTTCACGGACTACTGGGGCAATGTGGCGAGCTGCTGCTTGAGAGATTCGGCAACCACGGCGTCGGAACCGAACTCCTTCTGGACCTGCTGATAAATCTCGCGAGCCCGCTTCGGCTGCCCGGCGCGATAAACGTCCGCCAGGGCCAGCAGCGCCGTGGCGCGAGGAACCAGGGTGGTGGGGTGGTCCGCAATGCCCTGATAGATTTTCGCGGCCTCGTCGGCCTTCCCCGTTTTTGCCAGTACTCCGGCCAATGCAAACCGGGCTTGGGAAGCAATCTCCTGGTCGGAGTTTTTTGCAGATTCCCGCAAAGTCTTGATGGCGGTTGTCTCGTTGCCCATTTGCGACTGGCAAATTCCCATCTGGATCAGGGCGTATGCGGCGGCCTTGGTACGGGGATAAGTTTTGACGACGTCGGAAAACTGTGTGAGGGCTTTTTGATACTTCGCTTTGGCCGTTGGATAGGTTTCTCCCGCCCCCATCAGAGCGCTCTGTTGACTGCTGCCCACGTATGCATGGAAAGTCGTGATAGCGGTCTGCAGCTCGGCATTCGCGGCCGCTTCCTGATGGGCGTAGTAACTCTTCATCCACCACCCTGCGCCGGCCACCACAATCACCGCCGCGCTGATCAGGATGATCTGCTTCAGGTGCTCCTCAGCAAAAACCTGAAGGGCCTCCATTTTTTCCTGGAAGTCATCATGTTTCAGCTGATGGCGTGTATATCGGTCCACAGTCTTCCCTCCGTTGATCCAACCTTGGTCATCTTAACAACTGGATTCGGAAAAGGTCAATCAGATGGGGTCCACGGAGCAACTCTCGGGACGCCAGGTTCAACCCGGCCCCACCGGATCATCACACCAGCAACTCTGGGAATTCCTCGCGCCAGAGTTCAGGACGCGGGTTCCTCTGTGGCCGCGCTTCCGAATTCGACTTTGTAGATTTCGAGCAGCACAACCAGGATAGTAAAAAGAAACGGTCCCAGCACCACGCCCAGAAACCCGAAGACACTGAGCCCGCCGATGACGCTGACAAAAACCCAGAGGGTGTGAATCTCCATTCCGCGCTGGATCAGGATGGGTTTCAGGATGTTGTCGACGGAACCAACCACAACGCCAAAGACCGCCAGCATGAGAAGCCCTTTCAGTACCGACCCGGTCAGCAGGTAGAAGATGACCACCGGCCCCCAGATCAAAGCCGTTCCCAGCACCGGCACGAGCGAAACCAGGGCCATACTCGCTCCCCACAGCAGGGGCGCGCCAATGCCGAAAACCCAGAAGCCCAGGCCGCCCAACGCTCCCTGAATGAGGGCAACTGCCAGGCTCCCAGTGAATGTGGCATGAACCACGCCTGTAAATTTCCGGATGATCTCTTCTTCGTACTCAGGCCGGAGAGGAATGAGGCTTCGCAACTCGCGCAGGATTTGCGGCCCCTCCAGAAAAAGGTAGTACAGTCCGAATAACATCACAAAAAGTTGCACGATGAAGTTCATAAAACCGGACACCACCGTGGCGCTGTGTTCCACCAGAAAGCGGCTTCCCGCGCGGACCGCGCGCATCGCGGTGGCGCCGATGTTAGGTTCAGGCACGCCCATCTCCCGGAGTTGCTCGACCAGTGATTTATAAGCGCCCGAATTGTGAATGGCGGCGATTTTTGCCGGCACGCCACTGGCAATCACATCTTCCAGGGTGCTATAAGCCTTGACCGACTCACCGGCCATCAGAAACAACAGCGACACAACCGGAAGAATAATAGCCACCGTCAGCAGCACACAACATATGGCGCTTGCCAGTTCCCGCCGGTGAAGGTAGCGCTCCATTCGCTGATAAACGGGGTAGAAAACGGTTGCCAGAATAGCAGCCCAGGCGAGCGCAGTAAAAAAAGGCTGAAGGATTCGTCCCACGAAATAAAGGACAAGCGCCAGCACGACGAGCAGAAAGACGCGGGCCATTCCACTTTGGCCGCTCCA
>JBAUWE010000677.1:0-5058 GCA_049583595.1 Terriglobia bacterium
TCGGTAACTTCCTGGTCGCCGCCGGAACTGTGGGCATCCTCTGGCTCGGGCTCTACTACATGCTCCGCAAGAAGACTTTTGTTAGGATTTAGGTTGCGGCTGGGTTGATTTGGCGATTTGACGCGAACTCTGGCGGCTTTGAACGCCAGTCCTGATGGCACAAGATGCCTGGCCGTCGTGAAACAGGCATGATGCCCCGAGGCTGGGAACGCGCTGGCCGCCGCGTCGAAAGGTATGAGGGTTCGAGCCAGGATCAAGACTCACGAGACGGCAGCAACACGCTTGAGGTCACTCAGGATGCAACGTACGATCTCACAACCCTGGGCGATTGATCACTTCTCCGTCGTGGACGGGTTCACCGATGCGAATTCACATCATCCAGCACGTAGCGTTTGAGGGGCCGGGGGCGATTGCCGAGTGGGCGCTGGAGCGCGGACACTCGAAAACCCTCACCCGGCAGTCCAGCGGCGAAAAGTTGCCTGCTGTGGATACCTTCGATTTCCTGGTGGTCATGGGCGGGCCGATGAGTGCCAACGACGACTCGAGATTCGCCTGGCTCACCACCGAGAAGCGACTGATCGCGGATGCTGTGCACGGGCGGAAGGCTGTCCTGGGCATATGCCTGGGCGCGCAGCTGGTAGCGCAGGTTCTGGGCGCGCGAGTTTACCGGAACCGCGAGAAAGAGATTGGATGGTTTCCGGTCCGGTTAACGCCGGAAGCAGCGGCCAGCGGGCTGTTCGGGGGACTGCCGGCGGAGATGACGGTCCTGCACTGGCATGGTGAGACGTTTGACCTGCCCGAGGGCGCCGTGCGGCTGGCGGAGAGCGTCGTTTGCCGCAACCAGGCGTTCGAACTTGAGGGCAGAGTGCTGGGGTTGCAATTCCATCTGGAAGTGCTGCCGCAGGGGCTTGAGGACCTGATTCAGCACTCGGGGGCAGACCTTGTACGGGGGCCTGCGATCCAGACGGGCGGGGCGATGCGCGCCTCCGGGCACCTCGCGCAAGCGCTCCGGCCTGTGCTTGACACGATTCTCGACCGCCTGGCTGCTGCTGCGTCCTGAGAAATATTGTGACGGCCATCCTTGCAATCGGCGGTGGTTTCCTCTTAAAGTTGTGCTTTGCGAGAGCCAGTCCGTGCTCACCTGCAGAGATTGCGGCAGGCAGGAACTGTGCTTAATCCGTGCAATTGAAAGGACAGGCAGCCCATGACTGCAGAATGGAGCGGCCCGCTGAAGATCCGGCCGGCCCGCGTGGACGACGCAAAAGAGATTGCCAGAATCTATAACCAGGGCGTGCAGGACCGCGCCGCAACCTTTGAGAACGCTTACGTTACCCCCGAGGAGCGCTATTTGTGGCTGGCCGCGCGGCCGGACCGCTATCCGGTGCTGGTGGCGGAAGTGAAACACACGCTGATGGGCTGGGCGGGGCTCAATCCTTACAGTCCGCGAAGGTGTTTCGACGGCGTGGCGGAATTATCCATTTTCATCGAGCGCAGCCTGCGCGGGCATGGCGTGGCGCAGGAACTCATCAAGGCCATGCAGGATGCGGCGCGCGAAAAGGGTTTCTACAAGCTGGTGGGCCGCATTATTGCTGACAACGGTTCGGCGCGCAAACTGTGTGAGCTGGCGGGCTGGAGGGAAGTGGGCGTGTTCCAGAAGCACGGCCGGCTGGGAAGCGAGTGGCACGATCTGGTGCTGGTGGAATTTCTGATTCCCGAAAATATGAAGTAGCGGGGCGGTGTCTTGCCGTGGACGAAAATCAAGCTGACAAATCGCTGCTGGAATCCTTTGAGGCGATGGCCGCCAAGGCGCCCGATAACGTGGTGGTCCGCTACAGCCTGGGGCGGGAATACCTGAAGGCGAAGCGGTTTGCCGATGCGGAACGCGAGCTTCGCGAGGCCCTGCGGCTGAAGCAGGATTATTCGGCGGCCTACCGCGAGCTGGGGAAATCGCTGGTGGGTCTGGACCGCCCGGATGAGGCCCGGGAGATTTTTACGAAGGGCGCCGCGGTGGCTTGCGAGAAGGGCGATCTGCAAACTCAGCGCGAGATTGAGGTGTTCCTCAAGCGGCTGGAAAAAGCAGGGACCTGACCCCGCCCGCCCGCCCGACTCCAAAAGCCCGCCGTGCGGAGGGGCCTTCCGGCTAAGAGAACGGGTGGCGTTGTGGTTGTTTCAGCCGAAGCTGGCGCGCCAGCGCGGACCTGAGAGTTTCAAACGCTTCGCGCGGGCTGTCCACAAAGCGGATCAGCTTTGATTCCTCGGCCGTCACCGTTCCCGCCTCCCTCAGCCAGTCAAAATTGACGGCTTTCTTCCAGAACTTTGACCCGTAAAGCAGGATGGTGTTGCGATGGCCCATCTTGTGGGTCTGAATCAGGGTCAGGAACTCCCACATTTCGTCCATGGTGCCAAAGCCGCCGGGGAAAACGATGACGGCGCGCGAGGGCTGGGCAAACCACAGCTTGCGCATAAAAAAGTAGCGGAAAAGGAAGCAGAGATCCGGAGTGATGTAAGGGTTGGCGTTTTGCTCAGAGGGCAGGCGGATGTTGAAGCCGATGGAAACGCCTCCGGCCTCATGGGCGCCCCGGTTGGCGGCTTCCATAATGCCCGGTCCGCCTCCCGAGCAGACGACGAGAAAATGCTTGCCGTTCTTCAGCCCCAGCGACCAGCTGGTGATCAGCCGGGCCAGTTCGCGGGCCTGCTCGTAGTACTGTGACATCTTCAGCGCCATCCGCGCGGCGCGCAATTCTTCCTTTGTGGGCGGCGGGCCGTCACAGCGGGCGCGGCTCAGCACCTCGCGGAGTCTCTCACGTGCCTGCTGGTGGGGCAGCACCCGCGCCGATCCGAAAAAGACCACGGTGTTCTGCACGCCGGCGCGCCGCAGGCGCACCTGGGGTTCCAGGTATTCCGCGGCGATGCGCAACGTGCGGCCATCGGCGCTGTCCATGAATCGTTCATTGCGGTATGCGAGTTTGGGCAGCCGCGACGGGGATTGCGGTTTGGACTTACTCATAAATGCCTCTCAAATTAAGGTCCGCCAGTGTTAGATTAACCAGCATAGCAAACTCGCGGGTCTGCCGCACAAGGAGTGACGGCGGTCACAGCATCCCCCGGCACGATGGTTTTTGATGGGGGGAGGCGCCCATGAAGTCTGGGAAGCGCAGGGCCTGGGGGTTAAACGGGTACGGATGGCTTCGAGCGCAGAATTGAAAAAAGATTTGAAGTATCCAAGGAGGTAGGGTGATGGCTGGTTTCAATCGTCGAGAGTTTATTCGCCGGGGCGCCGCAGGCGCCGCCGGGCTGGGACTGATCCTGAATGGCGAACCCGTGGCGGTTGAAGCGGCATCTCCCCTCCCAAAACCCGCTGCGCCCGGCGACCGGGTGAATGTTGGGTTTATCGGTTTCGGCATTCGCGGCAACATACTGTTTGAATCGGCCAGAAAGACCGGGCAGGCCAACCTGGTGGAGGTGTGCGACTGCTACAAGGGCCACCTGGAACGCGCCAAAGAGCGGACGGACGGCAAAATCGACGTCAACTATGCCCAGTACAAGAAGCTGCTCGACCGCAAGGACATCGACGCCGTGGTGATCGCTACACCCGACCACTGGCACGCTCCACTGTTTTTGGATGCGATTGCCGCCAGCAAGGACGTCTATATTGAAAAGCCCATGACCCACCGCATCGCCGACGGCCAGAAGATGATTGACGCGGCCCGTAACGCCAACCGCATCGTGCAGGTGGGCAGCCAGTGGATCTCCTCCAGCCAGAACCGGATTGCCAAAGAGATGATCTCTTCCGGCAAGCTGGGGAAAGTCACCAAGGTGATGGCAGCCTACAATCGCAACAGTTCGACCGGGTCCTGGAACTATCCCATTCCCCCCGACCTGAAAAATGGCGTGAACTTCAACTGGGAAGAGTGGCTGGGAGGGGCCCCGCAACGTCCTTTTGAAGCGGAACGCGTTTTCCAATACCGCAAGTACTGGGACTATTCGGGCGGAATCACAACCGACCTGTTTGTCCATCTGATCAATTCCATCCACTTTATTCTGGGTGCCAGAATGCCCAGCAGCGTTGTGGCCACGGGCGGCATACTCGTTCGCCATGACGGCCGCCAGGTGCCCGACACGCTCGACGCCCTGTTCGAATACCCGGAAGGTTTCCATGTGAACATGGCTTCCACCTTCAACGCCGAAAGCGTGGTGGGAAACGGCATCCACTTCCTGGGTACGGATGGCACGCTGGTGTTGCCGCTCGGCGGTTCGTCCATGACCTACGCCGTGGATTCGCACCGCGAGGGCTACAGCTATTCCATCGATAGCTGGCCCGTGGCTCTCCAAAAGAAGTTTATGGACGTGGGAAACCGCCGCGAGGAAGCCGCGCGAAAGGCCCCGCCGCGGAAGGAAATTACGGCCAAGGACGCCGCCGACCCCACCACCCTGCACATGGCCGAGTTCTTTGACTGCGTGCGCTCGCGGAAGCAGTGCGGAGAAAACGCCGAGGTGGGCCACCGCGCGGCCTCCGCCGGACACATGGTGAACCTCTCCTACGTTGCCGGGAAAAAGGTCACCTGGGATATCACATCGGGCAGGGCTGTGGCGTAAGGCTCCATCGGCACGGAAGCGGATCAGATGGCCGGCGCTTGCCAGCCTCCAAGAGCTTTTTCCAGTTGGCGGGCGATGGCCAGTGCCACGTGCTCATGCCAGGGGCGGGCGGCAATCTGGACGCCGATGGGCAGCCCCTTGGCGGTATTCATCGCGCGCACCACGGCCGCCGGCCAACCGGTCAGGTTGTGCGTCATCGTGTAACTGAAGGACGGCAGCTTCCTGTAGGTTGATCCGTGCACCATGCCGGCAAAGCTGCACACCGGGCTGAGAATGGCGTCGTAGTTTTCCATAAAACCCAGCATCCCGCTGCGGAAAGCGTCCCACCTGGCCACCAGCGCCCCGTATTCGGCCATTGAAATTCCGTGCTGCTGCTGGATGTCGAGCGCCTGTTGCAGCAGCGGATGTATCTCCCGGGTTCCCGCCAGTTCGATCAGCTCCTTCAGTCCGGAACCGCCGTCG
>JBAUWE010000678.1:0-2470 GCA_049583595.1 Terriglobia bacterium
CTTGTTCGGCAAGCGTGCCCATTGCCGTCGGCGCGAAGCTGATGTTGATGCTGCAGCTCGCCCCGCCTGCCAGTGTTGCAGTGGTGGAGAGGGGGCAGTCTGTTGTGAGAGAGAAATCCGCGGGCGCGGCAATTGACTTAATGGCCAGCGGTGTAGTGCTGCTGTTGGTTAGAGTCACCGTTTGCGCCGCGCTGGTGGTGTCCACTTCCTGATCGCCGAACGACAGGCTCGTGGGCGACAGACTGACCGCGCCGCTGAAGGCACTTCCGCTAAGACCGATGGTCTGAGTGCTTCCACTGGCGGCATCGTCGGTGAGGGTGACGCTCCCTGTGAGGGGCCCAGACGTCGTGGGCGTGAAGGTCACGCTGAGGGTGCAATTGGCGCCTGGGGCGAGGCTGGATCCGCAGTCGTTGGTCTGGGCAAAGTCGCCGCTGGCTGCGATGCTGCTGATTGTCAATGTTGTGCTGCCGTTGTTGGTTACGATCACGTCTTGCGCGGCGCTGGTGCTGCCCACCTGCTGCGGGGGAAAGGTAAGGTTGGGAACGGAAAACACCGGATTGGCGCCGGTCGGAGCGGGGAGTTGAAAATCCCAGGCGCTGCGGCCGTGCGAGGCGGCGCGCAGAATGCGGGTGGCATGCTGCAGCTTCAGGCTCAGCACCGCCACATTCGGCAGGCCGGTTCCCAGCGGCGCCCAGGTGGTGCCGTTATCGGTGGTGGCGAATACACCCACGTCCGTGCCGACGTAGAGTGTGCCGGGCATGTCGGGGTCCACGGCGATGTCGTTTGCCGGAACGTCCGGCAGGTTGCCGCTGAGGTCGTTCCAGACTCCTGATGCGTCGGTGTATTCAAAAACATGGCCGTTGCCGCTGGGACAGGTGGAAGTTCCCGACTGACAGTACCCGGAGAGCGTCGCATAAACATTCTTCGCGTTATGCGGGTCAGCGGCGACCGCCGTTATGTATCGCAGGGGCAGACCTGCTGCGTAGCCGATAATCTGCCAAGTCGCTGACGCGCCGTTCCCTGCGTTGAAAGTTCCATACACAAACCCCGTGCTCCAGCCTGCATAGACAGTGTTGGAGTCTGTAGGCGCCACGGCAACGGAAGTGAAATACCAGTCCGGAGCGGAAGAGGGCGCCTGGCCTAATAAGGACCAGCTTTGCCCTCCATCTTTCGACTGGTACATGTTGGCTGTGGCGAAATACAGGGTTTGGGGGTTGGAGGGATCGATCGCCAGCGGTGGAATATAGGATCCGTAGTCGCTTCCGTCGATTCCATTGTCGGCAGGGGCCCAGCCGCTGCCAGGCGTGAACTTGTAGAGGAAATTCTGGTTGTCCGGGCCGGGGATGTAGATGCAACCGACGTAAAGGTCGCCGGAACCCGAAGGGTCGATGGCCGTCTGGGCCCCATCGCCACAACCGATCATCTGCCAGGTGAGGCTGCCGCTGTAATACTGCACTCCGTTATCCTGTGTTCCGCCAAGCGAGATATTGCTGTCGTCGACCGCAATCGATAATCCCGGATAGAACTGAGTGAGGGCAAGCGGGGTGTTCAGGTTTGTCCATGTCACCGGGCTGGTGGACACGTTGGCCGTGCTCCACAGACCTCCGTCTGTGGCGACGTACATCTTGCCGCCTGCAAAAGCGATGGCGTGAAGATCCGGATGCAGCGCCTGCACGCTGCTTGAGCTGGGCGGCGGGTCAATGTCGCTCCAGGTTGAGCCGCCGTCATTGGAACGCCAGAGAGCGCCGGACTCGGAAGTTGAAGTAGCTTCAAAGGAACCGCCGACGAAGACCGCGGAACTTGCTGGGTCAACGGCAACAACATTGTCATACCAGCACTGGCCGGGCGCGCCCGCCGGAGCACAATAGGTTGAAGGAAAATTTGAACTCGTGCCGGCCGTCGTCCAGATGGCTGTCCAGTTGGCTCCGCCGTCCACTGTCTTGTAGAAGCCGAGGACGTTGGATCCCGCAGAGGAACTCGGGTTGCTGGTAACGGAAGCGTAGAGCGTAGAAGTATGCGCCGGGTCAAGGGCGAGCGAGATTTTGAAACTGTTGGTTGCGTCCAGCAAGTTCGATCCCGAGCCGTTGTCCACCGTCCAGTTGACACCGGCGTTGGTGCTCTTATAGACACCGCTTCCCGCAATTGCCGCATAGGCCACATTGCCATTCGTTGGATCGAAAAATACCTGTGTGGGCAGGCCAAGCCCGATTTGCGTCCACGTCTGGCCGCCATCGGTCGAACGCCAGACTCCTCCCAGGTTCGAAACCTCACTCACGGATGCGAGCAGCACCTGGCTGTTTTGCGGGTCGACCGCAATGGAACCTACATAGCCGCCGTAGAAGTAGGGCTTCGGTCCGTAAGGGCCGTCTTGCGGTCCCGTACCGATGGTTGCCCAGGTTGCGCCTCCATCCGTTGACTTCAATATGCCTGCGCCAAAATAGGCGTCAAAGTTGAAATTTTCTTCACCCGT
>JBAUWE010000679.1:0-18518 GCA_049583595.1 Terriglobia bacterium
GCCATAAATCAGAAAGTCCGCCTGATCTTCGCCCGACGCTTTGTGGACGGCATCCATCATGCGAAGCTGGAAATCGTCTTCAAAAAGCGCATTGAACATCTTGAGGCCGACGCGAATTTTTCCGGGATCGACGGCGTGGATCAGGGCCGGGACCCTGGCCAGCCATTCCAGAATTTTCGCCTGCTGCGCTGCGCGGCCCGAGCCTGCCAGGGTGGGGCTGAAATCCTTTTCAATTGGCATGGCCAGTTCAGGGCAATGCTTTTTCCACGGCTCCAGCAGGAGGTTGGTGGTGAAAACGTACTCATCCTCTTTCCAGAAGTCTTCCTGGGGCGTGGGCAGGTGATACTTGACGGAAGGAACGATGAGCATTTCGGAGCCGGCGCCGATCGAGAGCGCCTGGTCGAAGAAATCCCGGTAGGCTTCCAGCGTGTTGTACCATCCCCGGCCTTTCCAGGTGACGGTCCAGCCTTCCTGGCCGCCGCGCCCGCGAATGCGCTCGACGGTCATGCGTGTTTCCGGGATGGCCCACTCCCACATGCTTTGTTCACCGTGGCTGTCCTGGGCGATGACGGTCTTGAGGATGACGAAGCCGAGCCCTGCGCTCGAATCCTTTTCCACCTGGTGGGCGGCCAGTGAGAGCTGCCCGGAAGCCTTGCCGAAAGGATTTTTGACGGGCAGGCCGCCGTATTCGCTTTTGAGGTCGATGCCGTAGGTCGAAAGAACGTGTGACTCGAGCGGCCGGGGAAGGCCATCGCGGAAATCGTCAAAATCCTTTTGAAGCTGAGCGGAATCCTGCTGGCTGAGTTGCGGTTTGCCGCGAAGCCGGACTCGCGGCGGGAAATATTCCTCCATGAACAATTCAATCCTTTGCTTTTTTGGGACTGTCGAATTCGCCAATCGTCTTCAGCGTTTGCCTGATATTTTCAAATTCACTTTCCGGGAGCTCAGGTCCCCAGGGGTCGTGCGCGGATTCAGGCCCGATCACGCCCAGATGCACCAGCGTCCAGAGCATTCTGCGGATGTAGCCTTCCATGGGCGGAATGAACAACACCTGAGACAGCCGATCCACGGCGCCGGATAGGTCAAGAAATTCCACGGCATGTCCCCGGAAATAGGCCTCCATCATGTTGTGTTGCAACCCGGTGCACGCCGCACCCATGCCAATCAGGGCTGCCTGCGCGCCAGCCATCAGGCTGTAACCCAGAAAGCGATCTTCGCCGGTGATCAGCACCTTTTCCGGAAACTCTTCGGCCATCAGGTTGGCCACGTTCTGATAAGTCATCACACTGTCGAGCGTCGCGAGCTTGATGCCCACCACCTCCGGCAATGCGAACAGCGGCCGAAGGACCCCGGGTGAATACGAAATCCCGCCCGCGGCCTCATACAGGTAAAACAGAATCATGGGGGCGTGGAGCGAGGCCAGCTTCCAGTGATAGTCGACCACCAGTTTGTCAAGCTCGCCCTCTGCGGCGATCTTGCGAAGCGGCGAGGGCGCATAAGTGAGGAAGGCATGCGCGCCGTGCTCAAGCGCGTCGTTGGCCATTTCGAGCGCTGAATCCACGTAGGATGAATACGTAGCGCCCCCCGCAGGGGAACCTCCCACGCCGGCGATAATCAGCTTGTCAGGGCCGAGCCCCTGCGCCCAAGCCTGCAGGACCTGAAGGCGCTGGTCGCGGCGGAGGTGCAACCCCCGGCCCGTGTGCGCCCACAAGGCGACGCCTGCAATAGGCTGCTGGCTCATGTAGGCAATGTATTTTTCCTGAGCGGCGAAATCGATCTGGCCGTCGGACGTCATCGGCACGGGAACCGCCGGGATCAGGCCATGCCAAAGACGGCGGCCGCATTCTTCAGTCGTCAGCGGCGTCATGGCTGGAACTCCTCAAAGCGGATTCGGTATCGCTCGACTTTATCCATGTCGACCTTGTAGCCCATGCCCGGACCCTCGGGCAGATGGATGAAACCTTCTTCCGAGATTTCGATGGGAGGCACAATAATATCATCCTTGAACCAGCGCGCAGAAGCCTCAACGTCCGTGGGGAAGGCGAAATTCCCGAGCGTCGCCAGATGCAACGCCTGCGCTGAGGCCACGCCAAGTTCAGGCATGGTGCCCATCCAGCAGGGAATTCCTGCCGCCTTTGTCCTATCGTGCGCCTGCTTTGCCGGCGCCAATCCTCCCATGCGCTGCACTTTGATGTTGATGATTTTCGCGCTCCCCAGCCGGATGGCTGTGTCAAGCGATTCCAGGTCTTCCGCGGATTCGTCCAGGCAAATGGGGGTCCGCAGCCGGCGCTGGAGTTCCGCATGTTCGGCCAGCGCCTTGCGTCCCAGCGGCTGCTCAATCATCATCAGGCCATAGCCGTCCAGTTCCTCAAAAATAGGTGCAGCCTCCAATTTGTAGGCCGCGTTGGCGTCCACCATCAGGGGGATGTCGCCAAACCGCTTGCGGACGGCCCGCACCAGTTCCACGTCGTGCCCCGGCATGATTTTGATCTTGATGCGTCGATATCCCTGCTTCAAATACCTGTCCACGCGAGTGAGCAGTTCGTCGATCGAGGGCATCAGCCCGATGGCTGCGCCGGAAGGAATCGGCCTCCTGCTGCCACCCAGCATCTGGTAGAGTGGCGTGGACACCTGATTGGCCCAAAAATCCCAGACAGCTCCTTCCACTCCCGCCTTGGCAAACGGTTCGCCGGGGAACTCCGTGAGCCAGTCAAAGCAGTGCTCGGCCTCGGGAAGCGGCTGCGAAAGCAATCCCGGAACGACTTTGCTGCGCAGGAATTCCCATGTTGAATCCGGTGTTTCGGCAGAATAGAATGAACCTCCCATGGGCGAGGCTTCGCCCCAGCCGGTGCTTCCGTCTACGCCCTGCAATTCAACCAGGATGGCGTCTTTGACGGACACTTCGCCATTCGAGATTTTGAATGGCTCGTGCAATGGCACCTGCACCCAGTGGAGACGAATTGCTGAAAGATGGTTTGCGCTCGACATCATGGACCCAGAGCAATCTATTCTGCCCGGCGGCGGGAAGTCAACCAATTATTGAATACGCTGGAAGGCTGGCAAATTGGAATTCTTCCAACGCCGGCATCAGAGTTTGCTGCAACATCTTTTGATTGTGACCGTTTTGTGATGAAATAAGAGGCTTGCCGAATGCTCCGGGCAATGTGGGGAAGGGAAATCAGAATGGAGTGTATGAATTATCACGTACCAATGTGACGCCCATCACACCATTGAAGAAGAAAAAAGTAGAGAATCTGTCCCCTGGGCTAATGAGTGAAATCGAAAGCTGTATGGGCTGGGATCTCTTAATAGCAGGCCGGATCTGATTCCTGACGGGAACTGGGAAAGGGTAAAAGGAGAGGAGTTGTCATGATCATAGGTATTCCCAAGGAGAGCTTTCCTGGAGAGAGGCGAGTGGGCATGGTGCCCGCCGCTGTTCCTCCATTGACGAAAGCCGGGTTCGAAGTTGCCATTGAAGCCGGCGCGGGTGTCAGCGCGGGATATCTGGACAAAGAGTACGAGGGAAAGGGCGCCAGAGTGCTGGGCAGCCGTGAGGAAATCTTCAAGACCGCCGACATCGTCGTGCAGGTGCTCTGCTACGGTTCCAACGACAAGACGGGAAAAGAAGATGTCGCGCTCTATAGGGAGGGCCAGTTCCTGGTGGGCTTTCTGCGCCCGCTGGGAGCGGTGGAAGCCCTGAAGGACATCGCCTCCAAAGGCGTATCATCCTTCAGCGTGGAACTCATGCCCCGGATCACCCGCGCACAGAGCATGGACGCCCTGTCATCGATGTCGACGGTATGCGGCTACAAGGCGGTGCTGCTTGCCGCCGACACTCTGCCGCGGCTGTGCCCCATGCTGACCACCGCGGCCGGAACCATCACCCCTGCCCGAATCTTCATTATTGGAGCCGGCGTTGCGGGACTTCAGGCCATCGCCACGGCGCGCAGAATGGGCGCGGTGGCTTCAGCCTACGACGTGCGGCCTGCGGTGAAGGAGCAGGTACAGAGTCTTGGCGGCCGTTTTGTGGAACTGCCCATTGAGGCCAAGGACGCGCAGGACGCGCGGGGCTATGCCACGGCGCAGGACGAAAGCTTCTACCAGCGCCAGCGGGAGCTGCTGGGCCGCGTGGTGGCGGAAAGTGACATCGTGATCACCACCGCCGTGATTCCCGGCAAGAAGCCGCCCCTGCTGGTGACCGAAGAGATGGTGAAGAGCATGGCGCCGGGCTCTGTGATTGTGGACCTTGCCTCTGAACGCGGCGGAAACTGCGAACTGACCGAGGCCAGCAAGATTGTGGTGAAGCACAATGTCAGCATTGTGGGCAACATCAACCTGGCCAGCACGGTTCCTTATCATGCCAGCCAGATGTACGCACGGAACATCAGCACGTTTCTGATCCACCTGTTCAAGGAAGGGAAGCCGGAACTGAATCTGGAAGACGAGATTACACGCGAAACGCTGATCACGCGGGGCGGTGAAATTGTCCATGGCCGCGTGCGCGAATTTTTTTCTTTGCCGGGTCAGAGCGCGGAGAAGAATGCTTAATGGAGATTAGAGACCGCGCGGCGGCTGCCCAAAGCAGTTCCCGTGGTCCGCACGACGAAACGCTTAGTTAAAGGAGGGTACGGTGCCAGAAGGTTTTATCTCAAACTTGTATGTTTTTGTGCTGGCGGGCTTCCTGGGGTTTGAAGTCATTCGCCGGGTCTCGCCGCTTCTGCACACGCCGTTGATGGCCTTGACCAACGCTCTGGACGCCATCGTGGTGGTCGCAGCCATCATCATTGCCGGGCGCGAGGGAACCCGGCTTTCCGAGATTCTCGGGGCGATTGCGGTTGCCGCCGCCTTCAGCAACATGGTCGGCGGTTTTCTGATCACGGACCGCATGCTGCGAATGTTCAAACTGAGTGGGCGTAAAAAACAATGAACATAACCATATTGAATCCGACGTCCGTGCAGTACCTGACCGACTTCTCGTACATCATCGCCATTACCTTCTTCGTCCTGTCGCTGAAGTGGCTGAGCTCGCCTGCCACGGCGCGCCGCGGGGTACTGGTCGGTGAAATCGGTGCGGGGATGGCCGTGGTGACCACCTTCTTTAACCCCGAACTGGTCCAGTTCAAGTGGATTCTGATCGCCCTGCTGGTTGGCGTGATCATCGGTATTCCGCTCGGCCTGGTCCACATGACGGCCGTCCCTCAGCGGACCGCCATGAGCCACGCCTTTGGAGCCCTGGCCGCGGCCCTGATCGGGATTTCCGAGTATTACATGCGCATCCCGCACATCAACAAGTTCGAGATGACGGAAATCGCGATGGAAGTCATCATCGGGTCGCTTAGCTTTACGGGCAGTTTGATCGCGGCCGGCAAGCTGCAGGAATGGCTGCCGCAGCGACCCATTGTTTACAAGGGCCAGAATTACGTGAGTTTCACGGTTCTGGGCGCCGCTGTTTTATCAGCCCTGATCCTTATTTTCAACCCCATGACTCCCTTTCTTTTCCCGGCCATGGTCATCATCTCGCTGCTCTTCGGCGTGATGCTGGTGACGCCCATCGGCGGGGCCGACATGCCGACTGTGATCGCGCTGTTGAACGCCTACGTCGGTCTCACCGCAGCCTTGCTGGGCTTTGTGCTCAACTCGAAGGTGCTGGTGGTGGCCGGCGCGCTGGATGGCTCTTCCGGCTTCATCCTGGCGGTGATCATGTGCAAGGCCATGAATCGGTCGTTCAGCAACGTCCTGTTCGGGGCCTTCGGACAGCTCCAGGTTTCTGCCAAAGGCGACCAGGAAGAAAGGATTGTACACAGCGCCACGCCCGAGGAGGCTGCCGCCATCCTCACCGCGTCCAACACCATCCTGGTTGTTCCCGGATACGGCATGGCCGTTGCCCAGGCGCAGCACAAAGTTCGGGAGATGTTCGACGTGCTCACCAAGAAGGGCATCGACGTGAAGTTCGGCATCCATCCGGTTGCCGGGCGCATGCCGGGCCACATGAACGTCCTCCTGGCTGAGGCTGACGTTCCTTATGACAAGCTGATCGAAATGGACGATGCCAACGGTGAAATGGCACAAACCGATGTGGTCTTGATCATCGGCGCCAATGACGTTGTCAACCCGGCCGCCAAGACCGATCAGAGCAGCCCCATCTACGGCATGCCCATCATCGAAGTGAATAATGCCCGGACGGTGATGGTGATCAAGCGGAGCCTGAATCCCGGCTTTGCGGGCATTGACAACCCCCTGTTTTACCTGGACAACACCCTGATGCTCTTTGGCGACGCGAAGTCTTTTGTCAGCGGTATCGTCAAAGAACTGTCAGGAGGCGGTGAATAGGCAAGACGAACAAGGCTCCGGGTGCAGCGGCAGGAGTCTGCACCCGGGGCAGGATCTCCGTAAAGGCCCTTTCTTTACCACGCTGTATGACCTCGTTCCCCGGGAAGCTGCTTTGCCATCCCATCTGAATTTGTGAAACCTGTGCTTGTGCCTTGCCACAAGAGCAGGCTGAGTGGCGTCCCGATGCCCGGGGGATTCACCGTAGGGGTGGATACGTGGAGCAGGGCTGCGATAGAATGACCCGAAGGAAGGGAACATGAATCAACTTTCGGACGAGAAGCCTAAATCCGCGCCGGAAGGCGGCTCAACCGATCCCCGAGGACGCTCGAGATCGGGGTTCATGTGGTTCGCGGGGCTCGCGCTGGTCGTGCTCGGGATCCTTTTTTACGTGTTGCTGGCGCGGCTGGACCGTGTTAACCGGGAAGTTTCTCAACTCCGGACTCAGGTTCAGGAATCCAATATGAAATCCGACGTGGCTTCCTCCAAGGCGGAGTCCGCGCTCGACCATGCTTCCGCTGCCGCGCAGATCGCCCAGCAGGCTGCGAGCGAAAGGGACCAGGCGGAAAAGCTGAAGGCCCAGGCCCAGCAACAGGCTCAACAGGCCCAGCAACAGGCCCAGGCGGCGCAGCAGGAGGTTGCGCAGGCTGAGGCCAAGGCGGAGGAGTACCGCAAGCAACGGGAGGCGGAACTGGACCGCCTGCAGCAGGCGCTGGGCCAGATTGCCAGTACACGGCGCACCGCCATGGGACTGGTGATGACCCTGGGAAGCAAGTCCATCCGGTTCGCTTTTGACCAGTCAACGTTGCGCACTGAAGACAAGGAAGTCCTGAGCCGCATCGCGGGTATCCTGTCGACTTTGAAGGGCTATCAGATTTACGTTTACGGCTACACGGACGACATCGGTACCAGGGAATACAACCAAAAACTCTCGGAACGGCGAGCCCAGTCAGTTTACGACTACCTGGTGAAGAGCGGCCTTGATCCCAACATCATGACCACCAGGGGCTTTGGTGAAGCCGATCCCCTGGTTCCCGGAGATTCTGCAAAGGCGCGCGCCATCAATCGCCGGGTCGAAATCGGCCTTGTCGATTCCACCATAAAACCCATTACGTCCCTGAACCAGTGAACCTGCGTTCCGGGGAGGGGGCACAGCGTGGGATTTATCGTGTCGCGTTGATCCCACCCCATGGGGGCGTAAAACCGCTATTGCGACAGAATTGGTCGCGCACATCCTAGAAATCCGTTGACACTTTTCTTCGCTTTTTGTTACGTTCAAGAGCTTGCGGCTAATAGAAGTAGAGAGGACGCTTCCCGTCCGCCGAACGTGTCTGATTCCGGAGAAAAAACGGCGGGGGAAGCTGGTGAGTCACGATGTTTGTTCCAAAGAGAATGTTTTTGACCAAGGGAGTTGGGAAGCACCGGGAAAAGCTGACGAGCTTTGAGCTGGCGCTTCGGAACGCAGGGATTGCAGCCTGCAATCTGGTCCGGGTTTCCAGCATCTTTCCCCCGCGCTGCAAGATGATTCCCCGTGCTGAAGGCATTAAGGAATTGCAGCCCGGCCAGGTGACGTTTGTCGTGATCAGTGAAAACTCGACACGCGAACCGCACCGGCTGATTGCAGCCTCCGTGGGAGTGGCCATGCCTGCGGATCGCAACACCTATGGCTACCTTTCCGAGCACCACTCCTTTGGAGAGAAGGAAAAGGTGGCCGGAGAGTACGCCGAGGAACTGGCCGCCGAAATGCTGGCCACCACGCTGGGGGTGGAGTTCGATCCCGACCAGAGCTGGGACGAGAAGAAGGAAATCTACCGCATCTCAAACAAGATCGTGCGAACGTCTGAGATCACCCAGTCGGCGATTGGCGACAAGCGGGGCCGCTGGATGACGGTGCTGGCCGCGGCCGTTCTGCTGGGTTTTGAAGATTGATGCCTGTGGCGGCATTCAAGAGGATAGGTCAGGGGTTCAATTACAGTCCTCGCAGTTTTCCCTCCGAGCCCCGCAATAAAAATTATCAGGAGCCAAGGAATGCGTAAACATGAGATCTTGACGGTCCCAACTCGCCCTTTTGAAATCGACCGGAAGAAGAATGCTGCGTCGCTACTGGAGAAGATGCAGGGCATCTCTTTCCAGGGACGAAGCCTCGGTACGGCTTTCCACATCTGGAAACGCATGCTGGGTGACCGTGTCACCATCATGATGGGCTTGTCAGGAGCGATGATTCCGGGCGGAATGCGGCGGCTGGTGGCTTACATGATCAAGCAGCGCCTGGTGGACTGTGTGGTTTCGACAGGGGCCAATTTCTTCCACGACATTCATGAAAGCCTGGGCCGCCTGCACTATCAATGCTCGCCCACCATCAACGATGTTCACCTGCAGAAAAACCTGATCGACCGCATGTACGACACCCTGGTGGACGAGGAAGAGTTCCGGGAAGAGGATGCTTTCATCGGACGCTTTGCCGCCACGCTTGACCAGTCCCGGCCCTACACCACGCGCGAGTTTCTCTATCTGCTGGGCAAGGAAGTTTCAAAGCGCTCCAAGGAGGACGGCATTGTCACCTCCGCCTACAAAGCGCGGGTTCCGCTCTATTGCCCTGCCATTGGTGATTCCTCCATCGGCATCGGGATTGCCGAAAACCGGCATCTCGGCAAGAACCGCTTCACCTTCGACGTGATCGGCGACGTGCTGGAGACTGCGCATCTGGCCGGAGACTCACCCGGCAGTGGCGTCATCTACTTCGGCGGCGGAACGCCCAAGAATTTCGTTCAGCAGAGCGAGGTAACCGCAACCTTCATGCGCAACGCTTCAAACGGGCACAAGTACGCCGTCCAGGTGGTGACCGATGCACCCCAGTGGGGCGGACTCTCCGGCTGCACTTTCGAAGAAGCTCAAAGCTGGGGCAAGATCGCTCCCGACGCCGGCATGGTCACCTGCAATTGTGATTCGACCATCGCCATGCCCATCCTCGTAACGGCCATGTCAGAGGAGCGGGAACTGATCAAAAAACGCAAGAAGCCCGTCTTTGAAATGGGGCAGGAACTGAAGTTCACTTTCCCAAAATAAGTAACCCAGAATCAACGGGCAGAGATGCAACCTGTCTACTTCTACTGCCCGTTCCCAATCAGGCGCCCGGTCCGGCCGGCCCTTGGCTTCCAGTTTGGTCATCCTTACTGGTTCCGCTGGTGACGACGCCGAGGAATCCCTCCTTTTGCCCGCGGGGCATCGGGCCAAAATCCAGGACCTTAATCCTGGTCATACTTAGTTCTCCTTTCCTTTTGTGTCGAGTCCTTTTCGAATTGTTCTAAATGTGATCCGTATCACTGTGGTTTTCTTTCAGGGATGTTGTCATAAGACCGGGCTGGAGGGATCCGTCGACGGTCCCCAAGTATTGGCGGAGGAAAACTCAATGAGGAAAAAGGATGTCACTCGAAGGGATTTTTTGAAGAGTGCGGCAGTTGCAGCCGTTGCGGCGGGCGGGGCCAGGCCGGTGAAAGCGTCGCCGGCGATGTTAAGCACTTCTAATCCAGGGAGTACGGTTCATTACGGCTTCATCGGGACAGGGACCGAGGGGTGCAGCCTCCTCAAGCAGCTTACGACCATTCCGGCAGGCCGCTGTATTGCGACCTGCGATATTTATGCGCCCAACCTGAAGCGGGGCGTTGAAACCATCGGATCCAATCCTCAAACCTACACCGGCAGTCCCACCGAATACCGCAGGATGCTGGAGCGGAAAGACCTGGACGCGGTGCTGATCGCCACCCCGCTCAGCATGCATGCTCAGATGGTGATCGACGCGCTCAACGCGGGCAAGCACGTATTTGTTGAAAAGACGATGTACTTCAAGGAGGAGGAGGGCGACGCGATCCGCAAAGCCGCCGAAGCCAACTCCAAGCAGGTTATTCAGATCGGCCTGCAGCGCCGGTCGAGCGTGCTTTACAACGTTGCCATGCAGATGATCCGCAAGGGCGCTCTGGGCAAGGTGATGTTTGTTCGCGCGCAGTGGCACCGCAACAACAACTGGCGGCGGCCGGTTCACGACCCCAAGTTGGAGCGGCAGATCAACTGGCGAATGTACCGGGAATACTCCGGCGGCCTGATGGCGGAACTGGCGTCACACCAGGTGGACGTCGCCAACTGGGCCTTCGGCTCAGAACCTATCTCGGTGGTGGGTACGGGCGGAATCGACTATTGGAAAGACGGCCGGGAGGTTTGCGACAACATTGAAGTCATTTTCAAGTACCCGGGAGGGCGGAAAATGACCTTCACTTCCATCCTTTACAACGCCCATCTGGAATACAATGAGCAGATTATGGGCGACCATGGAACGTTGATTATTACCATTGGCAAAGGCATGTATTACCGGGAGACGGTCGCCAAGGCCTCCAATGGCAAGGCCAAGGAAAACTGGTGGGCGGGCGCTACGGTGACGCAGCAAGCCGAACAGAAAGGTTTTCCGCTCTTTCCTGATGAAGCGGGCAATCAAGGTTTCCTCGACCGCGAAATGCTCTATGCCAAGCGATGGCTGGCTTCCATGGGCATCTACGAGTATGAAGAACCCCATGATCCCAAATGGAGCGAGCTTTCGAATTTCATGGCCAGCATCCGCGATGGAAAGCCGATCGCCTGTCCTCTTGACGTCGGTATGGCGGACGCCCGTGCCGTGATTTACGGGAACCGCGCGGTTGACACGGGCAACACCGTGTATTGGCCGAAGAAAGAAGCGTAAATTCATCATCATCCGCATTCCATGGAGCATGGGCACAGGATAGGATTCACGGAGCAGGCTGGCGGCCCGCCTTGCTCTGCCCCCATTGGCAGGGCTGCCGGACCCCACCGTGGCGCTCTCCCGGCGATAGAACTCTCCTTACTTCTCCTGTTGATTTTCGGGGCGAATCCGCTGTTGAGAGCGGCGGATCAGCTTGTCCGGTACGAAGCTACCCACCGGGCGATGGGCACGTCTTTCACATTGGTTGAGTATGGCCACAACAGTGCCTATCTGCAGGAGGTCGCCTCACAGGTTTTCCAGGAGATCGACGACCTGGACAACCAGATGAGCAATTACAAGCCGTCCAGCGAACTCTCCTCCATCAATCGTGACGCCGCACAGCATGCTGTGATGGTGGAGCCGAAACTGTTCAGGCTGATTCAGGACACGCTCGAATATAGCCGGGCCAGCGACGGAGCTTTTGACATCACGGTCGGGCCTTTGATGAAAGCCTGGGGGTTCTTTCGGGGCCAGGGACGCCTGCCGTCGAAGGCTGAGCTGGCGGAGGTGCTGAAGAGAATCGGCTACCGGCACATCAGGCTGGATGCCTCGGCGCGAACCCTCCGGTTTGACACGCCCGGAATTGAAATCGACCTGGGCGCCATTGCCAAGGGTTATGCTGTTGACCGGGCCGTCGAAGTTCTGCGTGACAACGGAATCAGCCAGGCGTTGATTTCAAGCGGCACCAGCAGCCTCTATGCCCTGGGATCTCCGCCGGGCGAACATGGGTGGAAGATTTCCGTGCGCAATCCTCTGGACACGAGCAAGGCCGCATGCGTTTTGAGGCTCCAGAACCTTTCTCTGGCCGTTTCCGGCGACTACGAGAAGTTCTTCAAGCTGGGCGGCAAAGTTTATGCCCACATCATGGACCCGCACACGGGTATGCCGGTTGAA
The DNA here is from genome assembly GCA_049583595.1 of Terriglobia bacterium. GTDB lineage: Bacteria > Acidobacteriota > Terriglobia > UBA7540 > UBA7540 > SCRD01. Next base: position 11,990 of record JBAUWE010000679.1, read on the forward strand.
GACATGCTGTCAACGGCCGTGGTGTCCCCTTCGGCCACCGACAGCGATGCGTTGTCCACCTCGTTTTTTGTTGAAGGACCCGATGCCGCGCGTCACTATCTGGACACCCATCACGGCCTGACAGCGGTCTTCTTTCTGCCCGCGGCTTCAGCCGGCACCTTCAAGCAGGTCGTTCTGAAGTCCACCGTAACCAGGCTTCCCGCCGGCTCATTTATCAGCTTGGAATGCCACTGAAACGGAATGCATCACATTCTCATCTGAAACAGCCTGCGGAACGGACCCAGTCCGGTCCGACCATCTTCTCCTTCCCAGGAGTCCCTGAAGCTTTCCTGCCGTCAGGCATCCTTCCTCAAGTCCGATTGCCCGTAAGTCGAAGGATATAAAACGGATGGCCTCACCTGTGTACAGGCCGTGCCGACGCCATTATTATGTCTGTAAGTAACAGGAAACGCATGGGTTGACTGCCAGCCCATAAGCTGTTAATATACCGGAATAGCGGGCCATCAACATGAATGTATCTGGGGAGGAGGGTTATGATCAGAGGAACCCGACAAAAGCAGACCAGACACACCCCTCGACAGAGGAAGGCATCCTCTGCCCGGAGAGCTAGCGCCTCTAAAAGCTCTTCACGCCGTGAGCCGACGCATCGCACGGTGCATGTGAGGTCCAAAGCCGGTGTAAAGAACTCTGCCAAGCCGCTCAGGAAGCTTGTGGACACAGAGCGCGCAACCGCGCTGAAGAATTTCGGAACTGCTGTCAAATATTTCCAAAGAAGGGACTTCGAAAAAGCTGCTGCGTTTTTTGAGAAGGTTGCCGCGAGTCCTGTCCGGGAGGTGGCTGACCGGGCGAGAGTTCATCTGCGATATTGCGAGCGCAAGCGGCACCATGAAAAGCGTCCCAGGACGGCGGAAGGCTACTACACGCGCGGAGTGGCGGCGCTCAACCGCCGGGACTTTGAGCAGGCTCTGGAGTATCTCAATAAGTCCAACAAAATGATTCCCAACCAGGAATATATTCATTACGCGCTGGCTGCCGTTTATGGACTCCAGGGCGATCCGGATAGCGCCTTCAACCACCTTGAGGCCGCCATCAGGCTTCGCCCGCAAAACCGCGCTCAGGCGCGTCATGACGAGGATTTCCAGGCTCTGGATAGCGATCCGCGCTTTACTCGCCTTTTGGGTGCTGCCGGCCGGCAACCACTTCAGTAGAATGGCTGAAGTCACACCTCCGGGATTGTTTTTTCCAACGTATCGAAGTGGGTGCATGGCATGAAGGTTGTCGCAATCGGGGGCGGCACCGGTCTGGCCGTTCTGTTGCGCGGTCTGAAGCGATGTGTCAGCTCTGACGCCTCCCGGGCACGCCCGGCAGTTGCCCAGTTGACGGCCGTTGTCACAGTGACGGACGAGGGAGGGAGTTCAGGCCGCCTGCGGCGTGACTTCGGCATGCTGCCGCCGGGTGATATCCGTAACTGCCTGGTGGCGCTTGCCGAGGATGAAAAGATCCTCACGCGGTTGTTCAATTATCGCTTTGCGGCGGGCAAGGGGCTCCGGGGACATAGCCTGGGCAACCTGTTCCTGACCGCCCTCACCAACCTGACGGGTGATTTTTCCATGGCCGTCAGGCTGGCGAGCGAAGTGTTGGCCGTTCGGGGAGAAATTTTTCCCGCCACGCTTTCCGATGTCCGACTCAAGGCGCAACTTTCTGACGATCGGTGGGTGGAGGGCGAGTCGCGCATTCACAGGACCCAGGTGCCCATCAGCAAACTGTCGATTGTGCCGGCCCGGTGCCGTCCCCTGCCGGAGACCCTCAAGGCTGTGGCAGAAGCAGACCTGATCACGCTGGGTCCGGGTTCCCTTTACACCTCGCTTCTGCCGAACCTGCTGGTCTCCCGCGTGGCGAGGCAGATTGCGCGTTCCACGGCCGTCAGGGTTTACATCGGGAATCTGATGACCCAGCCGGGAGAGACGCGGGGTTACAGCGCGTCTGAACATCTGGATGCGATCATTCAGCACGTGGGGACTAACATTTTTGACTTCGCTGTCTTGAACAACCGGGCGTTTCCGCCCTCGATGCGCAGGCGTTACGCTGCGGAACAGGCCGAGCCCGTCGTCAATGACCTTGCGAAGATTCGGGCCCTCGGAGTTTCGCCGGTTTGTGTTCCCCTGCTTCAGGCGAAGGATGGAATTGCGCGCCACAACGCGGAGCGGCTTTCGAGGGTGCTTTTGCAACTTGCCCGGCGCTCCGGGATTGCTTCGAGCCGTCGCGGCAGAGGGCCGTCGCGCCCGGCCCGGCGTGTATGAGGTTCAATTCAATTGGTTTATCCGGCATTGAGGAATGCCACGTTGTTATTTATACAAACTATAAAAACAATTCATTTCACAGCGACTGCCTGGAAACAAGAAAATGGGATTGCTGGTCGGAGGAGGAGTGTCTAAACTCGGATCTGTGGAGAAACAAACAGGGGGCGAACGCCCTCGCGGCCTTTCACTGCGCGAAGAGCACGACGCCTGCGGAGTGGGGTTTGTCGCTGATCTCAACGCTCCGGCATCACACCGGGTGGTCACGCAGGCGCTCGAATGCCTGGGATGCCTGACGCACCGCGGAGGTGTGGACGCCGACGGCGCCAGCGGTGACGGCGCGGGGATTTGTGTTCAGCTTCCTTCGGACTTTTTCGGGCGGGAAGCGCGCCGCCTGAATTCCGGTTTTCAGCCGCATTGGCGCACCGCCGTTGGGGTGTTTTTCTTTCCCCCGGATGGCGTGACGCGTGCCCGGGCCATGTTTGCCGCTGAAGAAGCTGTCCGCAACCGCGGGCTTTATGTGGCGGGGTGGCGGCAGGTTCCCATCAATCCGGACGCGCTGGGCCCCCAGGCCCGCGAAAGCCAGCCGGCCATCTGGCACCTGCTGGTGGCGCAGCCGGCCGACCAGGAGCGTGAATTCGAACAGATCCTTTACCTGACCCGCAAGGAAATCGAAAGGCGCATCGCCGAAGCGAAGGTTGCCGACTGTTATATCCCTTCATTTTCCTCGCGCAATATTGTCTACAAAGGGCTGATGGCTCCCTCTCAGCTGGGGATTTTCTACAAAGACCTTGTCGACCCGGAATTCAAGACTTCCGCGGCCCTTTTTCATCAGCGTTACAGCACCAATACTTCGCCCACGTGGTTTCTGGCCCAGCCTTTCCGCCTGGTAGCGCACAACGGCGAAATCAACACGCTGCTGGGCAACCGCAACTGGATGCGGGCCCGGGAAGCCGTGCTGGACCATCCGATCTGGGGGAACGAATCCGAATGGCTCAAGCCGGTGATTCAGCCCGGCAGCAGCGATTCGGCAAGTTTTGACAACGCCCTTGAACTGCTGACCCGGTCGGGTCGCACGGTGCATCACGCTCTGCTGATGATGATCCCGGAAGCCTGGGAGGGTTCGGTTGAAATCCCGGCTGACGTTCAGGCCTTTTACCACTACCACTCCTGCCTGATGGAGCCGTGGGACGGCCCGGCCGCCATGGCCTTTCTGGACGGCCCGCTGGTGGGCGCGGCGCTCGACCGCAACGGCCTGCGTCCGGCGCGCTATACCATCACCCGCGACGGCCTGGTGGTGCTGGGCTCCGAGGTAGGCCTGCTGTCTATCGAACCCGAAAGGGTGCAGGAAAAGGGAAGGCTTGGGCCCGGCCAGATTCTGCTGGTGGACCTGGAGCACAAGAAGATTTTCAAGAACGAGCAACTGAAGAAGCAGGTGTCCCACGCCCAGAAGTACCGGAAATGGATTCGGAACAACATGATGTTCCTGCCCCGCTTCAAGGCCGAGAAAAGCGGGCTGTTGGATACCGCAGAGGAAGAACGCCTGGCCTCCAGTGACCGGTCGGCTTTTGTGGCCTTGCAGCGCGCCGCCGGCTACACCCAGGAGGATCTGGACCTTCTGATCACCCCGCTGGCGGGCATGAAAAAGGAACCCGTCGGGTCCATGGGTGACGACACGCCGCTGGCGGCGCTTTCCACCCGTCCGCGTCCCGTCTACCACTATTTCCGCCAGATGTTTGCCCAGGTTACGAATCCGCCCATCGACCCCTTGCGCGAGTCGCTGGTGATGGCCCTGAATCTCTATCTCGGCGCCCGCCACTCGGTGCTGGTGGAATCGCCCGAACACGCCCGTATGATCCGCCTGGAATCCCCGTTCCTGTTTGACGCGGAACTCCGTGAGCTGAGGCGGATGGGGGAAGAGAAGTTCAGGCCTGCCACGGTCTCGACGCTTTTCCTCGCAAGCCAGGGACCGGAAGGGATGACGGCAGCCATCAACCGGATCCGGCAGGAGTGTCTGACGGCCGTGAGGCAGGGCAGTTCCATCCTGATTCTGAGTGACCGGGGCGTGGATGCTGACAATGCCGCGGTTCCCATGCTGCTGGTTGTGGGAGCTGTGGTGGAACACCTGATTGCCGAGGGTGTTGGCAACAAGGCCGACCTGGTGCTTGAGACCGCTGAAGCCTGGGAGTCGCACCAGTTCGCCTGCCTGGTGGCTTACGGCGCCGCCGGCATCAATCCTTACCTGGCGCTTGAAGCGGTGGCGGATCTTGCCAGCCGGCGCGAACTGGGAGATGTTTCCGTGCCCAGGGCGCTGGAGAATTTCCGGGCCGGCATCGAAACGGGCATCAAAAAGATCATGTCCAAAATGGGCATCTCGACGCTGGCCAGTTACCAGGGTGGAAAATTCTTTGAGATTATCGGCCTGGATTCGGACGTGGTGAAAGAGTTTTTCCCTGACACCCGCTCGCTGGTCGGCGGCCGCAAGCTGGTTGACCTGGCCAACGACGTGATTGCAAGACACATGGAGGCCTTTCCCGCCCACGCCGAAAAGCCCGAGTTTGCGGGCTATTACCGGTTCCGCAAGGGGTTTGAACGCCACGCTTTCAGCCCGCAGGTGATTCGCAACCTGCAGAAGGCCGCCAAGGAAGACGACGCGGAGAGTTACAAGGCTTTCGCGCGGGAGGTTGACGAGCGCGAGCCCCTCACCCTGCGTGACCTGTTCAAGTTCGGGCCGGCCAAGCCCATTCCGATTGAAGAAGTCGAACCCGTGGAGTCTATCTGGAAGCGTTTCTCGTCGCAGGCCATGTCCCTGGGCGCCCTGAGCCCTGAGACCCAGCACACGCTGGCCGTGGCCATGAACCGGATCGGTGCGCGCTCAAACACCGGCGAGGGCGGCGAAGACTCGAACGTTTACTACATCGAACTCGAGAACGGCGACTCCGCCGAAAACAAGATTAAGCAGGTGGCTTCCGCGCGTTTCGGCGTGACGCCCGAATACCTGGCGCGGGCCGAGCAACTGGAAATCAAGATGGCCCAGGGTTCAAAGCCCGGCGAAGGCGGCCAGCTGCCGTCTCACAAGGTGACGCCGATGATCGCCCGGGTGCGCCGCGCCGTGGAAGGCATCTCGCTGATCTCGCCGCCCCCTCATCACGACATCTATTCCATTGAAGACCTGGCGCAGCTGATTTACGACCTCAGGGAAATCAACCCGAAGGCCACCATCTCCGTCAAGCTGGTTTCGCAGTCCGGCGTGGGAACCGTGGCCTCCGGCGTGGCCAAGGCCAATGCGGACGTGGTGCTGATCAGCGGCCACGACGGCGGAACCGGCGCTTCGCCGCTGATCTCCATGAAGAATACGGGCTCGCCATGGGAAATGGGGCTTGCTGAAACCCATCAGTGCCTGGTGGCGAATGGCCTGCGGAGCCGGGTGCGCCTGCGCGCCGACGGCGGACTGAAAACCGGCAGAGACGTGGTGGTGGCCGCCATGCTGGGCGCCGACGAATTCGGGTTCGGCACCTCGGCCCTGGTGGCGCTGGCCTGCGTAATGGCGCGCCAATGCCACCTGAACACCTGCCCCGTGGGCGTGGCAACCCAGCGCGAAGACCTGAGGAAGAAGTTTCCGAATGAGCCGGAGCGGCTGGTGAATTACATGCGGCACGTCGCCCAGAACATTCGCGAAATTCTGGCCCAGCTCGGGTTCCGTTCTCTCGAAGAAATTGTGGGACGGACGGACCTGCTGATTCCGACCGGACACCGGATTGAGGGACGGCGTGGCCAGTTGGATCTTCGTCCGCTGCTTCACCGGCCCGACCCTGAAATCCGCTCCAGCGTCCGCGCCCGGACGCCCGCGCGGAACCTGGATCCGCTGGCGCTTCAAATGGCGGAGGACGTGAAAGAGGCCATCGACCAGGGCACGTCGATTGTGCGTGAATACAAGATCAGGAACATCAACCGCACCATCGGCGCTCGCGCCGCAAACGCCATTGCCGTTCGCTATGGGAATCGCGGGTTGAAGGACCAGACCGCCGAGTTCCGCTTCAGCGGAAGCGCTGGGCAGAGCTTTGGAGCTTTTCTCACAGAAGGCCTGCGTCTGGTGCTGGATGGTGAAGCCAACGATTATGTGGGCAAAGGACTGGGCGGAGGCGAAGTAATCATCCGGCCGCCCAAAGAGTCTGCTTTCAGATCCTCCGAGAACGTGATTATGGGCAACGCCGTGCTCTACGGTGCCACAG
>JBAUWE010000680.1:0-3175 GCA_049583595.1 Terriglobia bacterium
GAATGGGCGGTGTCCAGCGAGATGCGGCCCTCGTCAAGAATTCCCACCGGGTTCAGCATGGGGCTGCCGTCCTTGTCGAGAAGAACATTCTGACCGACGGCGTCACGGATGACCTGCAGGCCGATCCGCTGCGCTTCCAGCGCCGTTGTGTGCGGCCGATAGTAATCGCCTTCAATGGCGGTGTCATCCATGAAGTCAAGCTTGATGTACTTGACGCCCCAGTCCTGCGCCATCGTCTTGTAGGTTTGCGTCAGATACTTTTGCGCACCCGGGTTGGTGGAATCGAGCACATAGAGCGGCTCCACGCCCGACTGGAAAATTTGAATCGGCTGGCCGCTCGCATTGTGAACCAGCCAGTCCTTGTGGTGCAGATAAACCCAGGCGCGGTTTGAAACTTCAAACGGCGCGGTCCAGACGCCCAGCTTTAAGCCAAGGCGCTGCAACATCTCGCCAACCTTCTTCATGCCGTGCGGAAAGTTGGCGGGGTTGGGCCTTGTGTAGTCACCGCGGGCGTAGTCATAACCCTCGTCAATATGGAAATAAACGTACCCAAGCGGCTTCAGATTCTTCGCCAACCACTGGGCGTTTGCAGAAACATCATGCTCATTGACCCGCCCGTAATACGCCGTCCAGCTCCACCATCCCATCGGGCTGCTGGGCGCAATCCGGGCGTGATGAAGCAGTCGAATCGCTTTCCCGTAAGCTTCAAGCTGAGCGTGATAGTTCGGCCCCGCCTCAAACATCAGCCGTTCAGACGAAAGTTCCTTGCCGGGCTGCAAAGGCAGGCTCAACTGGATCTGATCATCGGCGGCCGCCGCCTTCAGCGACTCCTTCTTTTCAATCTCGGTGGTCCCTGTGGAATCCACCGTGTAGGAGCCAATCTGCGCCCCTGCCGCGCCGCTGCTCTTTACCCCGAGGCGCAACAAGGTTATCCACCGCTGCGAGGTGAGAGTTCCGAGGAAGAGGCTGTTGCCGCTCTTGCGGTTGTAAATCAGCTGGCTGCCCACGCCGAGGTGCTCCGGGCTGAGTTCCTTGCCAAAACTGTCGGCGCCAAGGTAGACGGGAGCGTGGCCCAGGTCGTAGATATGCACCGGGGGTCGGTCTTCGCTGAAGCTGTCGGACAAAACCCTGTCGGCTGCCTCCGGCCCGCCCAGGTTGACAAAAGAATGCCCAACGGCCTGCAGACTCCGGACCGCCTGGACGGTGATGGCATCGTGCGTGGTGTTTTTGACTTTGACCTCGATGTCGCCGTAAGGGAGTTGATCATACATCCGCAGGACATAGGTAAGATCCGGGCTGCCCGCGAGGCCGGAAAAGGTAACCGTAGCCTTGTGCCCCGCCCCCAGCGAATCCTGAAAAGTGCTTTCAGTTTCCTGATGGCGGGGATACCCGCTGGAGGATATCCACCGGTGGTCGATCTCTGCTCCAACGTGCGAAATGAGCACAGGCTGTGGGAGATCTTTCGCGCTGATCTCGTAGTCGCCGTCCTCAGGCCTGACCGACGCCGTTAGCTGTGCATTGGACAGCGGGGCCGGGTGGTTTCCGCTGCAGGCCGCCGCCATCGAAAGAAGTGCGAGGCCAAGAAGTCCAGAAACAACAGTGCGAATTCTCATGAAGGGATCAATTGACATCAGTGCTCCTTTTCTCGTTGCAGGGCGCAGCCCGGTCTCTTTCGAGGTGAGGGTTGCGCCGCTTTACGAGTTATGACTATTTAAAATAAATAAGACCTCGCCCACCGCAGTGGGCCGACCCAATGAAAGACCAAAAGAAAAACCGCTAGGTTGAAAGCAACACCACCGAAGTGAGCGCACATAAAATTCCAACGCCTTGCAGCGGGCTGATGGATTCATGCAGGATGACCGGGGCGCTCACGACCACAACCAGGGGATAGAGCGCCGTAAGCGGGACGACAATTGAGGCCTTGCCGCCGTTTTTCATCGCTGCCAGCAGCGCCCAGGCTCCCAGCGTATTGAGAACCGCGCTGATGAGCGTGAAAACCAGGCTCCGGGTTGAATAGGCAAAAATCGAATGGCCGGAATAGAGCCACGGTGAAAGCAGAACGTATCCGGCCACCAGCCAGATGAGAGCGGATTCCGCCGAGAGGTAATTCGTCGACAGCTTTTGCAGCAGTCCGACTGTGCCCCACGTGAGCAGGACCAAAGCTGCCGGCAAGCACCATGCAGGAATCGAAAAGTGAGCCATGTCTTTACACTGAAAAGAGAATGAACGCAGCGGCCGCAAAACCCAGACCCAACTTGTGAAGATTGGTCAGCCGCTCGCGCAATAACGTCACGGCCAGCAAAACGGTGATCATGGGGTACATCGCCGTCGCGGCCGTTATCACCGACGTGCTGCCGCCGCTGCGGTAGGCGCCGGCAAGCGCAGCGTTCCCCACCCCGGCCAGGACGCCATTTCCAAGCCCAAAAAGGATTCCCTTGGGGCTTTTCTCAAGCTTGAAATGCCGGGCGGCCAAAAGAACAAAAGCCACCGGCAGGGCCCCAAACGTAAAAAGAAACTGCACGGTGCCCTCCGGGATCTCGGTTGAGGCCATCTTCTCCAGGATTGCCCAGCCTCCCCAGCAGAGTACGCACACCAGTGAGTACCAGAACCACTTCGCCTTTAATGTTGTTGGCAAGGCCATCGCGCGCTCCAGCTTATGTCGGAATTCGATCTTCTACAGAGGATTCGTTTCAAAGATGTGGAGGCCTCCCCGGCAAAAAGGAAAGGCCACCGTACATCTCCCCGGTTGAGTCATCAGCGAAGTGCGTCCTGGAAGCATTAGGACGCGCTCTCCCGATTTCGGCTCGCTCGTTACATTTTCTCTGTGACTTTCAGCATCACCACACCGTGCGCGGGCACCTTTGTAGAATAGTGGTGGCCGGAAACCTCGGTGGTGTCATGCTTCCACAGGTCGCGCGCCTGGAGTGTTTTGCCTTCAATGCCGACAGCCGACCACTCGACGCCGATTTCATCCTCCTTTTCGGTTCGATTGAAAAAGGCCACGGCGGTTGAGCCATCGTGGAGCTTGCGATAGGCCACCATCAGCTTGCCCACGTAAGTGACCAGTTGGGCGGGTTGGGCGGCGGGGTCCTGGTCAATGGCGATCACCTCGCGGTTCATCAGGATGCTCTTGGTATCTTCCGTCATGGAGCTGAGATCGTTGCCGGCCAGCAGC
>JBAUWE010000681.1:0-1710 GCA_049583595.1 Terriglobia bacterium
GAGTTGTCGTACCAGCGGGAGTTAGTTTGCAGGTTCTTCTCTCGCCTGTGGGTCTCAGAAGGAATGGGCTAAGGGACCTAATGGTCCAAGCGGTCTCCCGGATGCTCGAATAACAGCCCGTATCCGAGGGGCTGGCCCGCCTGCGCTGCTCCCCATTTTAGGTCCAATCATAATGCGAGTTCCGGGGAATCTTGAGGGTCCCCCCATTCCTGGTCCATTCAAGGAGTGAGGATTCCGGCTTCCTTCAACCCGCCTGGGATGGGGCGAGCCCCATCCCAGGCGGCGAATTCTGCTGGCGGCACGTGGCCCAATGCTGTGTGAGGCCGGCTCTCATTGTATTCCCTTCGCCAAGCCTCGATCTTCCCCTGAGCGTCTTCCAAGCTCAGGAACCAATTCGCGTTCAAGCATTCTTCCCGCAGCCGGCCGTTGAACGATTCCACGTACGCGTTGTCGGTCGGCTTTCCTGGTCGGCTGAAATCCAGCGTTACTCCGTGTCCGTAAGCCCATCGGTCCAAAGCTTTCGAAACGAATTCAGGGCCGTTGTCCACGCGAATCGATTTCGGCACGCCTCGCTCGGCCACGATCCGTTCCAATACCGCCGCAACCTGCTCCCCCTTGATGCCTTGGCCCACAGCAATCGCCAGACTTTCGCGTGTGAAGTTATCAACAATGGTCAGCGCGCGGAGCCGCCGTCCATCAAACAACGAATCCGAAACAAAATCCATCGACCAGCTGTCATTCGCACGCCCCGGTTGTACGCGGCCCTCCCGGTATGCCGCGCTGACATGTCGCCGTGGCCGCTTGATCCGCATGCTGAGGCCTTCCTGCCGGTAGATCCGATACACCCGCTTATGGTTGACCCTCCATCCCTCGCGGCGCAGCAGAATATAGATTCGAAAATAACCGTAGCGCACTCGTACCGCGGCAATCTCCTTGATCCTCATCCGCAGGGCGGCCTGGTCCGGGGCTGTCGATCGGTAACGGTGCGAAGACCGCTGGAATCGAAGCGCCCTGCAACCCCGGCGCTCACTTACCCCATAGCGCTCCTCAAGATGCCGCACCAGATCTCGCCACCGGCCAGGCCTTAGAGTTTTTTTGAGAGCACGTCCTGCAGCATCAGCTTGTCCAGACTGAGATCAGCCACCAGTTGCTTCAGCTTTCGATTCTCCTCCTCCAACTGCTTCAACCGCCGAATCTCTCCTACGCCCATACCGGCGTACTGCTTCTTCCACCGGTAAAAAGTCTGCTCGCTGACCCCCATCTTCCGCACCACTTCCGCGACCGGAGTTCCCAGCTCGACTTGGCGCAATGCATAGGCGATCTGTTCCTCCGTGTATCGGCCCTTCTTCATCGGCAAAACCCTCCTTCTCATTCCTGGATTTTGCCGGAAATCTCACCCTCCCGCTGGACTAGTTTTCAGAGGGGACGTCAAGAATCGATACTGATCCCCAGGTTATCCAATAACTTGAATTGCAGTGTGAAAGCACAATCGTGTACTATGGGCGGGGGTCCACGGTCGGGCGCTGTGTAAGCGCGTTCTCATCGAGAGACGGAAGTCTTGGCGACCGCAGGTTGGATTCTTTCTTTCCGATAATCACGGTAGCCTCATCGGTCCAACCCGTCATAAGGCGCCGGCTGCGTTGATCTGTAGATAACGAGTTCGAATTTGTAACTATCTTAGCAACTTGGAACAGCCAATATGCTCACAAC
>JBAUWE010000682.1:0-6326 GCA_049583595.1 Terriglobia bacterium
CTTGATTTCCGCGGTTCGTTGATAAACTTTCAAATTCGCTTCACGGAGACGGGCGAAGCGTTCTGCTTTGATCTGAGATTTCATGGTAGCTGACCTTCGGAAGATCGTTGAACAACGGATGATCGGGGGCTCGATTCCCCGGCTTGTCCGCTGGGGCAAGTCGCTCCCGCCGGGACTGATCCACCGGATCCAGCGAGACGGTTTCCGGCGGGTTGTCCGCTACGCGGCCGCCCACCAGAAGTTTTTTGCGCGGAAGCTCAGGGAAGCCGGCCTTCGGGCGGAACAGATCCGGCGGCCCGAAGATCTTGGGGATATCTTTACCACCCCGGAAGACATTCGTAGTCTTTCGCCTGAGGAATTCCTGTGCCGGGAACCGGAATCCGTGTATGAAACCACCGGAACCTCCGGCGGGCCCAAGCGGGTCTATTTTGGATACGACGAAGTGGATTTTTCCGCGCGCTACGAGGCCGCGGCGTTTTATGAAAATGGCATGCGCCCCGGCGACCGCGTAGTCTGCACGTTTGACGCCGGATACTGGATCAGCCCCTGGGTAACTTATCTGGCCTGCAAGCAGTTGGGAGTTTTCTGCTCAGCGGCGGGCAAGCCGCAGCCGGCAGAGATTTATGACCGCCTGGCGCAATATCACTACAACGTGATTGTGGCGGACCCCACCTGGCTGGTGAGCCTGAGCGAAATGGCCGAAAAGCAGGGGGCTTTTCCTGTCAAGCTGATCTTTGCGGCGGGCGACCGCATGACCGACGTCTACCGGGATTACGTCCAGCGGATCTGGAAGGCGCCGGTGATTCTGGGCTATGGTTCCACGGAAATGGGCGGCGGCGCCGGCATGGAATGCCTGGAGCGCAACGGCTACCACGTGGATGAGTTTAACCTGCTGTTTGAAATTCTCGATCCCGACCCGGACGGCTATGGCGAGCTGGTGGTCACCACCCTCGCTCGCCGCACCATGCCCTTGATCCGCTACCGGGTACGCGACATCACGCGCTTCTTGGACGGGCCCTGCCCCTGCGGAACAACGGTGCGGCGCATCGCGCGAATCCGCGGCCGCCGCGACGAAATGGTGGTGATGGGCGCCGGAAACATGTACCCGGAAATTTTTGAGAAGGTTTTGCGCGACGTTCCGGGGCTTTCGGCCAACTGGCAGGTGGCGGTCCGGCAGGAAGGATTGCACGACATCCTGGAATTCCGCCTGGAACTCTCTAACGGAGTTTCCACCTCGGCGGTTGAAGACGCAGTCCGGAAAAATCTGGAGGCCCGGTATCCGGATGTCTGGGACAATCAGGTGTGCGGGATGTACCGGCTGGCGTTCCGATTTTGCTCCCCAGGAACGCTCGTCCATGGGCGGAAGCGCAAACGCCTCGTGGACGAGCGGGGGGAGTAAGGAGGGTCGCAGGCGGAAAGTGGTGCGTAGGGCGTGCAGGAGGGGGTGATTTTCCTCACTACCTACCGTCTGGCCCTCTGACTTAGCCTATCGGAGAGAAGGGAGAAGTACTTGAGTGAAAAATTTTCCGGAAACGGCCGGAGCGGGAAATCGGTGCTGAAGCCGGTGGTCTTTTCCGACTTTGACGGGACGATTACACGTCTGGACGTGACCGATGAAATCCTGAAGCAATACGCCGACCCTGCCTGGCGGGATGTGGAGGAGCAGTGGCGGCGGGGTGAAATCGGCTCCAGGGAGTGCTTTGAACGCCATGCCGCTCTGGTGCGCGTGACCGCGAAGCAGTTGAATGCGCTGATTGACTCCATTCCCCTCGATCCCGATTTTCCGGAATTTTTTCACTTCCTGAAGGCCCGGCAGCTTCCTTTCTATATTGTCAGCGACGGTTTTGATTATGTGATACGGCGCGTCCTCAAGCAGGTGGGCGCGGATGGCGAGCTGCGGAACGGCCGCCATCTGTTCTCAACCGGTCTGGAACTGGAGGCGGGGCGGGTGCGGGCGGTTTTTCCCCACAGCAATCACGGCTGCAAACACGGCTGTGCCACCTGCAAGCCCGCGATCATCCGCCGGGTTCGAGAAAAGCAGCAGCCGGTCGTCTTTATCGGCGACGGCCTCTCAGACCGATTTGCGGTGGAAGAGGCCGACATCGTTTTTGCCAAGAACGAATTGCTGGCCTACTGCGGCGAGCGCGGCCTGGCCTGCCGGCCGTTTGAAACTTTTGGCGACGTGCAAAAGGCGCTGGCCGAATTTCTGAAGGACGGGTCCCCGGCGTTTGACGCTGCGGTGAGCGCCGCGACGTAACCCGCGTTGCGCCACCCTGCCGGGACAAAGGAAGAACAGTTCATGTCATTGCCCGATATCACAACCAAGACTGCGGAACTGCTGGAACTCGAGCGCCGGTACTGCTCATTCGGCGACACCGTGCACTATCTGGAGCCGCCCAAGGTTTTTACCAACTGTGAGGGCTGCTACCTTTACGACGAGCAGGGCACGCCCTACCTCGATCTCCAGATGTGGTATTCCGCGGCCAACCTCGGCTACAAGAACCCGCGGTTGAATGAAGCCTTGAAGCGGCAGGTGGACCGTCTGCCCCAGCTGGCCTGCCAGTATCTGCATGCCGAAAAGGTTGAAGTTGCCGCCCGAATCGCGCAGTACTGCGAAAAGCGCTTCGGGGTGAAAGGCCGTGTCCACTTCAACGTGGGCGGCTCACAGGCCATCGAGGATTCCCTCAAGCTGGTGCGCAACGCCACCGGCCGCAACCTGATGTTCGCCTTCATGGGCGGCTATCACGGCCGGACGCTGGGCGCCAGCGCCATCACCTCCAGCTACCGCTACCGCCGCCGGTTCGGCCATTTCAGTGACCGCGCGCAGTTTGTTTTTTACCCCTATTGCCACCGCTGCATCTATGGACTGAAGCCCGACACTTGCGGGCTCTATTGCGAAGAGCAGTTTGAAAAACTGTTTGACTCGGAATACTACGGCGTGTGGGACGCCAAGGCTGAAATGTCGGAGTACGGCGCGTTCTACATTGAGGCGGTGCAGGGAACGGGCGGTTACGTGATTCCGCCCGCCGATTACTTTAAGCGGCTGAAGGAGACCTGCGACAAACACAAGCTCCTGATCGTGGATGACGAAATCCAGATGGGCTTTTACCGCACGGGCAAGTTCTGGGCGATTGAGAATTTTGGCATTACGCCGGACATCATTGTGTTCGGCAAGGCGCTGACCAACGGCCTGAATCCCATTTCGGGCGTGTGGGCGCGCGAGGAATTGATTTCGCCCGAGGTCTTCCCTCCCGGCTCAACGCACTCCACCTTTTCCGCCAATCCACTGGGCACCGCCGTGGCGCTCGAAACGCTGAAGATGCTGGAAGAAGAGGATTACGAGACGATGGTGAACGAGAAGGGCGCCTACCTTCTGGCCGGCCTGCGCGAGCTCGAGCGGAGGCATCCGGAATCGATTGGACAGGTGGACGGCCTGGGACTTGCCCTGCGGATTGAAGTGTCGAAGCCCGACCGCATCACTCCCGACCGCGAGCTGGCGGACCGCATCTTCACCGAAGGCATGGCCGGAAACCTGGAAGCCGGCGGCCGCAAGATGGGACTGGTGCTCGACGTGGGCGGATATTACAAGAACGTCTTTACGCTGGCGCCCGCGTTTACCATTACCCGCGAAGAAATGGACCTCGCCCTCGAACTGCTCGACCAGTTGTTTACCCGCTGCACGAAGAAATAGCTTGTGGATGCGTTGCGGGAATTCTCTGTGTGGCCGTTCCAATCCAGGGGCCGCATGTAACGATCAAATGGAGCCCCTGAAGGGGGCGGAAGACTTTAGCCCATAGCGCAAGCTATGGGGCACTGGAACGCCAATAGCCGCCCAGCCCGCAGGGGCGTAAGAATTCCATCCACTCGACGTTCTCTCGCCCCTGCTGGGGCTTATCGAAACGGAGCGTCAACCTGAACCCCACGGCTCACGCGCGTGGGCTAAAATCTTTCGGCCCTCCGGGCCTGGGGTTCCCGTTTTATTCCCACCTTCTTTTCAAGTCCTCTATTTGAACTGACGGCTCCAAGCAGTGACACCGTTCCCGAACCTCTCCGGATGGATCGTTTCAAGGCCTCGCCGCTCCCCGCGCCACTTTCCTTAAATCTCTTTCATGTTGCCTGTTTAAACTGACGATTCACCTCGTGCGCCGGGCACGGGCCGTGCGCCAGAATCTGAAGGCCCGGGCCGCCGCCGAGGTAACCATTGAACAAATCAGGGCTTTTTCTTGCCTGGGGCGCGTGTGCCAAGCGGGCGGAAACTTTCTCAAAAGCCGCCCGCGCGGTTTTGCTGCTGACGACTTTGGGAGCGATGGCCGCAGGAGCAGTCGAGGGTCCCAACCTCCCGGCGTCCGCCTCCGCCAAGCTCCGTTATGCTTCGCTGCCGCTGGTTTTTGAGCAGAACCGCGGGCAGGCGCCGCCCGCCGTCAAATTCCTGGCGCGGGGAAACGGCTTTGCCGTCTTCTTTACAAAGAACGAAGCGGTGATGTCGCTGGAGCGGAGCGCCAGGCATTCGACGAAACAATTTTCTGGTGGAAGGTTTGATGGCCTGCGCGTTAAGCGTCGGGATGTTCAGCGGGACGTTCTTCACCTCCGATGGGCGGGCGCGAGTCTCGCCCCGCGGGTTAAGGGCCTGGGCAGGGAAGCCGGCAGCAGCAATTACCTGTTCGGAAACAACCCCTCAAAGTGGGTGAAGGGTGTTCCATCATTTTCCAGAGTGGAATACCACGGCATCTATCCTGGCATTGACCTGGTCTATTATGGCAACCACCGGGAACTTGAATTTGACATCGAGGTGGCGGCGGGAGCGAACCTCGGCTCTCTACGTCTGCAAATGGCCGGTGAAGATCAACATGCAGCCAAAGTGCATGTCAGTTCGGCCGGCGATCTTGTGGCGCAGACCCGCGCCGGCGATGTGCGGTTCCGCAAACCGGTCGCCTACCAGCCCATCGGCGTACCGGGAAAGGGAAGACGTTTTCTTGCCGCCCGCTACGTAATGGAGAGGGGCGGCCAGGTCGGCTTTGAAGTCAGCGGCTACGACGCCTCGAAACCCCTGGTGATCGATCCGGTGCTGAGTTACTCCACTTACCTGGGCGGCACCGATTACAATTACGCGACCGGCATCGCGGTGGACGCGTCCGGTGACACTTACATCACCGGCTACACGAGTTCGGTTGATTTCCCCGTCAACGGCGGCGTTCAGAGAATTTTCGCGGGCGGAAACTGCGACACTGCGGTCAACACCGCGCCGTGCTTTGACGCCTTTGTCGCCAAACTCAATCCGCAGGGAACGGGCCTCGTCTATTCCACTTACCTTGGCGGTACGGGTGACGACGAGGGCGTTCGCATTGCCGTTGACTCTTCCGGCCAGGCCTACGTGGCCGGCTTCACCGATTCGATCGATTTCCCAACCGCCGGCCCCGTGCAGGGTTCCAACGGAGGCGGCGCCTGCGGCACCACGGCCTACCCGACTCCCTGCTATGACGCCTTTGTCGCCAAGCTCACGGCCGCGGGGTCCAACCTGGTCTATTCCACTTACCTCGGCGGGACCGGTGACGATTTCGCGAGCAGCATCGCGGCGGATTCGAGCGGCAACGCCTACGTCGGCGGCCTGACTTCAGCTTCCAACTTTCCGGTGACCTACGGGACCCTGCAAACAAGTTACGGCGGCGGACCGTTTGATGGTTTTGTGGCCAAGATCAATCCGACCGGCTCTTCTCTTGTCTATTCCACCTATCTCGGCGGCAGCCAGGAAGACCACGTCAACGGTATCGCGCTCGATGCTTCCGGCGACGCCTATCTGACCGGCCAGACGAACTCCTCAAATTTCCCCGTACAGGGCGGTTTCCAGCCGCAATATACGGCGGCATCGTGTGGATCGGCGCTGAGCAGCTTTCCCTGTTTTGAAAGCTTCGTCAGCGAATTGAATCCAACCGGCTCGGCGCTGGTCTACTCCAGTTATCTCGGCGGAACGGCGGCAAGTTACGGAGCCGGCATTGCACTCGATGTTTCCGGCGCCGCCTACGTCGCCGGCTGGACGACTTCCAGAGATTTTCCCGTGACCCAGGGAGCTTATGACACGGTCTGGGGCGGGACCAACGAGGTCTTCGTGGCGAAGGTCGCTCCGGGAGGCGGGGCGATCAGTTACGCAACGTATCTGGGCGATATCTATCCTGACCAGGCGAACGCCATCGCCGTGGACGGCAGCGGCAACGCCTGGATCGCGGGGTTTACTTATGGCGGGAAGTTTCCCGTGGCGTCTCCGCTGCAGGCGGCAAGCGGCGGAATTTACGACGCGATTGTCAGCGAGTTTGATCCCACCGGTTCCACGC
>JBAUWE010000683.1:0-3202 GCA_049583595.1 Terriglobia bacterium
TTGCCGACCAGTCATTGCTCAGGTTGATTAAGTCCTGATTGCCGTAGGGCCCGGAATAATTGTCGTACTGACTGGAGTATTCGTAAGTGGCGGAGAACGACAGGCCGTAGGACTCGCGCTTCTGGACCTGGACGTACCCGGCTTTGCGCTGGTAGCGGCCGGCAGGATAAAGACCGTAAAGGTCGAAGCCTTTGAATTGGGGATAGGGCTGCAACGAGAGTCGAAACGCTTCGTTGTAAAGCTCATCCCGATAGCTCAGATAGCGCAGGTTGATGGCGTTGGGGGTGGTGGTGCTGCCGCCGACCAGGAGGTCCCTGCCGGCGCTATAGTTTGTTCCTACTGTGACGACCATTGAAAAGGGCATCTGGCGCTCGACCGATAGTGATGCAGACCGGTAAACAGGCACCCGGCCCGTCATATCGACATAATCGGCAACAGTATTATCGGCGGCTGAGGGGCTGAGATCCGGCAGGGGCGTGGCCAGAGGAGGAATGCCGTCCGTCAGGTTGACTGCCGGGGACAACTGGTTGTTGGCAGAAGTAAAGGTCTGCCGGGCATTGAAGCCTTGTGTGCCCCACTGCCCGTTATAGATCGGCATGTGTCCGTGCCAGTGGCGGACGGATGCACGAACACCGGTTTTGGAATCACCATTCGGGTTCCATGCCAGGCCCAGCGTATAGTCGAGATTTTCGCTAGCCGGCCGCAGACCTCGCGGAATGGGGCCGCGTCCGGCGAAGACAAGTGCTCCATACAGAAGGGTCGCGGGATCAAGCACCAGGGGATCGACCGTGCTCTGCCGGTTGTATTTTTCCACCCGCGGTGTGTGTCGCTTGAAGTTGAGATCCAGGCTCATCGTAAGGGTTTTTGAGAACTGATACTTGTCGCCGCCGGAAATGGACTGATAAGAATTGCGAAAATACGATGGGGAGGTGATGACCGTACGTTCTGCGTACTGTGGAAGACCAAGGAGAAAGCTGGCAAAGGAATCACCCGTGTTGACAATACCGGGCAGGCTGGTCAACCCCGTGGAGAACTGGAAGTATCCCGTGGGGTATTGTGGCGTGTAGGAGTTCACTTGATACCGGTCGGCCCTGAATGTCAACTGGAGTGAATGCTTTCCTTGCTGCGTGGAGATCGAATCCCGCACCTCCAGCGAATTGTGCGCATTGTGTGAATTGGGAAAATCTGTGCCCATTGAAAGATAAGTATCAGCCAATTGGTAGACGGGGAAGGGGCTCGTTTCGCTGCTTCCGGCCTGTGTAACACTGGATTCGGCAGTTAAATGGATAGCATTGACCGTCTTTGAAGTGGCGGTAAAGACGTAGCCGATTTCGGCCCTCCACCGGGAATAATGCTGGTCTGGAGCGGTGGGGCTTGCGTCGTTGGGAAAGTATTTTGGGACACTGACGAATCCGTTGGAGATGGCCGTCTGAAAACTCAGCCGGTGCCGGTTGCCGAAGGACTGATCGACCCGCGCGATGATACCGTCAGCCGTGTCATACTGCGGCGCGTTGACAAAGTAGTTATTTTGAAAGAAAGGTCCGACGTGCGCGTTGGGCAAGGGATAGTACGACAGAGCCTGCTGGCCTTTTGGTACCAGTCGGTCGACCGGGATAATGTTACCCGGGAACGGCGAGCGCAGGTACTGAAGGTTGCTGGTCGTGACCGGAAGAGACGGGTCAAAAGCCGGATTCGGGGTTGTTGTCGCCCGATCATAAATAATAAGCGGGTTGCCGGCCTGATCCACTGTTTTTGAAAAGTCTCCGTTGCGCTGGGCCGCTGTGGGGATCGTATGCAACGAGGCGCGCGAGATGGTTTCGCGCACACCTTCATAGGACAGCGTAAAAAAGGTGTTCTGAGGATTTTTGACCAGGTGCGGGATGACCACCGGCCCGGAAATGTTGAATCCGAACTGGTTGCGGTGGAGCGGAGACTTTGTTCCGCCGTTCTGATTGACCTCGTGAGGAATCGCATCGAGCGAGTTGTTACGGAAATACTCGTAAACACGCCCGTGCCAGCGCATCTTGGGGCCAAAGTGCCTCTGCGCCGATGGTGGACTGTTTGGGCGTATGCCCCATTTGCCCGTCAGAACCTTGAACTCTTGTGTCGCACGATTGAGTGGCGAGGTTTGGCCCCCGGGCGGTTCAGGATTCCCTTGAGTGCCGGATGAGGAATAGGCTGCAGGAATGACTATGATGAGCCCCAGAAGGGCATAGACGAGAATCTTCATTTCGGGCTCTCACAAATGGAAATTATATACCTCGGCGCGCTTTTGTGACAACCCTCCGGATGGGTTCGCCGGTGGGAGGTTATTGCAGGATGACGTTGAGGCCCAGTTAGGATTGATGATATTGGCGCGTGCGGAAAACGATAGTGAATCGGGGGGCCGCGCTCACTCTTCATTGTGCCCGGCCGGAAGCCGAGGTTTTGTTACTCAGCGTCCGGCCAGGGATTGTGAAGCGGGCTGCGAGAGGCACGGAAATGCTGACCGTGATCTCCTTCTAAGGCTAGAAGTTGAACCGCAGGAACAGGTTGATCATGCGATTCGCAGCCTGGTTTCCAAAGAACCCTCCGGCAAGTGAGAGGGACTGGCCGAAGTTCTTGGAGTCAATGTTACCCACCGGCGTTCCATAGTTAACCTTGTTGAAGACGTTGTGGGCCATCACGCCTAGCTCAAGCTTGAAACGACGGTCGCTGGAGCCTCCAAAACGGGGACCGCCTCCACCGCTGCCGAGCCCGCGGCCACCAAGCCCTCCGCGGCCATGACCATGATGGCCTCCACCGCCGCCACCACCACCGCCTTCCACCTCTTTGCCGAAACCGAAAGTCTTGGAGAGGCGGGCATTCATTGAAAATTGTCCAGGGCCTGTGAGATAGTCGGGTGGCACGAGCGACGCGCCGGCCAATGGATTGGAAATGAAGTCGGAGGCGGCACAGGTAACGCACGGGGTTGAAACAAAATAAGGACGGTCATTGAAAATCGAGTCGCCGTTCAGGTCCTGCCCGGTGGTGACGTCATAAGGCCTGCCAGAGCTGACCACCAGGAAGGGGCTGAGGCTGAAGCCCATGGGCAGCCCGAATGAACCCCCCACGAAGAACCGGTTTCGGGTGACCCATGCAGCCGGTCCATAGCTCTGGGAGAGATCGTACTGGTTCATGGGGAAGGAGCTGCCGCCCCGCTCACCTTGAACAGCGTTGGCAT
>JBAUWE010000684.1:0-2118 GCA_049583595.1 Terriglobia bacterium
CCGCGGTGCTGCGCCGTACGTCACCCGGCACGGATTTGGCTACAGCGTCTTCGAGCACACCGAGCGCGGCATTCGCTCAGAGCTTTGGGTTTACGTGGCCCTGGACGCACCGATCAAGTTCATGGTGCTCAAAGTGCGAAACGAGTCGGGGCGACCTCGTCGACTTTCCGCTACCGGGTACGCGGAATGGGTCCTCGGCGACCTGCGGCCGAAATCGGGCATGCACGTGATTACCGAAATTGACCCGAATAGCGGCGCGTTGTTTGCGTGGAATCCTTATAACACGGAGTTCCGCGATCGTGTTGCGTTCTTTGACGTGGACGATACGAAGCGTACCGTTACCGGCAATCGGACTGAATTTCTGGGACGCAACGGTACGCTTCGAAAACCGGCGGCAATGATGCGGACGCACCTTTCCGGCAAAGTGGGGGCCGCTCTTGATCCCTGTGCCGCAATCCAGGTGGTCTTCGATCTGGCTGCCGGGCAAGAGCGGGAGATCATCTTCAGCCTTGGGGTCGGACGAGGCGCCGACGATGCCAGAAACCTGGTCAATCGCTTTCGGGGACCATCCGCTGCACACGAAGCCCTCGATGCGGTGTGGCAGCACTGGACGCATACCCTCGGATCGGTACATGTGGAAACACCCGACCCGTCCCTCAACGTGCTGGCCAACGGCTGGCTTCTGTACCAAACGCTGGCGTGCCGCCTTTGGGCGCGAAGCGCAACCTACCAGTCGGGGGGCGCCTTCGGTTTTCGCGATCAGTTGCAGGACGTGATGGCGCTCATTCACGCCAGGCCGCATCTCGTGCGCGAGCATTTGCTCCTGTGTGCGGCCCGTCAATTCCCGCAGGGAGATGTTCAACATTGGTGGCATCCGCCAACGGGGCGGGGTGTGCGTACGCACTGTTCGGATGATTACCTCTGGCTGCCGCTCACGACTTGCCGCTATGTCCTGACCACCGGGGACACCGGCGTGTTGGATGAGCCCGTCCACTTCGTCCATGGCCGACCGGTAGAAACCGATGAAGACTCTTATTACGATCTGCCCGTGCGCTCTGAAGAAGCGGAGAGCCTTTACGGACACTGTGTCCGAGCCATCTTAAACAGCCTCAAATTCGGCGAGCACGGCCTGCCGCTCATCGGCTCCGGGGACTGGAACGACGGCATGAATATTGTGGGTGAACACGGCAAGGGCGAAAGCGTTTGGTTAGGGTTTTTCCTTTATCACGTGCTCATGCAGTTCACGGAGGTTGCCCGTATGCGGGGTGACCTGTCTTTCGTCGAACGTTGTCAGAGGGAGACGGCTCACCTCCGCCAAAATCTCGAGCAGAATGGCTGGGACGGCGAGTGGTACCGCCGCGCCTACTTCGACGACGGCTCGCCGCTTGGGTCGGCGAGTAACCCTGAATGCCAGATTGATTCGATTGCGCAAAGCTGGTCTGTTCTTTCGGGTGCGGGAAATCATGAGCATTCGCGCAAGGCCATGGAAGCGATGGATGAGCGCCTTGTTCGCCGCGAACATAGGCTGATCCAGCTTTTGGATCCGCCGTTTGACAAATCGTCGCTGAATCCCGGCTACATCAAAGGGTACGTCCCCGGCGTGAGAGAAAACGGCGGGCAGTATACACATGCGGCCATCTGGGCGGCAATGGCCTTCGCTCGTATGGGGGACAACGGGCGTGCGTGGGAGTTCTTTTCCATGATCAACCCGGTGAACCATGCAAGATCGACCGAAGAGACCGCCACCTACAAAGTGGAACCGTATGTCGTTGCGGCCGACGTCTATGCAGTACCACCGCATACCGGTCGCGGCGGCTGGACATGGTACACGGGCTCGGCTGCCTGGATGTACAGGCTGATCGTGGAATCACTCCTGGGGCTCAGACTTGAAGTGGACAAACTGCGAATTACGCCTTGCCTCCCTGCGGATTGGGCAGGGTTCAAGATGCACTACCGTTATCGGGAGACTGTCTACCACATCGATGTCCTGCAAACGCCTGCCGGGAATGGCGAGATGCGCGTGAGCGTGGATGGCGTTGAGCAACACGATAAGACTATCCCTCTTGTTGACGACCATAAGGAACACTGGGCCGAGGTGAGGATCTCTATTAAATCAAA
>JBAUWE010000685.1:0-10000 GCA_049583595.1 Terriglobia bacterium
TTGTGGATGGATTGATCGTGTGCAGCCTAAAGTCGAGCAGAGGCAAGCTTCGATTGATCTTCGACACGGGAGCCAACGCGACATTCCTGCCAGGCAAGTCCAAGCCCATCGAACTGCAGCTGGGTTCCCGGCAAATCCGGCTGGTTCCGTCTGTCCTGCGGACTCCGATCCTCGATCAGGTCAACACAACGCTTCCACTGAGCAAGCAGGTTGACGGCGTCCTGGGCCAGGATGTCATGTGCCAGTTCACACGAGTAACCATCGATTACAAGCGTCTCCAGATCGAACTCGAGCCCTAGAACGGGAGACGACGGCTCGCATCTTCCCGGTGACATTCCTTTCCGATAACGAGTAAACTGGTCAGAAGGCAGTCTGAGATTTCTGCACTGGTCGGGAATGAGTCATGGGACCAGAAGAATTCATTTCGACGGTTCGCAAAGGCGGGCTGGCGGCTGCGTATTTCCATCGCGGCTCCGACCGTTTTCTGCACCAGGAGTGCCGCGAGGCCGTGCGGGCCGCAGTGCCGGAGGAGTCGCGCGCCTGGTGCCTGACGGAGATTGAATTTGAGCCGGGCGGGCTTGAGCGCGAGTTGCAGGCTGCGCTGCAAATCCCCATGCTGGGCGGGCACAGCTTCTTCCTGATTTCCGACACGAATGACTTTAAGCGCGCAGCCGAAGAAGACACCAAGGCCCTGGCCGTCTACCTCAAGAACCCCTCGCCCGCGGCAACGCTGATCTTTTCAGCCGTTGAACCGGACCGGCGCCGCAAGTTCACTCAACTCCTGGAAAAGAAGACCACGGTGGTTGAAATACGTCCGCTCTCCGTTCGTCAGGCGGCGGCGTGGGCCAAGGAATTCCTGCACCGCGCGGGAGTGGAAATCGACGCCGAAGTGGCCGGGGAAATCGCCTCAAAATTCCTGCCCGGCAGCTCATCGCGTGATACCAGTCCACAGGGTGTGAACCTGTTGTGGCTGCGCACCGAACTCGAGAAGCTGGTCACCGCGATGGACGGGAAGACGCGGCTGGAATCCTCCGACTTGCAGCTGATCTCGACCTTTCAGGAGGAACACGAAATCGGCAAGATGCTCCGTGCCATTGCCGAGCGGCAATGCGGGGACGCTCTGGGGTTTCTACGCTCACTGATGGCCAGCAAGGTGGCGGAAACACTGCTGCTGTGGTGTGTGGGCGACCTGTTCCGGCAGGCCCTGAAGTCGACCGGGCAGACCGGCTATGGAGGCGGATGGAAACGGCAATCCAACCCGTTTGCCACCTGGGAGATCGCTCCCGTCGCCCGGCGGCGTTATACTCATGAAGAATTGCTCAAGGCCTTGACGCTGGTCCACCAGGCAGACCTTGGAATCAAATCCTCATGGAAGGATTCGACCATCCTGCTGGAGTTTCTGATCTGGCGGATTACGGTTGCACCGGGAAGGGCCGGGCGGGCAAACCGCTGATGCCGGGTTTGCCCCTCAAATTTGCGCTGAGTGTGAAATCCGTGAAGGAAATTGGCGCGCCGAAGACGTTAGGAAAGGGAATTGAACCGCAGGCGCAGCCGCGATTTATAGCGGGCGGCCGTGTTGCGATGAAGAATACCCTTCTGGATCATACGGTCCAGCAGGGACAAAGTGGGAACCATCAGACTTTCGGCGCGCGCCTTATCGTTGGCGTCCAGCGCCTGGCGAAGCTCGCGGATCTGGTGCCGCATGCGAGTGCGGTGGGCCCGGTTCCGTTCAGTCTGTTTGCGCGTCTGCCCGAGACGCTTCAGAGCGGATTTATGGTTTGCCACAGATTCTCCTTAGCAAAAGCAATGAATAAAATACTTTAGCAGAGGCATTGAACGCCGTCAACGGCGAGGAGCAAGGGAATGGACCATGGCAAAGTAGACCAGGTACCGGAAGTGCTGCTCTCCAGATACGAAATTGAGGAGCGGGTGGGTGTGCTTGCGGCGGCCATCACCAAAGATTATCAGGGCCGCACCCCTCACCTCGTGGGCATCCTCAAGGGAGCGTGGGTGTTTATGGCGGACCTCATCCGCCACATGGATATCGATGTGACCGTCGATTTTCTCGGCATCACCAGCTATGGGTCCGGCACGCATTCGTCGGGCGAGGTGAAAATCACCAAAGACCTGGACGTCAGCATCGAAGGCCGCGAGGTCCTGATTGTTGAGGACATTCTCGACACCGGGCGCACGCTCAAGTACCTGGAGGAAGTCCTTTCCGTCCATCAGCCCCACAATCTGCGCGTCGTGACCCTGCTCGACAAGCGGTCGCGCCGCATCGTTCCGGTGAAAGCGGACTACGTGGGCTTTGAGATTGCGGAAATCTTTGTGGTCGGTTACGGCCTGGACTTTGATCAGAAGTACCGGCAACTGCCCGACATTCACGTACTGCGCCACACGCCCTTACCGTAAGAGATTGATTCTCAAGCCGAAAAAAACTCCCTTGCATCGCTCGGCCTTCCGCACGGTATAATAGCCCCCGCCAATCAGACTCATGAGTGAATCTTCCACCCCGTTGATGCGCCAGTACAACGGCATTAAGGAGCGCTACCCGAATGCTCTGCTGCTGTTTCGCCTGGGGGATTTCTACGAACTTTTCTTTGAAGACGCCATTGTCGCCGCCAAAGAACTGCAGATTACTCTGACCTCCCGCAACAAGGAAAAGGGAGTTGCCGTGCCGATGTGCGGCGTTCCCTATCACGCCGCTGAAGGCTATATCTCCAAGCTCATCCGGCGCGGATATCGTGTGGCCATCTGCGACCAGGTTGAAGATCCGCGCAAAGCCAAAAAGCTGGTGAAGCGTGAAGTCACCCAGGTGGTGACGCCGGGAACCGCCACAGGGGCCCAGTTGCTGGAGCCGCGCGACCACAACTATCTTGCAGCGGTGGCCGAATCGAACGGCTCCATCGGGGTGGCGTTTGCCGATCTTTCAACGGGCGATTTCCGCGTGACAGAAATCACCGGCGAAGGGAGGCGCGAGCGGCTGATGGAAGAACTGGTTCGCATGCGCCCCAGGGAACTCCTGCTGGCCCCCAATGCTTCCGTGCATTTTTCGCCGGACTCCGACCCTCCCATCACCGAGACCCATCTGGAAGAGTGGGTTTTCGGCAGCGAATACGGTGAGAGGCTGCTGAAGGACCATTTCGGTGTGGTCTCGCTGGCCGGCTACGGGCTGGAAGGCCATGCGCTGGCCGCCGGCGCCGCCGGCGCTATCTTCCATTACGTCCGCGAGACGCAACGGGGAACCCTTTTCCATTTTGATACGCTTCGTTTCTACCAGGAAAGTGACTCGCTGGTTCTCGACTCCGCGACGCTGCGGAATCTGGAACTGCTGGAGCCGCTGACCGGCGGCCCTCGCCAGGCAACCTTGCTGGCCGTGCTGGACCAATGCGTCACGTCGATCGGCGCGCGCAAGCTGAAGGGCTGGCTGCTGCGGCCCTCCACCGACGCAGGCGAAATTGAAGGTCGCCTGGACGCCGTTGAAGAGCTTTGCGGCAACCTCATCGCCCGGGAGGAAGTGCGGCGGGTGCTGAACGGAATCCAGGACCTGGAACGCATTCTCGGCCGGGTGTCTCTGGAATCGGCAAACGCCCGCGACCTGCTGGCGCTGAAGGCATCGCTTGAGCATTTGCCGCTGGTTCGAACCTACCTGGAAAGCTTCCACGCCCGGCGCTACCGGGAACTCCACGAGCGCATGGACGAGTTGAAGGACGTTCACGACCTGCTGGAACGCTCCATCCACCCGGAGCCTCCGGTGCTGCTGACCGAAGGCAATCTGATCCAGCCGGGCTACCATGCGGAGCTCGACTCGCTCCGGGAAATCAGCCACAACAGCAGGCAATTGATCGCAGAGATTGAAACGCGCGAGCGCCAGCGCACGGGCATTAATTCGCTCAAGGTGCGTTTCAACAGCGTCTTCGGTTATTACATCGAGGTCACCAAGCCGAACCTGCACCTGGTGCCGGAGGACTATCAGCGCAAGCAGACGCTGGTGAACGCGGAGCGCTTTTCCACGCCGGAATTGAAGGAGCTGGAAGCCAGAATTCTGGACGCCGAGGAAAGAAGCCAGACGCTCGAGCGGGAACTGTTTGTGGAAATTCGAAGAGCGGTGGGGGCTGAGGGGCGCCGCATTCGCCAGACGGCCCAGGCGCTGGCCGAACTGGACGTGCTGGCCTGCTTCGCGCACCTGGCGGCGGAAAGGAATTATTGCCGGCCGGAGTTTTCCGACAACGGAGAGATGGTGATCTTCCAGGGGCGGCACCCCGTGATTGAGCACATCGTGACGCGGGAGGAGGCCGGGAATTTCATCCCCAACGACCTCTATTTGAACCCCACCTCGGACATCCTGATCATCGTGACCGGCCCCAATATGGGCGGGAAGTCAACCTATCTGCGCCAGACGGCGCTGATCGCGCTGATGATGCAGATGGGCAGCTTTGTGCCCGCCGAGCGCGCCAAACTTCCGCTTTTCGACCGCATCTTTACGCGCATCGGAGCCTCGGACAACCTGGCGCGCGGCCGCTCCACCTTTATGGTGGAGATGACGGAAACGGCCACCATCCTGAACACGGCGACGCCGCGCAGCCTGGTGCTGCTGGATGAGATTGGCCGGGGGACCGCAACCTTTGACGGGCTGGCGATCGCCTGGGCCGTGGTGGAACATCTGCTGACTCACAGCCGCGCCCGGACCCTATTTGCCACGCATTATCACGAGTTGACGGAACTCGAAGAGCTGCTGCCCGGGGTTCGCAACTATCACGTTTCCGTCAAGGAATCCGGAGCCAACGTCATCTTCCTGCGCAAGGTGGAACCGGGCAGCGCCGACAAGAGTTACGGGATTGAGGTGGCGCGGCTGGCGGGGCTTCCCGCAAGCGTTGTGGAGCGGGCAAGAGAAGTGCTGAAGCGGCACGAGCAGAGCGAGCACACTGTGAGTGGACGGCTCGCCAGGAAAAAGCAGGAACAGAAAGATGTGCAGTTGATGATTTTTACTCCCTTGAACTCCGAGGTGGTCCAGGCCATTGAGAAAGTCGATCTCGACAACCTGAAGCCCCTTGAAGCCCTGAATCTACTTGCCGAACTCAAAAAGCAAATCCAGTCGTGAGCTTTTGCGGCCCGCCGCCCCGCGCCTGCTGGTGGGCCTGATGGCGGGGACGTCTCTCGACGGCGTGGATGCGGCACTGGTGCGCCTGACGGGGCCGGCCACAGCGCCAGGCGTCCGCCTGCTGGAGTTCATTTCTGTTCCGTATCCCACCGCTGTCCGGCGCCGCGTGCTGCGCGTTGCGGCAGGCGAGCGGGTTGGAACGGGAGAGATCAGCCAGATGAACTTCCTGCTGGGCACGCTTTTTGCGGATGCCGCCCTGCAGGTCTGCCGCAAGGCCGGAATAACGCCCGGGCGGCTGGCCGCGATCGGCTCACACGGCCAGACCATCTTCCACCAGGGACAGGCCACGAAGGAGGCCGGCCATCAAACCTGCTCAACTCTGCAGATTGCCGAACCGGCGGTGATTGCCGAACGCACCGGGACGGTGGTGGTGTCCAACTTCCGCACCGCTGACATGGCGGCCGGAGGGCAGGGAGCGCCGCTGGTTCCGTTGGTGGACTACCTCCTGTTGAGCGACAGGAAGCAAGGCAGGGTGGCGCTGAACATCGGCGGAATCGCCAACCTCACGGTGATTCCCGCTGGCGCCAAGCCAGAGGATGTTTACGGCTTCGATACCGGCCCCGGCAACATGTTGATGGACGGCCTGGTGCGCGCCTTCACCCGCGGGCGCCGCCATTACGATTCCGGAGGCCGCATGGCCTCAAGGGGCAAGGTTCTCGACGATCTTCTGGCGCGGGTTCTCCGTGTTCCTTTTTTCCGAAAGCAGCCTCCGAAAAGTGCCGGACGCGAGCAATTCGGAGAGGCATTCGTCCAGCGCTATTTTCTAAGCAAGCTTCCGGACGCGCGCCAGGAGGATTTGCTGCGCACGGCAAACGAGTTGACCGCCAGAACGATTGCCGGCGCGCTGCGGCGGTTTGTTATTCCGCGAGCCAACGTCGAGCGCCTGGTGGCCTCAGGCGGCGGCGCCCATAACCGGCTGCTGATGAAGCGCATCGGAGAACTGCTGCCTGAAGTCGAGGTGATGCCTTCAGACGCGTTCGGGCTTCCGGTGGACGCCAAGGAAGCCATCGCTTTTGCCATCCTCGCCGACCGGACCCTGCACGGGCTGCCGGGCAATCTTCCGGCTGTGACCGGAGCGCGCAGAGCGGTGGTGCTGGGAAACGTCTCCCACCCATAAAGACCCGCTAGACGTGAAAGCCCAGATGCCACAGGTTGATGATCAGCAGTTCCCGCAGCGAGTAGAGAGCGCGCGGAAAGGGTTCGGCCTCAATGGGACTGTCGGGAGCAGGAGAGGTGTAGGCGGTGATTCCAAAAGAAGAAAACAACCGCTTGATCCGGTAAAGGTGAAAGCCGTCGCTGACCGCTACACAGGTTGAATTTCCCCGGGACTTCAGGATTTGCGCCACCGCCGTCACCGTCTGGAAAGTGGTTTCGCTTTCGGTCTCGGCCACGATCTTGCGCGCGGCAACCCCCTGCTGGATGAGATAGTCCCGGCCCACGCCGCCTTCCGTAAAATGGGGGTCCCCGCCCCTGCCGCCCGTCGTAATCACCAGCAGAGCATAGTGGTGCTCTTCCAGGTCAAAGGTGTGGTCCAGGCGGGCCTTGTAAACGGGTGAAGGACGCCCGTTATATTCCGCCGCGCCAAAGACCACGATGGCACCGGCCGGCCGCGCTTCATCGCCGGTGGCCTGGCGCCGAATGGCCTTGTAAAGGGAGACCTCCAGCACGACAACGCCCACAAGGGACGCAAACAGAATCAGGAGAATCCAATGGCGCAATCGCACGGAAGACTCAGGAAAGGAATTCTTTCAGATCAGATTCGCTGACACCGCCGAAACGCAGAATGCGGGGCCGCTCACCTTCAAGCTGGACCACCGTTGATGGATTGTGGCCCGCTGTGGTGCCGCCGTCCAGAATGAGAGGCAATGCATCGCCGACTTGTTCTTCAACCTGGACGGCCGTGGAGCAGGCAGGTTTTTCAGACAGGTTGGCGCTGGTTCCCGTCAGGGGCCGGTCAACAACCGTGATCAGAGCCTCGGCCAGCGGAAAGCGCGGCCAGCGAATGCCTACGCGGCCGGTGTTTGCCGTAACTTTCAAAGGGATCTGGCGCGAGGCGCGGACAACCAGCGTCAGAGGACCCGGCCAGAATTTCTTCGCCAGGGTAAAAAAAAGCTGCGGCGGATCGGCCACCAGGTCGGCGGCCTGATCGAGCGACGAAACCAGCAGCGGAATGGGCCGGTCGGCAGAACGGCGCTTGATGCGGAAAATCTCCGTGATCGCGGCCAGATTGAACGGGTCAGCGCCCAGGCCGTAAAAAGTGTCCGTCGGAAAGGCGACAACCTTCCCCTCTAGAATCAACCGGGCCGAGTATTCCAGCGCGTATTCGAGATTCGGCTTTTCGACTTTAAGGATCTCTGCCATCAAGCACTGCCCGATGCCGCATCGAAGAGTGAATCTGACCGTAGCATATGGCGCTGTAAGGGTCAAGAAGAGCGCCTGCGGCTGCGGCCGGTGGCAGAGCCTGAAAGATCCGGGCGACGCAGGCTGCAAAAAATGGCCTTGACTTCACAGTGGAAACCGGGTAAGAATTCTGATAACCAGAGGAAAAGTGTACTTCCTTTATTTCACCATGAAATGGGGGTGTTAGTCGTTGGCCGAAGTTCGACTTCAGGAGGGAGAGTCTTTGGAAGGCGCCCTCCGCCGCTTCAAGCGAAAGGTGCAGCAAGAGGACATTATTAAGGAAATCAAAAAGCATTCCTTTTATCTGAAGCCAGGAGAAAAAAAGCGAGTCAAGGCGGCCTTGGCGCGGAAAAGAGCCCGCAAAAAGGCCAGGCATGACCGGGACTGATCCTGATGGCGGATGAGGGGTAGTTCAATATCAGGCGCGAGACTGGTCAGCCAGGGGGGCATATCATGGAATACCGGGATCGAGTCCTCAATTGCGTCGATTGCGGAGCGGAATTCGTTTTCACCTCAGGCGAACAACTTTTCTTCGCGGATAAGGGGTTCAAAAACGAGCCGAAGCGCTGTAAGGCCTGTAAGTCCAAGAGAAGCCAGTTGCTCAACGGACAGGGCCATCGGCGTGTGGAAACCAGCACAGTCTGCTCACAATGCGGCAAGGAAACCACGGTACCCTTCAAGCCGACCCAGGGGCGCCCCGTCTATTGCAGGGAATGCTTCGAACAGCGTCGGGCAGCAGGATCCGCGGCTTGATCTGATCGCAGCCAACCGCCTCTTCATCTCTCCCGAAAGGGATTGGGCCTGGGTGTACGGCGCCTGGTGGGAAGCGCTGAACACACAGGCTGAAAGTGTGCCTACCGCCCGGTTGTAGCTGTTTCCGCCTCAATGGTGACTGAAGCAGGGAGGCTTGTGCCTTCTCCAAAGCCTGTCTGTCCCCGTCTTCTTTCGAAAAGATCAGCCCGCACTGGCGCAACCACCCCAGGTTCGCATAACATGAAGTATTCATGAGCACCTTCCACCTTATCAATTTCGGGTGCAGGGCGAGCCATGCGGACGGGACCGCCATCAAGAAACAACTGATGGTGAAGGGGTTCAGGGAAGCGAGTGCGGAAGCCAGCGAGATCGCGGTCCTGAACACCTGCACGGTCACCGCTGCTGCCGACGCCGAAGTGCGCCAGGTGATTCGCCGCATCCACCGGACCAACCCGGACTGCAGGATTCTGGTGACCGGGTGCTATGCGCAACGGGCCGGCGACGAAATCGCAAAGCTTCCGGGCGTCAACTGGGTGATCGGGAACTCTCACAAGCATACCCTGGTGCAGATTTTGTCTGGAGATGCCGGCCCCCAAAGTTCACCCTCTCCTGAAGAGCAGACGGACATCCAGGCATCCTTTCCTGGTCCTGAATCCCAGACCTTACAGCCCCTGGTTTTGGTGGGTGAAATCGGGGATACGTTCCACTTTGCTCCGGTGTTTGCCGACGACCGTACGCGACCGACCCTGAAGGTCCAGGACGGCTGCAACGCGCGCTGCGCGTTTTGCGTCATCCCGCACGTTCGCGGCGAGAGCCGCAGCATGGACCCGGACAAAGTCATCGAGCAGGTTCGAGAGCTGGAGCAGAAAGGCTACCAGGAAATCGTGCTTTCAGGAATCAACCTGGGCAGCTACGGGCGCGACCTGGGCCGGCGCATCAATTTCCTGGGGCTGGTGGAGCGGATCCTGTCAGAAACCGGAATTCCGCGGTTGAGGATCAGTTCCATTGAACCGATGGACGTGAACCACGAGCTGATTGAACTGGTGGCGACTGACCCGCGTATGGCTCACCACTTCCACGTTCCACTGCAAAGCGGCAGCAACAGAATCCTGCGGCTGATGAACCGGCGCTACTGGACCACCCAGTACGCCGAGCGCATCCTGGCCATTCGCGAGCGGATGCCCAATTGCGGCATGGGAGCCGACGTGATGGCAGGCTTTCCGGGCGAAACGGAGGAGGACCACGCCGAAAGCCTGCGGTTCATCGAGTCGCTGCCGTTTACCTATCTCCACGTTTTCCCCTACTCCTCACGACCGGGAACACCCTCCGCAGCGCGCCCTGAACAGGTGGATGGGCGCCGCATCCACGAGCGCGTCCGCGAATTGAGGAGCCTGATCGCAGCCAGGCGCGGCCGGTTCCTGCATGAGCAGATCGGACGAAACCTGAGCGTCGTGGTGCTGCACAAAGTCCAGGAAGGAACCCCGACAGCGCTCTCCACCAACTACCTGCAGGTCTCGCTTCCCGGCTCGGACCCCGTTCCCAATACCCTGGTTGATGTAGCCATCGGACGGGTCCACGAGGGACGCCTGGTCGGGCGCCCGGCCTGATGCCAAGTTATCGGCAACGGCACTCGCGGCGGGGGCCGCCCCGGCGGGCAAATTATGTTGTCATACCCCATCCCCATTC
>JBAUWE010000685.1:12500-13593 GCA_049583595.1 Terriglobia bacterium
GGGGAAAAACGGCAGACCTATCTTTTCCCTATTCCTCTTATATTATCCTCCAAAACCCGGCGGTCCTCAAGAACAATCGTGCCATTTTACAGTTGACGTTCGCTGCTCTGGCCGATAGATTTATTCCTTCTTTTGCCTGGAAACAAAACCCAACTTCGGCCAAGGGCAGCCCGGGATTCCACGTCCATCCGCCGGGCGCCAGAGCCGACAAACGGAGAGCGCCCATGAAAGTTGGCCTATTCACTGTCCTGTTGTCCAACCTGAAGCTGCAGAAAGTCATCGACAAGATCAAGCCGCTGGGGATCAGCACCATCGAGCTTGGAACCGGGAACTACCCGGGCGATGCGCACCTGAAGCTCGACCTGCTGAACGCGCCTGCCAAGCTCAAGGAATTCAAGCAGAAACTCGACGACCAGGGCATCACCATCAGCGCCCTGAGCTGCCACGGAAACGCCCTGCATCCGGTCAAGAAGATTGCGGACTCCGCCGCAGAAGTCAGCCGCAAAACCATCCTGCTGGCTGAAAAGCTGGAGGTGAATCGTGTCATCGACTTCTCGGGCTGCCCCGGAGATTCCGACAGCTCCAGGAATCCCAACTGGGTCACCTGCGCCTGGCCCCCCGACTATCCGGACATCCTGAAATGGCAGTGGGAAAAGAAGGTGATTCCTTACTGGAAAAAAAGGGCCAAGTTCGCAGCCGACCACGGCGTTCGCGTCGCTATTGAGATGCACCCCGGCTTTATCGCCTATTCGCCGGAATCCATGCTGCGACTGCGGAAGGAGTCGGGACCGGCCATCGGCGCCAACCTCGATCCCAGCCACATGTTCTGGCAGGGCATCGATCCCTGCGCTGCGGCCCGGAAACTGGGCAAGGCCGTCTTTTACGTCCACGCCAAAGATACCCGGCTCTACGATGTGAACTACAAGGTGAACGGCGTGCTCGACACCAAGCCCTATACGGACGAGAAAAACCGCTCCTGGCTTTTCCGGACCGTCGGTTACGGCCACGGACGCGATTTCTGGGGCGACTTCGTTTCCACGCTGCAGATGGTCGGCTACAACGACGTCCTCTCCATTGAGCACGAAGACAGCCT
>JBAUWE010000686.1:0-1530 GCA_049583595.1 Terriglobia bacterium
CTGGCGCTGGTTCCACCCTGGGTGCTGATTTACCTGGTGGCGGGGAAGCGCGGGCTTCGCGGCGCGTGGCCCCTGGCCATCGTCGGATCGTTCGCCTACATCGCCGGACAGTTTCCCGTCTCGCAATACCTGGGTCCCTACCTGCCCGACATCAGCGGCGCGGTGGTTTGCTTTGTCGCCCTGCTGGTGCTGCTGCGCTTCTGGAAACCCAAAGAGACTCTGGGCTATGGCGGCATCCCGGTGCCGGAAGCAGAGGCTAACCATTCGGACGAGCACGGGCTGACCCGGCGCCGCGTGCTGGCGGCCTGGGCGCCGTTCTTCCTGCTGGTGGGCGTGGTGGTGCTATGGACAGGCCCGTGGTCTTCGCTTCCCGGCATCACTTTGGCGAGCTTCAAGGTGGAGGGGATTTCTTCCCTGAGCCACAAGCTGGTCAGCGCCTCGTTTGGATTCAAGCCGTTCATCGGCGGAACGTCGATCATGGTCTCATGGGTGCTAATTACGCTGATGCTGCGGCCGGGGAAATCGATTCTGAAGGCGGTCTTCCGGCGAACGCTGAGTCAGATGTGGGGAGCGCTGCTGGTGGGTGTTTTTATTTTTGCGCTGGCCTTCATCTTCAACTATTCCGGCATGGCTTCCTCGCTGGCCTATGCCTTCTCGAAGCTGGGCGTCTGGTTCATTGTGGTGGCGCCCATCCTGGGCTGGATTGGTGTGGCGCTTTCAGGCAGCAACACTTCCACCAACGCCATGTTCGGGGCCTTCCAGGCCATGGTGGGCAACCTGCTGGGCTTCCCGGTGTTGCTGGCGCCCTCGTTGAACTCGGTGGGAGCGGAAGTGGGCAAGCCGATCGCGCCGCAGACGGCCAGCGTCGGCGTGGCCACCACGGGATACGTGCGAAACGAAGGAGAAGTCATCCGGCACAATATGGGGTGGACGCTGATCCTGGTGGCCGTGCTCATCTGCATCGGACTGTTCTTTTACTTCGTCATGCCCCAGGCGATGATGCTGCACTGATTTCAGGAGGAAGAAATGCAACGATGGCAATTCTTATTTCTTGCCCTGGGAATTCCGTTTCTATTGCTGACGACGTTGCAATGCAACTCACCGCAGCCTGAGCAGGCCGGCAGGACAAGCAGTGGCGAGGAGGCCAAAGCTGGTTCTCCCGCCGACCATCTTCATCCCTACATCACCCGCATGACTTACTTTGGCCAGCGCGCCGACTGGTCGCACGACGGGAAGAAGGTTCTCTTTCTTGAAAAGACTTTCGGGCAGGCCTTTATGGTGGACATGGATACGAAGGTCATCCGGCCCGTGACTCTGAACTATTTCAACGCTGGCTACACGCGGGCGCTCTATCTGAGCAATGGCGACATTCTGCTTTCCGGCGCGCGCCAGTTCGATCCTGAAGATCCCTGGCCGAGCCGCTCGAAGAATGCCGAACTGTGGGTGCTGAACAAAGATCTGAAGGGGCCGCCGGTTGCGCTGGGAACCAGGTGCGTGGAAGGACCTGCCGTATCGCGCAAACATCTGAAG
>JBAUWE010000687.1:0-1845 GCA_049583595.1 Terriglobia bacterium
GAGGAAGCCGGCATCTCCTCGCTCCGCAATGACGCGATATCGGAAATGACTGTCCGGCTGGCCCTCCGCGGTCAAGTGGCCGTGAACCGTCCAATCGCCTACAGGATCAAGCGTGACGCCGGAAACATTCGCCTGTGACACGGTGATGCGTGCGCAGGCGGCATACCTTCGCATACCAGCGGGGACCGCCCAGAGCACGTACGAACCCGGCGGCACGCCCAAAATGCGGAAATGGCCGGAACTGTCCAGTTGCACGACATCGCCGTCTTTCAGGGAAATTCCAAACGCGCCTTTTGCAGGCACCAGGGTCAACCTGACTTTTCCTCCCGCCAAGCGTGTCGCAGTCCCCTGCACCGTGCCGCTGATTTCATAGGTCGGAACCGGCGAAAGCGGAAAGTCGATTGCCGTCATTTGCTCGCCTGGCGCCAGGCGAACCAGCAAAGCATCGCCAGGCGTTGTCGCATGCGGATAGTAGATGTACGGCGACACGGAAACGCCCGGCGAGGCGCCCGACAACCGCAAGTCGGCAGGAGAGGCTGGCAGCGCCGCAATCGGCCGGGCCGTCCGCGTCTGTGCGGCGACGTAATACTGTCCCGCAGGAAAATTGAAGAAGCGGTATCGGCCCCGGTCGTCGGTCACCGTCTCGCGAAACGGCCTCAGCCACCCACGGGTATCAGGCGATGAATAGGCCAGCGATACAGTGACGTGCGCGCACTCGACCGGATTGTCATGCGCATCGGTGATTTTTCCGGCGATAACCCCGGTCGGCACCATCCTGATCTCGATGCCGGTGATCTTGTGCTGGGAGCGAAATTGCGGTCCCGGCGGACGAGGATATGACGGCCCCAATTCCGATTCTTCCAGTTGCTCCACGAATCCATTTGCCCGTACTCCGAGCGGCAAGCCCCAATCGCAAGGGATCGACTGCAGATCAAAGTGTCCTTCTCCGTCAGTACGGATGTGCACAGCAGGATGCCGGTACATAGAGAATTTCGGCCCGAAAAACATCCAAGTGTTCGCCAGCGGGAGGCCCGTGAGGGCATTCATCAACCTCCCCGATGCTTCACACGCTCCGGTGAGCGGCGGAAGCAAGTGGAACTTGTCAATGGGCGCCCGTTCCTCCTTGGTCATTGGCCGAACGGAGATATCAAGGTTGGAAACTACCTGCCCCGGCTCCAGGTTCACCGGCCTTGCGCGAGAAGGGTCGGTGCCGCTGGGGTAGAAAAACAAGGGGGGAAAGGCTTCCCAGCTCGCAACCGGCCGGGAAATCCTGCCGTAATAAAATTTACGCTCCAGGTCGTAGACGTTAAAGGCGCCCAGGTCGAAGTCCGGCTGATACCCGGCGACGAGATAATAGCGGCCCGGCAGCAAGCCGAACACCCGATATTCGCCGCGGTCGTCCGTCGTTGTTCCCGTCACCGGCAGCAGTATTTTGCGCTGCGCGCCCGCGGGCCCATGTTGCAGCACCTGTACGAGCGACCCAGGCACCGGCTCGCCATGCTCGTCGATCACGCGGCCAGTGAGCACGCTGGCGCGCGGCAACCGGACGACAATATCGTCGCGCTGCTGGCCGGACCGCAGAGAGAAGGCGTCCATCGGCATGTACTTTTCATGGACCTTGAAAACCTCTTCGGCGTAGCCATCGGCTACCGCACTGACCACGTACGAGCCGGGTTCCATTTCCTGCACGGCGAAGCGGCCTGTGGCGTCGGTCTGAAGCTCGTACCGCAGGACGCCGTGTGGATTGCATTGCACGCAAGGCGAGGTGGGGACGACAACCGACATACCGCCAGCGATAAACCCGGACGGTGGCGAAAAAACCCTTACCTGGGCGCCAGACATCGG
>JBAUWE010000688.1:0-9318 GCA_049583595.1 Terriglobia bacterium
GCTTCCAGCCCTCCACCCAGCAGCAGCCAGCCGGTTACCGCCACCGCAACGGCGTGGATGACCGTCATCAGGACGCGCGGTGCAATCGCGCGATCATATTCGCCGTGCATGCTCCACTTTTCTCACCGTAGATTTCACCCGGCAAGCTCTTTGCCGGTTCTGCGAATCCTATATCTTTACGGGTTCAGGGTAACGCGGGCGCATCCGGCTTTCAACCGCCTCTCGTCGCCGTGGTGCGGGGCCCCCGGCCTGACAGACTTTTGAAATATCCGGCAGAGAGCGTAGCGGCAGGCTCCGTCTACAAACGCAGGTGGAAGTGATCTGGCATGGGGATCCATCCAATCAGCAGAATGCCGGCGGCTCTCCGGACCTCTGCCAGCGCGTCTATAAAACAGCGGCAAGGGGCCGCTCATGACACGGCGGGCAGGTTCAGGGCCTTTGCCAGGGCAGGCCACTGGCCGCTCCGCCGTAGCGGTTGGGAAATCGGGTGGCTCAGCAGCCACGGAACGTGCTGAGCTCGCTCCTCGATGGCCCGTGCGGCCCACTGGGCGGCTGGCTCGATATCCCTATGAACGATGTAAGCGGTGGCGAAGCCAAAGGCGGCGTCGTGCCTCCCTGAATCGCCCAGTTGCCGCAACAATTCTTCCGACCGGCCGGTGTCCCCCGTGCGCGCGGTCATCCCGGCCAGGGCCCCGGTAGTCCAGGCGCTCCAGGGTGCCAGAGAATACGCAGTCTCAGCATATTCCAGAGCTTCACCCAGCCTTTCCTGTGCCGCCATGCTCAGCGCGAGGAAGAAGTAATTCAGGAAAGAGCCGCCGGCCAGGTCCACCGCCTGGCGGAGTTGAGCGTCGCCCTCCGCGTAGTTCCCCACCATGATCAGGGAACTGCCCATGACGAATCGGAACACGTAGTTGAGCGGGTCCTCCTTGAGCGCACGCTCCTGCTCAGCAATGCCGTCCCGCGCCCGGCCGGTCAACTGGTATAGGAAGTAGCCAGGCCAGGTGCGCACCAGGGATGGAACCGAATCGCAGCTCAGGGCGAGGCGGAATCGGCGTTCCGCTTCCTGCCAGTCGTAATCGTAAATCGCCGCCACGATCCCCAACAAGCCGTGGGCTTCCGCCAGCGTGGGGTCCAACTCCAGTGCCGCTTGCGCCTGCTCTCGCATTTGCGGCATTGCCTCGCGTGCCGGCTGATTTCCCGTCGATGATTGCTGGAGAAAGTGATGGGCGTACCCGCTGTGGGCGAGGGCGAAGCCTGGATCGAGCTGAAGGGCCTGCTCATAATACAAACGGCCACGCTCGAGCCCCTCCGGTGTGAAGCTCCACTGATGGTGCCAGGCCTTGAGAACCGCCTCGTAGGCCGGCAGGTTGGGGGTGTATTTCCTCTGTGGCCGAGACCCTGCCACCAGCTTTCCCTGAAGCTTCTCCGCGATGGCTTGCGCAACTTCATCCTGCACGGCGAAGATGTCTACCAGATCGCGGTCGTAACGCTGCGACCACAGGTGGCTGCCATCCCGGGCGGTGATCAACTGCGCCGTCACCCGGATGCGGTTTCCCGCCTTGCGGACGCTTCCCTCGAGAACATGATCGACGCCCAACACCTCGGCAATCTGCCGCACGTCCTTGTTTTGCCCTTTGAAAGCAAAGGCCGAGGTGCGCGCGATAACTCTCAGCCCCGGATTTTGCACTAGGGCGTTGATGATCTCCTCGGCCAATCCGTCGCTGAAATATTCGTTCTCCGGGTCCGCGCTCAAGTTGGCGAACGGCAGCACCGCCACGGAAGGGCTGGATTCCTTTGCCAGAGCCACTTCCGTTCCCGAAGAGGGATGCGCCGCCTTGGCCGTCTCCGCGAATTGATTGGCAATGTCGCGTGCGGTCTGGATGCGGCGCTTCGGGTCTTTCTCCAAACAGCGCCGGACAATCTGCCCAAGTTCGGCGGGAAGGCCGGGCCGAACCTCGGTGACCAGCGAAGGGCTGTCGCGCAGGATTGAGGAGACGAGCTCGGCATAAGACTGCCCCTGAAAAGGCCGCTGGCCGGTGGCCATCTCGAAAAGAACGACCCCGAGAGAAAAAATGTCCGAACGGTGATCGACCGGCCCGCCCGCAATCTGTTCGGGCGACATGTAGGCTGGTGTTCCCATCACCACGCCCGCTTGCGTCCTGTCAGGCAGGGTCATGGTGGGGCCATCGTAGCTTGCCGGGCAAGTCTCTTTGGCGAGACCAAAGTCCAATATCTTCACGCGGCCATCCCGCGTCACCATCACATTGGCCGGTTTCAGGTCGCGATGGATAATCCCCTTTTCGTGCGCCGCGGCCAGCGCGTCGGCCATCGCGTGTCCGATTTCCACGATCTGTGCCGGCTGCATCCCTTCCGCCGGTATCAGTTTCGCCAGCGGCTCCCCTTCCACGAGTTCCATGGTCAGAAAGTGCACACCCTCGGCCTCTTCCACGGAGAAGATGGTCACGATATTGGGGTGGTTGAGCGCGGCCACGGCGCGCGCTTCACGCTGAAATCGTGACAGGCGATTGGGATCGCAGGCCAAGTCGGCAGGAAGGATTTTCAGCGCGACGTCGCGGCCCAGTTTGGTGTCGGCAGCTCGATACACCTCGCCCATCCCGCCAGCACCAAGCGCGGCGCTGATCCGATAGTGAGCAATTGTCCGCCCGACCAGATAATGCTCCTTCGAAACAGAAATGTTATAGCTCGTTGTTCGTGGGCCCAGAGGACCTCGATTATACAGTAAGAATTTCCTTTTAA
This sequence comes from Terriglobia bacterium, assembly GCA_049583595.1. Taxonomy (GTDB): domain Bacteria; phylum Acidobacteriota; class Terriglobia; order UBA7540; family UBA7540; genus SCRD01. The sequence continues at coordinate 2,758 of JBAUWE010000688.1, forward strand.
GGATAGTTCTCGCGGCTTGGCAGAGCCGGAGCGAGCCCGGAGAGGTGCCTTGCCACATACCAGTGACGAGTGACGAGAGAAATGCCGCACAGATGAATCCGTGCCCTTTCGCAAGAACAGTTGCCGAAGGGGGCGAAAGAATTTAGCCGGTGGAGTAGTGGCGAGTTTACCTCGCCAAGCTCAACAAAATGATGGTGACCTAAGGCCGCCGCTACAGCTTGATTCAACATCCCGCCCAATGGGCTTTTCTTAATTCACGGTGAATCATGTAAGATGCTTCGGGGGTTTTTCAATGCTTTGTATTCGTCCGGCAGAGGACAAAGACATTTCTCTGATTGTCCAGCTCATCCGCGAGCTGGCCGAATACGAAAAGGAGCCGGACAAGGCCGTGGCCACCGATGAAGACATCCGGCGCGACGGCTTCTCCGACCATCCGAAGTTTCGCGTGCTGATTGCGGAGTGGGATGGCGAGGCGGCCGGTTTTGCGCTCTTCTTTTATAACTACTCCACCTGGCTGGGCCGGCCGGGGCTTTACCTGGAAGACCTGTTCGTGCGGCCGGAGTTTCGCGGCAGGGGAATCGGCAAGGCGCTGCTGACGCGCCTGGCAAAGATCGCGGTTGAAGAAGGCTGCGGCCGGTTTGAATGGCAGGTGCTCGACTGGAACACCCCGGCGCTGGAGTTTTACAAGTCGCTGGGCGCGCGCGTGCTGGACGAGTGGTCCACCATGCGGGTTACAGGCGGGCCGCTCAGAAATCTGGCCTCATTGAGCCATTCATAAGAAGGGCGGCCGGCGCGCGGTTGAAGGTTTTGCCTCCCAACCGGGCCTGAATGCGCGCTCGTCAGAGGCCGGAGAACCCTCGGCGGAACTCCAACACCGGCGGGGTTTTCGTGAACAAAAGGCTTTCACTTCGCGTGGGTTTCTGTCAAACTTGCCCGTTACCCCAAATGTTTTGATTTCGTTTGCAGACTTTCGCAAGGAGGCCAGACCCTTATGGCAAAAGATTCGATGACACGGCGAGATTTCATGCGAGTAGGAGCGGGCGCCGCCGCGATCGGTTCGGCAGCAAAGCTGACGGTGCTGGAACCGGCGCGGGCAATGGCGTCGCCCCGGCCCGTACCACCTTCGGACAGGCTCAGATTTGCTTCCATCGGCACAGGAGTTCGGGGTTGTAATGACCTGTCCACCGCACTTCGCGCCCCCGGGGTTGAGATGGTGGCCGTCTCCGACCTTTACGACGGCCGGCTGATTGCCGCCCAGCAGCACGCCGGCAAGAAGCTCGACACCACCAAAGACTACCGTAGAATTCTTGACCGCAAGGACATCGATTTTGTCATTGTGGCCACCATGGACCACTGGCACGCCAAGATCGTGGAAGACGCCTGCGCGGCCGGCAAAGACGTTTATTGCGAAAAGCCGATGACCCATAAGGTCGAGGAAGGCTTCCAGATTATCAACGCGATGAAAAAGTACGACCGCAGGGTGCAGGTGGGCAGCCAGCGGCGGAGCAACATTGTCTTTGCCAAAGCGAGGGAGATTGTTGAAAGCGGGGCTCTGGGCAATATCACGGCCGTCGATGGCTGGATGGACCGGAACGACCCCAGCGGTGCCTGGGTCTATCCGATTCCGCCTGACGCCAGCCCGCAGACGATCGACTGGGAACGCTTCCTGGGTGACGCGCCCAAGATACCCTTTAATGCCAAGCGCTTCTTCCGGTGGCGGGGCTACTCGGATTACGGTGAAGGGCTGCCGGGCGACCTCTATGTGCACATCCTGACCGGAATCTACACCGTGTTGGGACTGAAGACCCCGCCTCAAAAGGCCGTGGCTGCCGGTGGAATCTACCACTACAAGGATGGCCGGGACGAGCCGGACATGATCTCCACTCTCTACAGTTACCCCGGCGTGACAGTGAATGTCCGCTGCAACCTGAACAACGATTTCATGGGAAGCGGCACGCGGGTTTACGGCACCAAGGGGACTCTGGAATTTAACAGCGAAGAGTCCATGACCTTTACGCCGCAGAACAAGCAGCCACAGCCGGAGGGCTATTCGGTGGTTGGCTGGCCCAAGAAGCTGCGCGAGGAATACTGGGCCAACTGGAGGAAGGAACATCCGGCACCCCCGGTCGGCTCGCGGCCTGCCGTCAAAGAGTCACAGACCTACCGCGTGCCCGACCATTACGATGAGGACCTGATCCACATGGAAAACTTTTTGACTGCAGTCAGGACCCGGTCCGCCACCAATGAAGACCCGGTGTTCGGCAACTGGACGGCCATTGCGTGCCACATGGCCAACCATTCCTATTTCAACAAGGCCGAGGCCGTGTGGGATGAGGGGGCCAAAACGATCCGGACATAAAGCGGTTGATGGAATTCCCAATGGGGCGCCCACGGCCGGACGGCGGCCTGATTCAGCCGTGGGCCCGCATTCCCAGACCGGGCGGGTTCACGGGCAGGCAAACAGATCATCAGATTCGAACTGGAAAAAGTGGAGGTGCATCAACATGGGGAACAGAGAGATATCGCGGCGGGATTTTATGCGCCGCACGTCCACTGCGGCGGGCGCTGCGCTGGTTGGCCAGTCTGTTCTGCTTGAAACCGAAAATTTGTCGGCGTCGCCCAGCCCCGTGCCGCCCAGCGACACCGTGCGCTTCGGCATGGTGGGCATTGGCATGCAGGGTTCGGGGTTGCTGGGAACTTCCATCCGGCTTCCCGGTGTGGAGTGCGTGGCGGCCTGCGATCTTTACGACGGGCGGCATACCCTGGCCAACGCCATTATCAGCCGGGAGACCGGCAAGACGGTCCCGGCCACGCGGCACTACCACGAATTGCTGGAAAACAAAGACATCGACTGCATCGTTGCCGCGGTGCCCGACCACTGGCACGCACGCATTATTGAGGATGCCTGCAACGCCGGGAAGGATATTTATTGCGAAAAGCCTATGACGCACGAGGTCCCGGAGGGCTTTTCCATCATCGATGCGGCAAAGAAGAATAACCGCATCGTGCAGATTGGCAGCCAGCGCCGCAGTTCCATTATCTTTGCCAAGGCCAAGGAGTTGATCGATTCAGGAGCCATTGGCGACGTCCGGCTGGTTGAAGATACGATGGGCAGGAACTCCCCTTGCGGCGCCTGGGTCTATCCGCCGCCGCCCGGCCTTTCCACGAAAAATCTCGACTGGGAAACCTGGCAGGGGTCGGCCCCCAAGCATCCTTTTTCTCCCATCCGCTTTGCCCGGTGGCGGGCGTTTCGAGACTATGGCGAAGGTATTCCCGGCGATCTTTTCGTCCACCCGCTCACCGGAATCCACTACGTCATGAGTGTGACGGCTCCTCCCGAGCGCGCCTACTCCGTGGGAGGCCTTTTCCAGTGGAAGGATGATGGGCGCGATTATCCTGACCAGATGTCGACGGTTTACGAATACCCCAGCTTCCGCTGCATGATTCGAGTGACGCTGGACAACGAGGAAGGTGAGGTGGTGCGTATTATGGGGACCCGCGGAACCATTGAAATCCAGGGACGCGGACTCAGCGTATCACACCAGGACGGGAAGGACGATTCGCCATGCTACTACGCCTCGAGCTTTCCTCCCAAACTGCATGCTGAATATGTGAAAGAGTGGGAGGCCGAGCACAAAACCGCGCCGGGCACCGCGCAGCCGGTTGAGGCCACCAGCTATCACACACCGCCCGGCTACAATGAGGACCGGGAACACCTGTGGAATTTCTTCCAATCGGTCAGGACCCGGCGACCTTCGGTGGAAGATCCGGTTTTCGGCAATAACGCGTCCCTCGCGTGCCACATGGCGAACTATTCGTATTTCAACAAGACTGCGGCCGTGTGGGACGCAGCGGGCAGGAAGATCAAGGGGTCGTGAGCGGGTGCCACGAGCAGCCACCGTAACCAGCGGCCTGCCTGTGGCCGATCCTCTGAACCCGGGCGCGCAGGTCCGGCAATGAATGATCAAAGCCGGGCCAGCCAGCCATTCCGCCTCGGGGCGAAATAGCAATTCCCCAACGAATCACGCCTTTCTGTTACGGGCTCTTCGAGTTGGAAACATGGCTCAGGAACCTACAACCCAGGAACTGCTGGCGGCCATCGTGCAAAATGACGAAGCCGCGCTGGCCCAAATCTACGACCTTGTCGCGCCCGGCCTCTACGGGCTGATCTCTGAGATTGTTTCTGACGGCGACGCGGGGCAGGAAATCCTCAAGGACGTTTTCCTCCGGCTTTGGAAGGATGCGAAGCGGATTGAGGCGGGCGGCAACGTGATGGTGTGGCTTGAGATGGAGGTCCGCGCAAAGGCTGTGGATTGGCAGCGTGCGCAGAATGGCTTGAAGACCACGGCTTATTCCCGCCTGCGATGGTTGATGAAACTGAATTCCTGGATGCCCCGGCCCGCTGATATTGACCAGGTTGAAAAAAGGCGGCACCTGCTGGAAAAGCTGGTTCGCCGCCTGCCCGGGCCGCAAAGCGAGTTGCTGAAGCTTGCCGTTGTGAAGGGCTTTACAGAAACCGAAATCGCCCGGCAGGTTGAGCAGCCTCCGGGCCGGATTGAGCATGAGTTGCGCGCCGGACTGCGCTTTTTGCGACACCGCCTGCGCGCTGTGATGGGAACATGGAGTGCCAATATTTAGATGATGTTTATGAGTTGTTTCTGCTGGGCTTGCTGAAGCCGAAGGAGACGGCGGAGATGAAGGAGCACCTTGAGCTGGGCTGTCCTTATTGCCTGGACCACCTGCGCGAGGCAGCCCAGTCCGTCTATTTCCTGCTCTCCGGCGCAAAAGCCCGCAAGCCTCCGGCGCATGTGAAGACCGAGATTTTGCGCAGCCTCCGCCGGGCGTGAGAATGGGCTGCTGACTGCCGGCCGCGCAGGCTGTGGGGTTTGGCAACATCCAGGGGCCGGAATACGGCCAACGATCCCAAATTTGAAAAGTCCTGAACAGGTTCCCTCGGTTCTCTGAAGGATACGGGGGTTGCTGTGAATAAAGGACGGGCAGCCCGTTTGAAACGGCTGCGGGATGAACGATGGCAGAACCTGTACACAAAGGGGGGCTGCGGCGCGACCTGGGATTTCTGCACGCCACCTCGCTTGCCATTACGGACATGGTGGGCATCGGCCCGTTCATCACCATCCCGCTTTTTCTGGCGACGATGGGCGGGCCGCAGGCGATGCTGGGATGGCTGGTCGGCGCCGGCCTGGCTGTTTGCGACGGCCTGGTGTGGGCGGAACTGGGCGCTGCCATGCCCAAAGCCGGAGGGAGTTACCACTACCTGCGGGAAGCTTTCGGGCCCAGGGGAGCCGGCCGCTGGCTCTCCTTCCTGGTGGTGTGGCAGATCATGTTTTCCGCGCCGCTGTCGGTGGCCAGCGGCAGCATCGGCTTCGCCAACTATTTCCACTACCTCGTTCCGGGAATGACGCCCTGGGAAGTCCGCATCTTCGCCTCTACGATCCCACTGTTGCTCATCCTGGTGCTCTACCGGCGGATTCGCGCCGTCGGCAACCTTTCCGTCATCATGCTGGGCGGCGTGATGATCGGTTGCTTCTGGATCATCCTTTCCGGGCTGCCGCACCTGAGCGCCTCGCGCATTTTTGATTTCCCCCCCGGAGCTTTCCATCTGAACGTGATTTTCTGGGCGGGCCTGGGCCATGCCACGCTCTACGCGCTCTACGACTACTTCGGTTACTACAACGTCTGCTACCTGGCGGAGGAGATCCGCGATCCGGGGCGCATCATACCGCTGGCCATCCTGTTTTCCATTGGCGTGGTGGCGGTCACCTACATCCTGATGAACACCTCCATCCTCAGCGTGATTCCCTGGCGCGAGGCGCAGCACAGCCACTTTATCGCCGCGGAATACATCGAGAAACTCCAGGGCCATTTTGCGGGCCAGTTGATGACCCTGCTGATGCTCTGGATTGCCTTCGCTTCGGCTTTCTCGCTGTTGCTGGGCTATTCGCGCATTCCTTATGCCGCCGCGGCCGACGGCAATTTCTTCAAGGTGTTTGCCAAGCTGCATCCCAAGCACGACATCCCGCACGTGTCGCTGGTGACGCTGGGGGTGATTGCCGCGGGTTTCAGCCTGCTGCGCCTGCCGGAAGTGATCGTCAGCCTGGTGGCTACCCGCGTGCTTCTGCAATATATGCCGCAGGCCGTCGGTTTCTTTATCCTGCGCTTCAAGCAGCCCGACATGCCGCGGCCGTTCAAGATGTGGTTCTATCCCATTCCGGGCATTATTTCGCTGTTTGGATGGCTCTACATCCTGTCAACTTCAGCGCGGGGAGCGCTGCTGTTCGCCCTGGTGGTGTTTCTGGTGGGCACCGCTGCCTACCTGTTCCGCGCGCGGCGGAAGGGCGAGTGGCCGTTTCTGAAGGCGGGAAGCGCGGGGAGCATCAGCGGCCTTTGATTGAATTCTTTTAGGAACTACGACTCGCCACGGCGGGCCACAAGAAACATTCCTTCGTTGTGGACAATCTGTATGTCGTCACCCTGGACTTCCGGTGAGAAGCCCGCCTTATTGCCTTTCGCGGAGTTTTCGATGAGTCTGCGGGCTTCCAC
>JBAUWE010000689.1:0-1922 GCA_049583595.1 Terriglobia bacterium
CACTTTGCGGGATCGTGCCCGTACCACACACGCAGGCCCCTGGACGGCGCAATGGCCTTTTCCCACGCGCTGATTTGGAGATCGGCTTTGCTCACCCCGCGGGGCCACAGGCCGTCCACCAGAATGCGAATGCCGTCGCGGGCGCCCGGCGGATCGTAGGCTCGCCTGATGTTCACCGGCATGGGCAGCCCCCATTCTTCACCCGCTAAACCTTGAGGTTGTGGAGATAGTCGTAACTGAACTTGATGGCCTCAAAAACCGGAAGCTCGGTGGCGTCCTGCTCAACAAAATAGTACTTCAGTCCGCCTTTGGGCGCCGCCTTGAAAATCCGCTTCCAGTCGATGACGCCCTTGCCCACCGGCGCAAAAGCCTCAGCAGGCGTGCGGCCGGAGACGGTGGGAGGATAATGCTTCCGCTCGTCCTTGACGTGCAGAACCTGAAAGCGGCCGGGGTACTTGTTCATGTAAGCCACGGGATCGTAGCCGGCGCGCGTGACCCAGAAGCAATCCATCTCAAAAGTAACGAGGGCCGGGTCCGTGCTCTTCAGCATCAGGTCAAGCGCGATGGTGTTGCCGAACTTCTCAAAGTCCCGGTTGTGGTTGTGATATCCAAAATGGACGCCGGCCTTCCGGCAACCCTCGCCCGTTTTGTTGAAAAACTCAGCCGCCCGCTTGTAACCGTCCATCGAGTGCCGGTAGGAATCAGGAACCGAGGAGAGCACGGTGTAACTCATGCCCAGCGTGTTGGCATCGTCGGTCACTTGAGACAGATTCGAGTTGAGCAGATCGTAGCCAAAATGGCCGGCGGCGGTCTTCAGGCCGAGTTGATCAATCAACTGCTTGATCTTCGGCACCGGCTGGTTGTGAAACCCCGAAAACTGCACCTGCGGGTAGCCGATAGCGGCTACCTTGCGCAAAGTCCCCGCAAAATCCTGGTCAAGCTGCTGCCGCACCGTGTAAAGCTGCAAACCAACCGGAATTCCATAAGGGTCGGCGTATAAATCCAGGGCCCCGCCCGCGGCCATCAGAGCTGCTGAAGCCACAGCGCCGGTCCGGAGAAAATCTCTTCGGTTCATTGAGCTCATGGAAACACTTCCTCCTTAGCAATTAGGTCACAGTTCAGTGGCCAAGGGTAACACAGCCACTGAACAAGCAGAGGGAAACGAACGGCCGGAAGACCTGCCCTCCTGCCAGGTCATTCTAATCTCAGGACTTCCCGCCGCAGCGCCGATCATACCACGCCTCAAAGATGCTAGGATACAAGGATGCGCACCCCTAAAAGTGAGCATGTGAAAGACTTGGACCGCCAGTATATGCGGGAGGCCCTGCGCCAGGCCCGGCGGGGCTGTCGCGAAGGTGAAGTTCCGGTGGGAGCAGTCGTTGTGTGCAAGGAAGAAGTTGTCGCCCGCGCCCACAACCGGCCTATCCATCTGAACGATCCTTCGGCGCACGCGGAGATCCTGGCACTACGCCGCGCGGGACGCAGGCTCGGGAACTACCGCCTGCCGGGGTGCACGCTGTATGTTACAATCGAGCCTTGTGCGATGTGCGTTGGGGCCATCGTCCAGGCGCGCATTCAGAGGCTGGTTGTGGGAGCCATGGACCCGAAAGCAGGCGCCTGTGGCTCGTCGCTTGAGGTGCTCAACAACAGGAAACTGAACCATCAGGTCGTGTTTGACAGCGGAATCCTCCAGGCAGAGTGCTCGGCCATTCTTCGGCAGTTCTTCCGTGAACGCCGAAAAGCAAGCCGCACCGGAACTTGAAAGCAGCCGGGACTATCGCGCAATATTAATCTCATAGTCGCAATGACCACGGCTACGCTCTTGCGGAGAGGTACCGAAGTGGTTATAACGGGGGCGCCTCGAAAGCGTCTTGCCTGCCAAAAGCGGGCACGTGGGTTCGAATCCCACCCTCTCCGCCAAC
>JBAUWE010000690.1:0-4454 GCA_049583595.1 Terriglobia bacterium
GGGAGCCATCCTCTGCGCCCGCGAGGCGAGTCCGGAATCTGGGAGGGTTTCATTCCGGGATTCGGACGGGGCGACCTGTACAAGTATCACGTCGCGTCCCGTTACAACGGATATCAGGCCGACAAGACGGACCCGTTTGCTGTTTACCGCCAGGTGCCGCCTGACACGGCTTCGCGGGTGTGGGACCTGCAGTACGAGTGGGGTGACCGGGAGTGGATGGAAAAGAGGCACAAGCACAATTCTCTGGCCAGCCCGCAGTCGATCTACGAAGTCCACCTGGGTTCCTGGGCTCGTGTCCCGGAAGAGGACAACCGTTTTCTGACTTATCGCGAACTTGCCCAGAAACTCACCGATTATGTCCTCCGGATGGGCTTCACTCACGTGGAATTTCTTCCCATCATGGAGCACCCGTTCAGCGGGTCATGGGGTTATCAGACCACCGGCTATTTTGCGCCCACCAGCCGCCACGGAACTCCGCAGGATTTTATGTACCTGATCGACTACCTGCACCAGCATGGCATCGGCGTCTATCTGGACTGGGTGCCTTCGCATTTCCCGACGGACGAGCACGGACTGGCCTACTTCGACGGCACCCACCTTTTCGAACACGCAGATCCGCGGCAGGGTTTTCATCCGGATTGGGGAAGCTATATTTTCAATTATGGGCGCAACGAGGTGCGCAGCTTCCTGATGAGCAGCGCCCTGATGTGGCTGGATGTTTATCACGCCGACGGGCTGCGCGTGGACGCTGTTGCGTCCATGCTCTATCTGGATTACTCGCGGAAGGAAGGCGAATGGATTCCCAACCAGTTTGGCGGGCGTGAGAACCTGGAGGCGATCAACTTCCTTCGCCGGTTCAATACGGACGTTTACGAGGCGCATCCTGACGTCCAGACGATGGCGGAGGAGTCAACATCCTGGCCCATGGTGTCGCGGCCAACCTACGTTGGCGGCCTGGGATTTGGAATGAAGTGGGACATGGGGTGGATGCACGACATCCTGGAATACATGAAGCAGGAGCCCATTCACAGAAAGTATCACCACAACTCCCTGACCTTCCGCATGCTCTATGCCTTCACGGAGAATTTCGTGCTGCCGTTGTCTCATGACGAAGTTGTCCATGGCAAAGGATCGCTGCTCGGCAAGATGCCGGGCGATGAATGGCAGCGATTTGCCAATCTGCGCCTGCTGCTGGGTCTGATGTACGCCCAGCCGGGGAAGAAATTGCTTTTCATGGGCTGCGAATTTGGCCAGGTGAGGGAATGGACCCACGACGATAGTCTGGAGTGGCACGTCCTGCAGTATCCCAATCATGCCGGCCTTCAGAAATGGGTTGAGGACCTGAACCATGTTTACCGTCGCGAACCCGCGTTGTACGAAATCGATTCCGATCCCGCCGGGTTTGAGTGGATCGATTGCAGTGACAGCGATCAGTCGGTGCTGACCTTCTTGCGCAAGGGGCAGTCCACCGACGACCTTCTCCTCATAGGGTGTAACTTCACACCCGTTCCGAGGACCAACTATCGCATTGGAGTGCCACGAGGCGGTTATTGGCACGAGATTGCGAACAGCGATGCAGGCCAATATTGGGGTGGAAACTGGGGTAATCTGGGCGGAGTGGAAGCCAGCCCGACCTCACACCACGGGCGTCCGTGGTCGGTCTCGGTAACGCTGCCGGCTCTTTCGATATCGTTCTTTAAGAGCAAGGGACAGCGCGGATGAGCTTTCCTTTGGGAGCAACCTATCTGGGAGAAGGTCGTTGCCATTTTCTGGTGTGGGCCCCATGCGCCGGGAAAGTGGAGGTCCACGTTGTCGGGTCTTCCGACCGGACTCTGGTGATGGAACGGCAGGAACGGGGCTATCACGAAGTCCTTGCCGAAGGAATGGCCCCGGGGACACGTTACTACTATCGCCTTGAGGGCGGGAATGAAAGGCCTGACCCCGCGTCGCGCTATCAGCCCGAAGGTGTGCACGGACCCTCGGAAGTTGTCGATCTGAACTTCGAGTGGGGAGACGCCGGCGGGATGGGGCTGGAGCTGGCCGACTACATCATCTACGAACTCCATGTTGGTACTTACACGGAGAGCGGGACGTTTGAGGCCGTCATCCCGCACCTGGACGGGCTTTGTGAATTGGGGGTCTCCGCCGTAGAACTGATGCCCGTCGCCCAGTTTCCCGGTGAACGGAATTGGGGCTACGACGGCGCCTACCCGTTTGCTGTGCAGAATTCATATGGAGGTCCCGCGGGTCTGAAGGCATTGGTTGAAGCCTGCCACGCACGCGGGTTGGCGGTGGTGCTTGACGTGGTTTACAACCACCTGGGGCCGGAAGGAAACTACCTGTCGCAGTTCGGTCCGTATTTCACTGACCGGTACCGCACTCCGTGGGGCCAGGCGATCAATTTTGACGGTCCTGAAAGCGATGAAGTCCGGCGGTTCTTCATCGAAAACGCCCTCTACTGGACGAAAGACTTCCACATCGATGCGCTCAGGCTGGACGCAATTCATGCGATTGTGGACCCATCGGCCCGGCCGATTCTTGAAGAACTTGGCGCGGCCGTCCACCGGCAGGCGCGGCAACTGAAACGCAGGATACACGTGATCGCGGAAAGCGACAGGAACGATTCCAGAATCATCCGGCGCCGAGCGGCCGGCGGGTACGGCCTGGACGCCCAGTGGAGTGATGACTTCCATCATGCTTTGCACACGCTGCTGACACCGGAAAGGAATGGTTACTACCGTGACTTTGGCGATGTGGAGCAGCTGGCTAGGGCTTACCGGGAGGGATTTGTCTATTCCGGACAATATTCCAATTACCGCAAGCGGACCCATGGAAACTCGTCAAAGGGACTGCCCAGCGAGCGGTTTGTGGTGTTTGCCCAGAACCACGACCAGGTGGGCAACAGGATGCTGGGGGAGCGGCTCAGCAGGCTGGTGTCCTTTGAGGCTCAAAAAATGGCGGCTGCGACGCTGCTGCTCTCGCCTTTTACCCCGCTGCTTTTCATGGGAGAGGAATATGGTGAAATTGCCCCGTTCACGTACTTCGTCAGTCATTCCGATCCGGGCTTGATCGAGGCAGTCAGGAAGGGTCGGCAGGAGGAATTTGCCGCCTTCGAGTGGGCAGGGCAGATCCCTGATCCGCAAAGCGCGGAGACCTTCCAGGGTTGCAAGCTGAACCACGCACTGAAATCAGAAGGCGACCACCAGGCGCTTTACAATTTTGTTCGTGAGCTGATTCGACTGCGCCGGGAACTCCCTGCATTTTCACGGAATGGCCAGGATGAGACGGAGGCGATTGCGTTCGAAAGAGAAAAACTCCTTTGGGTCAGGCGATGGCGAAGGGACAACCAAGCTGTTATGATTGTTAACCTGGGCAGTAAACCGGCGATTGCGGTGTTTCCATTTCCAAAGGCGTGTTTCAGGAAAATTCTGGACTCCGCAGATCCGCGATGGAACGGCAGGGGGAGCCTGTGTCCTGACCTGCTGGAAGCAGACGGGAATGCCTCCCTTTCGATTGCCGCCAGCTCCGTAGTCCTTTTTCAGCCTAATTAACAGAACGAAATGAGGTCTATGCCAGATCGGTACGTTTGTATCCACGGACATTTCTATCAGCCGCCACGCGAAAATCCCTGGCTGGAAGCCATCGAAGTCCAGGACTCCGCTTACCCCTATCATGACTGGAATGAGCGTATTTCAGCCGAGTGTTATGGGCCGAACTCCGCTTCGCGAATCATGGATGGCCATGGGCGTATTCAAAATATCGTCAACAACTATTCGCGGATCAGCTTCAACGTCGGTCCAACGTTGTTGATGTGGCTTGAATTGAAGGCCCCGGACATTTATCGTGCCATTCTGGCGGCAGACCAGGATAGCCAGAAATTCTATTCCGGTCACGGTTCCGCCATGGCCCAGGCTTACAATCACATGATTATGCCGCTGGCCAACAGCCGGGATAAGGAGACCCAGGTTATCTGGGGCATTCGTGACTTTGAACATCGATATGGACGGAGTCCGGAAGGGATGTGGCTCCCGGAAACCGCGGTTGATCTGGAAACTCTGGATATTCTGGCGCAGCAGGGCATCAAGTACACGGTCCTTTCGCCGTACCAGGCGTGGCGCGTGCGGCCGGTCGGGGCGCGGAACTGGCGCGACACGAGTGGAGGGCGCATCGATCCCGCGGTTGCTTATCGCCTGCGGCTCCGCTATGGACGGTCGATCAATGTCTTCTTTTATGATGGTCCGATTTCACGCGGCGTGGCTTTTGAAGGACTGCTGGCAAGTGGTGAAAAATTTGCCGAGCGGCTGTTGGGAGTCTTTTCCGAAGAACGCGAGGGGCCGCAAATGGTCCATATTGCAACGGACGGTGAAACCTACGGACATCACCATCCTTATGGGGATATGGCGCTCGCGTATGCCCTGGAATATATGGACGCTGATGAATCCGTCAAGTTGACC
>JBAUWE010000691.1:0-3847 GCA_049583595.1 Terriglobia bacterium
CCTGCTGCAGCCGCTGGAGCGCAGGATAGAGGGACCCGTGTTCCACCTTGAGCATCTCTTCCGACGTTCGCTCAATGGATTGGGCAATGCCATGCCCGTGCGCCGGCCCCCAGAGCAAGGTGCGCAGGATGAGCATGTCGAGCGAGCCGTAAACAAGTTCGATTCGGTCCTGTAAAGGTTGCTTTGCCATGGCAGAAGACAATCTACCACCAGAGCGGTAGATTGTCTACTAAACAAAATGAAAGGCTGGTAAAGCCGAGGGGGAGTTGCAACGGACCCTCCGCCAGCCGGCCCGGAGGCTTGCTTTGTAGTGTCTGCGAACTTGCGAAGCGAGAGAGCAGCTGGCCAGCCGCCGCATTCTCTGTGTTTCCAAAGTTTTCACACAGAGGGCGCAGAGGCCCCGCGTGACCTCCATCTTGAAATCTTTCGGGCCACGGAGCACACAGAGAAGGGCCTTTTGAAGGAGAACAGGATTTTCATTCCTGTAACGACGGTCCAGACCAAGGGGACCTGCTAGCTGGCCACCGAGCGCGAAAAGAGCGAATTAATGGCATTCATCGCCCTCGTCACGTTGCGCTTTATTTCGGCCGTTCTTGGGGTACCCACACTCCAGGCTCGACTTGGACCAGCTTTGTGTTCCCGAAGACGGCGTGCCAGCCCATTGTTGCCATCCTGAATTTGGGCTGGTAAAGGACCCAGAGGTGCTTGGCGCGGCTGACAGGCACACCACTTACTAATTCCCACGAGTGGCCGGCTGCCCGGAAGGAAACGCGGCCCAGTGCGACCTGCGCCTCTACGGCTCCCTTCATTGGCAACTCCGAAAGCACGAACCGGCCTTGACCCCGGATGTAGAACACCATCGCCCAGTCCGGATCGTCCTGACCATAAACGCCGCCGATTGAGCTCGACAAGTCGCCGACCATGACCTTATCTTTCAACAACAACGGTCTACCCAACCGAAGCTCGTTCGGGCCTGGGTCAAGTTTCCCGAGAACCGGCACGTGATCCATCCAGACGCCCTTCAAAGTGAGCGCGCCCACTCCCGGGACGTGAAATTCCAGCGGCTCACCCGGCGCGAACCAGACCTTCTTTCCGGGTTCGTTGCTGTTTACGAAAGAGGAAAGGTTGTGGGACCCGGATGCAACCGGGTAGGTGAGCGTACGGACGCCGAGCAGTACCCGGTCTCCGTCGCGCGAAAGCAGCCTGATCTTGTAGGCGAGGAAACTCGATCCCACATGCCCGTCCGCGTAGCAGGACTGATTCTTGGCCTGCGTCGAAAGCGGGCAATCAGCCTCCCAACCATTGGGCACCTCTGTGCTCAGAAGGACTACGGTTCCCGTATTGCTTGCCCGGGCCCTATTTACGACAAGGGCTGACGCAAGCACCACGATGCCCGTGATCAGAACAACAAAAGCGAGTCTCGGAATGCGCATGGTTCCCCATCCTTTCTGCCACAAGGTGGCAACGCGGTTCGGCGGTTTCGCCCAACTGCGAGACGGCATGGCATCGGCCAGCTCAAGGCTCGCGGCTCGGCGCAACTCGACGCCGAAGGCGAGATAATCACTCAGCCGCACCCGGCAGTCCGGACAGCTACCAATGTGCTGAGCGGCTGCGGGCGGTATCGTTTCACCGTCGCAAAGAGCGGAAACATACTGTGCCGCATCATCACAGATCATGGCGACCTCCTGCGGGCTGACGTGCCATGCCCCAAAGCACGCGGAGAGCCTCGCGAGCGGCAAACAGGCGCGATCGAACAGTGCCCAGGGGGACGTCAAGGATCATGGCCAGCTCTTCATACGACTGTCCTTCGACTTCGCGAAGCCAGAGGATCGTTCGGTGCTCGAGCGTGAGGCGGTTGAAGGCTTCGGTGACCATGGAAGCAATCTCCACACGGCTGGGAGCCAGCGGTTCGAATTCGGGTTCATCCGCTGCATGTTGCTTCCGCCTCCACTCTGCGGCCTGCCTTCGAGCAGCCCCAAATAGATACGCGCGCGGCGAACCGCGGTCCGGGTCGAAGCGGTGCGGGCGATGCCAGATTTGCGTGAAGGTTTCCTGCATAACGTCTTCAACCGCCTGTTCGTTGGCAAGCAGGTGCCGGAGGAAGCTCCGCAGGCGCGGAGCGGTTTCTCGGTACCACGCATCGAACGCGTCGGCGTTGCCGCTGGCGATCCTCTTCCAGAGCTCGCGGTCGTCGGACAATTGGCACTCCTACCTGCGCTTGGGATCTCCTACCTATACTTAGGAGAAACAACAAGAAAAGTTCGGAATAGGCGATTAATTTATCTTAGGTAGGAACCCACTTGCACCAAGTATTGCCGGGGAGTAGAGCAGACTTGTTTGATGGTACGGAAAACCTGCCCAGATCAGGAAGGCTCTTTCTCAGCGCTCTTTTCCATTTGGAGTTGCCGGTAGGCTTCGCTGCGGGAGATGTCGCGCGCACGGGCAATGACTTTCAGGGCGCTGCGCTCATCGAGCCCTTCGCTCGCCCTGAGCCTTTCGACCTCCGCCCGGACGGACTGGCCGTTCCCGTCACCCGGCTGCGGAGCTGCGCCCGGGCCCAGGATGACCGTCAGTTCGCCTTTCCGCGGCGACTTATCGAGGAGGTCGCAAATCTCCGCCACCGTCCCTCGCATGAATTCCTCGTGGACTTTGGTCACTTCCCGCGCGATCACGATTTCTCGATCGCCGAGAATCTCATGAACGTCGCGCAGGGATTCGACAATGCGATGCGGCGCTTCATAAAGGACAATGGTTTTCTCGAACCCGGCCAGCGCTGCGAGCGCCTTGCGTCGCGCCGACTTTCTGGCCGGCAAAAATCCCGTGAAAATGAATTCGTTCAGGGGAAGTCCGGCGCCGGTGAGCGCCGCCACCATGGCCGAGGGGCCCGGCACCGGAACCACCGGAATCTTGTGCCGGACGGCCAGATGGACCAGCCGAAAGCCGGGATCGGAAAGCACCGGCGAGCCGGCATCGGAGACAAGGGAGATCACGCTTCCCTGCTCCATTTGCAGCACCAGCTCCGGCGCGCGAGTCATCTCATTGTGTTCGTGGTAGCTGATAGTCCGGGTGCGGATTTCGTAATGGTTCAGGAGCTTCAGAGTGTGGCGCGTATCTTCGCAGGCGATCAGGTCCGAAACCTTCAGTGTGTTCAGCGCCCGCAGGGTAATGTCTTCCAGGTTACCAATCGGCGTCCCCACAACGTAGAGCTTGCCAGCCGGAAGATGCGAAGGGGGGTAGCGGGCGGGAAGATTGGGGCTTTTCATGAGAATCGTCTCGATTCGGGTTTATTACGGCTGCGCGCCGCCCACCAGTGTACCAATTGACCTGCGCGTGTACAACTTGTTCGGTATAAAAGCCCTTAGGGCCCGGCCAGGGTCCTTCCAGGCCGGCGGCAATCGCCAGCCTCCCGGCCGCGTTCCAGGGCACAACAACTTTGCCGGAACTGATTGCCGTTGCTATAATGATTGTCCGAATGGTCAGGAGGTGACCTTGCCTCTCTACGAGTATCGATGTGAAAAGTGCGGTTCGCGAATTGAGAAAATCCAGAAGTTCAGCGATCCCCCGTTAGCAACCTGCGAAAAGTGTGGCGGAGATTTAACGCGCCTGCTATCCGCTCCGGCAATTCAGTTTAAGGGGACGGGATGGTACGTCACGGACTACGCCCGGAAATCCTCGCCTGAGAAGTCAGGCAAGTCGGGCAGCGATTCTTCCGCAAAGCCTCCGGCGGCCGAGTCTTCCCCCGCCAAGAGCAAGCCCACTGACTCCAAGGCATCCACCAGCAGTTAGAAGAACCGGAAAGTTTTGTGCGACCGGGACGCTACGCTCCGGGGCAGGAGCAGCTTCCCGC
>JBAUWE010000692.1:0-4038 GCA_049583595.1 Terriglobia bacterium
TGGATTACAACTGGGACGGCGTGGAGAAGTATCCCACGATCGAAGTCTCAAACCTGCGCGCCCGCAGCCTGGACCAGACGCTAACCGCGCTCAGCCAGCTGGCTACGGCCAACGTGGTGGCTCCCTATCCGGAACTGGCACAGCACATCGCGCGGGAACTGGGGCTGCCGCAGCCGCCGGAAGAACAGGGAATCGCGAATAGCGAATAGGAAGTAGGGAGGAGAGAAGAAATGCTGAGCACAGTGGAACAGACACCAACACCTCGATTCATGGCCACGCTCGACGTTGCGGCCGGGGAAGCGGCCGGGAAGGTTCGCATCCCCCTCGCCGTCACCGGAACGTGGGTGCGCGGGCGGAGCAAGTTTTCCATCACGCCGGGCGACCTGGAATCGATTGTGAGCAACTTTCGCGAGCGGCAGAACGGCGAAATCAACGTGGACTACGACCACGCCAGCGAAATGCCGGAAGTCGCCGCCGGCGGCCCCATTCCTTCCGCGGGACGCATTGTGGGGATCGATCCGCCGGAAAAGCAGCAAGCGAATAGCGAATTGCGAATAGCGAATAGAAAAGACGACCCGCCACTCACTGCTCGTCATTCGCGCTCAATTCTGTGGGGATGGTTCGAACCCACCGAACGCGCCCGTTCGCTGGTGAAGAACGGCGAGTACCGTTACATCTCACCGGCCATCGACTGGGGCGCGAAAAACAAACGGACCGGCAAGCCGCAGGGGGCCACGCTCACTTCGGTGGCGCTCACCAACCGGCCCTTTCTGGAAGAAATGCCGCAAATCCGGCTGTCCGATCCGGGCTACCGCCTGGTGGAAACGACGGCCGGAACAACGGACGCCCCCGGACCTCGCACCCCGAGGGTACAGGGCGGGGACGCCGCATCAACAGGAGGTTCCATGAAGAAGGTTCAACTTTCCGTCGCCGACGGAAAAATCAAAGTGCAGCATCCGGACCTCGCGGACGAGTACTACGCCGATCCGGAAGATGCAGTCAACGCGCTGGCAGCACTGGGCAGCCAGCCGGACGCCGAGCCTGATGCCGGCGACGCCGAGGTTCCGATGGCCCAGGCGGCGTCCGTGCTTTCGGAAGCCGAAGCGCGGGGCAAATCGATACCCGCCGTGGAAGTTTTCCGCGCGCGGGTGGAGCAGTCGCTCGATGACGCCGTGCGGACAGGCAGGATCCTGCCGCGCCGCCGCGACGACTGGCGGCGCATTGCGCTGGCGGATTTCGGCACGTTTACCCGGCTGATGTCCGAGCAGCAGGCGCGCATTCCGCTGCAGCCTGTGGGTTTTTCCGGAGGCGTTTCGGAGAACGTGCAGGCGCAGGTGAAGTTTATGGCGGAGCAGCGCATGAAAGAGCGCGGGGTCAGCTACGGACAGGCGCTCACGGAAATCGGACGCGAGCAGCCTGACCTGATTCATCAGTACCGGCGGTCAGTGAGCAGCGGGGAATAAGCGCGGCCGCAGGGGCAAGACAATTTCTCAATTTGAGAAACCCTGCCTGCGCTGAACTTGCCGGCGTCGGCGGTGGGTAGGCAATCAGCAGGAGTTTTTCGTAGGGGCACGGCGTGCCGTGCCCAAATTACCGGGACGACGCAGTCGGTCCCTACAGGAGGAAATCTGTGGCAGGAGCAACATACGTTCTCGACAAGACTTACAAAGTGACCAACTCGGGAGGGGTGGCGCAATATCGCGCTGTCGTCCCGGGCACCAACGACGGTGAGTGCCAGTTGCCCACGGGAGCCAACCAGCTTGCGTGGGGCATCACCCAGGAAGCGCAGTCCAACCAGAATGAAAACGTGACGGTGCGCAAGTACGGCATCTCGCGCGCTTACGCCGCCGGCGCCATCGACAAAGGCGACTACGTGGAAGTGGCCGATTCAACCGGCGCCTTGCAGGCGTCCGATCTCACCACGGTTCCAGGCTCGGCCGAGCTGCACCACATTGTGGGCGTGGCCGAGAGCTCGGCCATCGCGGGCGAAGTGCTGTTCGTGTTTCTCTCGCCCGGCCCGGTGGTGGTGCCGGTCAGCTAGAGACAGCGAGTAGCGAATCGCGAATAGCGAGTCGAAAAAACAAATTTGTTATTCGCCACACGCAACTTACTCTTCGCTGTTTTTTGCGGGTCAGGCCCTGGCGGTCAGCGGCCGGGGTACTATGCTCCACTTTGAGAAGTGCGACCTGCTGACGGGTCTCCGCGTTTCAGGCTGGTAGCCAGGGCATGCTTTGGATGCCGTGGGAACTCGCAAAGGCCCACGGCACGAAACCGGTGCCGTGGCTACCGCTAAAACCCGCGCGCGGAGCGCCAACTCAGAGTGGATTTGGAGAATCGTTATGCCAGATATTTCGATGGTTCATGTTGATCAGGCTTTGACCAACGTTTCCATTGCTTATCACAACGCGCAGTTTATTGCCGACCAGGTGTTCCAGCCTATTCCGGTGAGCAAGCAGTCCAACAAGTATTTCGTTTACTCGAAGGACCGCTTCCGCATCATGGATGACGCACGCCGGCCCGGCGCCCGCGCCAATGAAATCCACTGGACGCTTTCCACCGACACCTACTTTGCCGAAGGGCACGCGCTGGCGCAGGCCATTCCGGACGAACTGCGCGCCAACGCCGACCAGGCCATCGACGTGGACGTGGACACCACGGAAACTCTCACTGACCTCATTTACCTGCAGCGGGAGATCCAGATTGCGGGTGCGGCGACGGACCCCTCGGTGGTGACGCAAACCAGTGCGCTTTCCGGGACCAGCCAGTGGTCGGACTTCTCGAACTCCGATCCCATTGCCGCCATCGAGGCGCAGAAGGCCACCATCCAGAAGCAGATCGGGCAGCCCCCGAACGCCCTGGTGGTGGGCTATCCGGTGTTTCTGCAACTCAGGCAGCACCCGGCCATCATTGACCGCTTCAAGTACACACAGGTGGGCGTTCTGCAACCCGACCACCTGAAGAGCGTGTTCAACGTGGATTACTTCCTGATCGGCGGGGCCATCAAGAACACTGCCAAGGAAGGCGATGCGGACAACTTCGACTACATCTGGGGCAAGAACGCAGTGCTGTTCTACAAGCCCCCGACGCCGGGCCGCCGCACCGTGTCGCTGGGCTACCAGTTTTCGTGGCTCTTCGGCGCCAACACGGAGGGCTTCCTGGTGAAGCGCTATCGCGATGAGTCGCGGACCGCGGATGTGGTGGAAGTCCAACTCTACTACGACGCCAAGGTGGTGGCGCCCAACGCCGCCTACCTGTGGACGTCGGCGGTGGCGTAAGGCCATGAGTGATTCAGTGATTGGCGATTGAGTGATTGAACGGCTGAAGGCTTGCTTTTCAATCGCCAATCACCAATCACCAATCGCAAACACGGGTAGCGCGGACCTCCGAGGTTGAGGTCCGCGGCTTCTCCCGATCGAAGAACCGCAGACCGCAAAAACGGCGGTCTGCGTTACCCAACTCGCAGCGAAAGGAATGGCGCACATGAGCTTCACAACCATCGACGCCGTTGCGGCGCACTATCCCGGTTTTCAGCGCGGGGTCACCAACCAGAACCCGAGCGACGCGCAGATCCAGACCTGGATTGACAACCAGGCCGCGCGGATCACGGCGCTGGCCGCGGCGCGCGGCTACGACCTCACCAACCTGGAAACGGCCAATCCGCAGGGGCAGGTGCTGCTGGCGCTGATGAATGAGAGCGGAGCGGCGGCCGACCTGGGGGACGCGCTGTTTTCGATGCTGGGTCCCGGCACCTCCACGCAGGGCTGGGCCAATCCCAACACGCTGCGGAAGAGCTTTGAAAACATGATGGCGGAGCTGGGCCAGGGAACCTACGACAAGTTGTTTGTCGCAACCGCGCGTACCGGAGACGTTTATCCCGCTTTCGGTGGCACAGCCGGGCAGGAAACCGACCCCACGGATCCGGAAGCGGACAGCAACGTACTCTTTCGCAAGAATGACGTTTACTGAGTTGTGGGTTCTGAGTGCTGGGTTCTGAGGGGAAAGAAATTACGAATTATGAATTACGAATTACCAAACCCG
>JBAUWE010000693.1:0-2180 GCA_049583595.1 Terriglobia bacterium
ATCCCCTTGCGCAGGTTTTCTTCGGTGAGCATTTCGAGGTGGGCGCGTACGTCTTCATCCAGTTGCTGTTCAAGGTGCGCCTTGCGGAAAATGCCGGTTATCTTCGAGAGCAGAACCCGTAGACGAGTCATGGAATGCTCCTCTTAGTGGCATGGGCATCCTGCCCATGAATGCTCACGGGCGAGACGCCCGTGGCACATAAAGCTTTCAGTGCCCGGCAGTAGAGAGCGCGGCGTATGAGTCACCCGTGGAACAAAGCAGATCCTTCGCTGCGCTCAGGATGACTGGCCTTGTGCGCAGCTGTCCCGAATCACTCAATCACGAATGCTCAGCGCCGGCCAGCAGGCGCGCGATGACGGCTGTCATCCTTTCCCAGTTCTCAGCTTCCTTCTTCAACTGCTTGCGGCCGGCGCGGGTCAGTGAATAAAACCGGGCGCGGCGGTTGTTTTCTGAAACACCTTCCTTGGACCTGATCCAGCCCTTCTGCTCGAGGCGCAGCAGCGCCGGGTAGAGCGTTCCCTGGTTGAGTTGCAGAAGGTTTTCCGAAACCTGCTCGATGCGCCGGGCGATGCCGAAGCCGTGCATCGGCCCCATGGTTTCCAGCGTTTTCAGAACCATCAGGTCCAGCGTTCCCTGCAGAACTTCAGCCTTATCTGTGCCCATCAGCATCACTCCTTTAGATGATCAACAGGAAGAACCCTACACCGCGACATGTTGATTGTCAACAGGAATATGAAACCGTTTGCGATGGGTGATTGAGCGATTTGTGATTGAGAGATTGCAGCGTCTGCGTACCCTCACCCGGTCCCGCGGGCGGGACCACCCTCTCCCAGAGGGCGAGGGCCGGAAGTTTTGGGGAAGGCCGTACCCGGCACGGATAAATCCGTGCCCTTTCGCATACCATCGCTCTCGTGCTGGGAATCGCGGAAAATTAGCGTAGAATAGCGGCATGATGAAATGGCTTGTAATTGGAATTGGAGACATCACAACGAAGCGGGTGCTGCCGGCGATTGAGGAAGAGGAGCAGAGCCAACTGGTCGGCATTGTTACCCGCGACCCGGCGAAAGCCGGCCCTCACGGCGTGCCGGGTTTCAAGGACCTGAAGGAAGCGCTGGGCGCGACAAAGCCCGACGCCGTTTACGTGGCCTCGCCGGTTTTCATGCACGCGCCGCAGACGATGATATCACTGCGCGAGGGCTGCCACGTGCTGTGCGAAAAGCCCATGGCCATGAACTATGCCGAGGCGGAAATGATGGTGGAGACCGCCGAGGCCAGCGGGCGCACGCTGGGCATCGCCTATTACCGGCGGACGTATCCCAAGGTGCATCGCGCCATGGCCCTGATGCGCGAGGGCGCAATCGGGCAGCCGGTGCTGGCCTATGCTTCCAGCCACGCATGGTTTAAAGCGGAGAACGAATTCCGTTCCTGGCTGCTGGACCCCGACAAGGCCGGCGGCGGCCCGCTTTATGACGTCGCTTCCCACCGGATCGATCTGTTCAATTTCATTTTTGGACAACCCGCGCGCGTGCGGGCTCAACTGTCAAACGCCGTGAACAAAACGCCGGTGGAGGATTGCGCAACGGTGCTGGTGGAATACCTGAACAACGTGCGCGCCATCGTCGACGTGCGCTGGCACTCGCATGTGGACCGCGACGAGTTCCGCATCATCGGCACCCGAGGCGAGCTGGAACTAAGCCCGTTGAACGGCCCCACGCTTGTATCACCCCAGGGCACCGAAGAAATTCCCACCCACGAGAACATCCACTTCCCCTGCGTGGAAAATTTTGTGGAGTCGGTGCTGGACGGCAAGCCGCTGCTGTCAAGCGGCCGGACCGCCCTGTGGACCGACTGGGTGACGGATCGGGCCATAAAAGACAACCTGCGCTCATAAAAAAATGGTTTGCGGCAGCCCGGCAACTTCCCTGCCCGGAGGCCCGCCTGACAGAACCCGAGGTATCCGATGATCTTCCCTCTGCCGCGTAAAGTGACAAAGCAAAGCGGACGCCTGAAGGTGGACGCATCCATTGCGATCCTGGTGCCGGAACTGGCCTCGAGCTCGGACCTTTTTCTTGCGTCGTTCCTCTCGGCTGAACTGGCCGACCTGCATGGGATACCGGTCAGGATTCGCCACGCGGCCGCGATTCCGAAGGCGCAGCGATTTATCCTGATGGGCGATGAGA
>JBAUWE010000694.1:0-21388 GCA_049583595.1 Terriglobia bacterium
GTAATGAACGTGGTGGCCAAGTTCGTGAAACAGCTTAACGCCAATCCAGCTTTCGCGGAGCAATGGGAACAAGGCAAACCATCTTGGATACTTCAATACCCTGTTCACGTAAATTTCGATATGGGGGCGTTTCCGCCTTGACGCAGGACTGTAGAAGGCGAGGACTCGGCTTGAGTGGATCTTGCGCCCTCGGCTGTTAAACTTCCTTCGGCGTTCCCTTCTCAGCTGCCCGCCGGAGTTTCTGAGTACCACGGATTCGAGTCCCACAAGGTACTTGGGAGGCACCGTCCACAGGAGCTTTTCAATTGCTCCTTTAACCTACTTCGGCGGACGATAATCGTTGTGTGCTTCGATGATGAGGACCGGAAGCTTGTCAGGTGATTGAGCCATTCCACAGGCACAGCTTTGCCTGCCAGAATATAACCATTCAAGCGAGCGTTTTACAACCCTTTTTCCGCCATGGCGAAGGCGCGCAGCATGGCGCGGGCCTTGTTCAGTGATTCGTCGAATTCAAGTGCAGGAACGGAATCGGCCACGATGCCGGCGCCGGCCTGGAGGTAGGCTTTCGAGTCCCTGATCATCACGGTGCGGATGACGATGCAGGAATTGAGGTTGCCGGAAAAATCGGCGTAGAGTACGGCGCCGCCATAGAGGCCGCGGCGCGTTGGTTCGAGTTCGTCGATGATTTCCATGGCGCGGACCTTGGGTGCGCCGGTCAGCGTTCCCGCCGGGAAGCAAGCGGCGAGTGCAGCATAGCTGTCGGCGTCCGGCCGCAGTTTGCCCCGGATCAGCGAAACCAGGTGCATCACGTGCGAGTAGCGCTCAACAAACATGACGCGCTCCGGATGGACCGACGAAAACTGTGACACGCGGCCAACGTCATTGCGGCCCAGGTCAACCAGCATGATGTGCTCGGCGCGTTCCTTTTCGTCGGAAAGCAGGTCCTGCTCCAGGCGCAGGTCCTCTTCTTCGGTTTTGCCACGCGGACGGGTGCCGGCGATGGGGCGATACTCCACATCACTCCCCGCAACCTTGACCAGCATCTCCGGCGATGATCCCAGCACCGTGGATTTGCCGAATTGCAGGAAATACATGTAAGGCGACGGATTCACCACGCGGAGCGCCCGGTAAACCTGGAAGGGCGGCACGCGCACGGGGACCGTCAATCGCTGTGACAGCACCACCTGGAAAACGTCTCCGGCGCGGATGTACTCTTTGCCCTGCTCCACGATCTCTTCGTAGCGCTTCCGCGTCATGTTGGGCTTGACCCGCAACGCCCCTTTGGGAGGCCGGATATTCGGCAGTCGCAGAGGCCGCGCAAGTTTGCGCTCCAGGCGGTCAACCTCGCGGACGGCATGGTCGTACTTCTGGCGAAGATTTCCAGCGTCTTCCTCCGTCAGAACGTTCGCGATCAGAAACAGGCGGTGGCGGACATGATCAAAGGCGACCAGCGTACGGAAATACATGAAGATCGCATCGTCCATGTCAACGTCGGGTTCCACGCGGGCCGGCAGGCGTTCCAGCTGGCGCACGGCTTCATAGGAAAGATAGCCCACCGCGCCGGCGCTGAAAGGCGGAAGGCCCGGCAGTTTCACCGAGCGATACTTTGATCCGATGCGCCGCAAGTACTCAAAAATGTTGCCGGATTCTTCAATGCGCTCGCGCCCGCGAAGCAGCGTGATGCGGTTGCCACGGCAGGTAATCACCTGGAAGGGATCCACACCGAAATAGGTGTAGCGGCCGACGCGCTCGCCGCCTTCCACGCTTTCCAGGAGGAAGCTGTGATGCGAACCGCCCTTGCCGTGCGGTCCGGCGCTTTTGAAAGCATCGGGTGCGAGTTTCAGGAACGCCGAGACGGGGCTCAACAGGTCCGCCACGACGGTCCGGTATACGGGCACTACCGTGCCCTGGCGCGCCAGGCGGCGGAAGTCCGAAAATCTGGGAGTCGTCAAGTCCATTAATGTCGCGGGAAAGTATCGGCTGCCCACCCTGAATGATGAAATCTCCCCGGCGGTCTGCGTTTCCCCTAGTCTTTCTTTTTCTCTTTCTCTTTGTCTTTATCCTGATCTTTTTCTTTCTTCGGGCTATCCGGCGAAGCATCATCATCCTTTTTGGAGGAAGTCCGCCCCGCGTGCTCCGCAAGCACCTCACGAATCACAGCTTTCAAATCTTCGCGGTCCTGGTCCGAGTGGATGGCAAAAGGCTTGCTGGCCTCGCCCCAGTAGATGCTCCTGTGCGGGAACGGGATTTCAATGCCGACTTCGTCGAACTTCTTTTTGATGCGGCGGTTCATTTCGCGCCCCACCATCCACTGCTTAATGGGAACCGTCTTGAAGCGGGCCTTGATCACCACCGCCGAGTCGCCGAATTGATCGACGCCCAAAACCTCCAGCGGGGCCAGAATGAGCGGCTTGTACATTTCGTCCTGCATCAACTCATCCGCCACTTGCTTGAGGACCTCGACCACGTGGTCGGTGTCTTCCTTGTACGCGACTCCGATGTTGAAAAGGTAATACGAAAACTCATGCGTCATGTTGGAAAGGGTCGTGATGGTGCCATTCGGAAAAATGTGAACCGTCCCGTCCAAGCTGCGGAGCACAATGGTCCGCAGATTGATCTGCTCCACAAGGCCGCCGGTTCCGTTGATGATGGCCACGTCATTCACCCGAACCTGGTTTTCAAGCAGAATAAACAGGCCCGCAAACAGGTCGCGCACCAGGTGCTGCGCGCCAAAGCCTATGGCCAGGCCAAGAACGCCGGCGCCGGCCAGAAGAGGGCCGATGTCAAACCCGGATTCCTTGAGCGCCATCACGAGCGCCAGAAGCCATATCGAGATTACAACCGTCTTTCGAAGGATGCCGCTCAGAGTGGCCGCGCGCTTCTCCACCTCGATATCGGCCCGGCCATACTTCTTCATCCGTTCGATGATCTGGACCCTGATGGTGTGAATCGACTTATTCACAATCTTGGCGGCAATATAGGCCGCCACCAGGATCGCCACGATCCGGATGGCATGATCTATTACGACGGGGGCGATTTTGGGAAGTGAAGCCAGTGAAACAAACAGCATGCAATAACCCTTTCGAAGGAATTAGGTGCCGTCCCTTTTCAGCAGGACGGTGACGCGCTGACCCTGAACTCAATGCTTCTCCCCACGTTAAAGCCAGGGACTGGCTCATGTCAATTGCAAGGGGGAAATCAGGAAACAACGGCGGGCGCGAGTCTACCCTGCACCGGCGTGGCTCAGCGACTGGCGGACGGCCTGCTCCATCAGCGCGCGCGGAGCGGACTGTCCCGTCCAGATTTCAAACTGCCGGGCGCCCTGCGCCACTAGCATTTCGAGCCCCGATATGGTGACGAGGCCGCGCCCTCTGGCCTCGGAGAGAAAACGGGTTTCAACCGGGAAATAGACCATATCAAAAACCACGCGCGTCCGCAGCCGTGCAAGGTCAATCGGATGGGCATCGGCGTGGGGCGCCATCCCAACCGGCGTAGCGTTGATCACGGCGTCCACATCCAGACTGTCGGCATTTTCCCAGGGGACGGCCTCCGCGCCGACGCTACGGGCAAGCTTTCGGGCCACGGCCTCCCTTCGCGCGGCAACAAAAACATCCGCGTTTACCGCTCGCAACGCGAAGGCCGCTGCCCGCGCAGCCCCGCCGGCCCCCAGGATAAGAATCCTGCTTCCCGGAAGCCGCAGACGCTTGGTCAGCACTTCGGTCACGGCGCTTGAGTCCGTATTCCATCCCATCCACTTGCCGTGGCGGATAGCCACCGTGTTGCAAGCCCCAATCTGCTCAGCCAGAGGGTCCATCCAGGCAAGTTCCTTCATGATGGCCCGTTTAAAAGGCATGGTGATGCTGAAGCCCGCAAATTTGAGCGACCGCGCAAACTTGAGGAAGTCACTCAACCTTCGGGTTTCGCAGGGCAGATAGAGCGCATTCACGCGCTTTGCATGGAAGGCAATGTTTTGCATAGCCGGCGAGAGGGACATGGATGAGTGAGTTCCCACAACTCCATACAATTGCGTCCGCTCGTCCAGATGCTCCACGTGGTAAACCGAGCGCATGTGGTCAATCGCCAGCTGGCCGCCCGCCACTGCATGATGGTTACCCACCGATGCATACGTAAAAGGACAGCCCCACCGGAAAGCCATCACGCGCGAACAGATGCCGGAATTGCCCATGGCCAGCGCAACCAGCCTGGGACGCCGCCGTCGATTGGCCTTGAGCAGCTTGAGAACTTTCAGATTGTCCTGAAGTTCCCGGGCGTGGCTTGCAATCTTGACGGCTTCAACTGGAAACCGTGCCAGACGGCGATAGATGGTATTCAAGTCAGGGGTATTGCGATAATTGTGATAGGAAACAATCACTTTGGCAGGAGCAAACTGTTTGAAGGGCGGCTTTCGCAATGCCTTGACGGACTCAATTTCAATGTCAACCCATTGGCACCCGGCGCGGGCCGCTGCGGCCAGGAGTTCAATCTGCTCTGCAACCGAGCCCAGAAAGTGGCCGCCTGCATCCACCCGCCGGCAGGTTGCGATCATCTGAGGATATCGCAGACGAGCCAGCATCTTGTGCAAGTCATGTTCAAGCCCGGAATTATCACGGAGATAGTCCAGACGCAGCTCAAACCCAATTGGCGGAGAAGTACCCAGCGTCTCGATATGCGCCTCAGCCACATCGAGATTCGGCGGCGCTAAAGAGACAAAAATGCGAGGAGAAGGAGGTTTGGCCAAAATTTTTCCCGGGGCCGCTGGCCCTGCCTAGTGAAGAACTCGCTTATTATAAGGCATTTGCTGAAATTCCGGCAAGACCATTGTCCAGCATTGGGTGCCAGCCAATGATGCTTGAACAGTTTTCAGGCGCCCAGCCGTCTCCCTAAACAGGGTTTAGAAAGCATCTTCGGAATGCTTTCATCCACGGAATCAGCAATTTATAGCCTATTTTCGTCCCCATCTCCTGTCACGGTCGAAACTATTGCCCTCAGCACGGGTGAAATGCCTTAAAATCAAGGACTGGGGATGGAAGGCAGCCCGATTCTTTTGATTGCGCCCCGGGACTTTGCTAACAAGTATTGTATTTGCAACCACTTAATATTTTGGACAATGTCAGACGCGGACAGAAAGGCGTCGAAGATGAAGCGTGAATATCCCACCCGCCCGATTGTGGGAGTCGGTGGAGTGGTCATCCGCGACAATTCTGTTCTCTTGATTCGCCGAGGCCGCGAACCCCTGAAAGGCGAATGGTCGATTCCAGGGGGAATGCTGGAACTCGGAGAAAGCCTGACAGATGGTGTAAAACGCGAAATTCTGGAAGAGACCGGCCTGAAAGTCCGCCCTCTGGAAGCGCTTACGGTGTTTGACCGTGTGCAGAAAAACGGTGAAAGGGTCCGGTACCACTACGTCATCGTTGATTATATTTGCCGTCCGGCTGGGGGCCGGCTGAAGTCCGGGAGCGATGTTCTGGACGCACGCTGGGTCAAGCGGGAGGAACTTCCAGGCTACCGGATCACACCCAAGGCCACCACAGTCATCGCTGACGCGTTCAAGTGGGTTGCAGAACGGCGGCAAACATCCCCGCGCAAACAACGCTAGCGAGATTCCTGCCATTGGGTCCTGTCTTACAGGCATATGACACCGCCAGCACCGCCGCGAAAAAAAACCCCTGGCCTTGATTCGCTGTCAAGACCAGGGGTCGGATACTGATTGGGATTGGCCTCCCAGATGCTCTTGGGAATTGGCGCTGGTTGCGCCGTGCCTTCCATCCTCTCTTAGCTAGGGAGAGGTCCTACAAAGAAGCACAAGCGAGCGCCTAAGCCTCAGCACCCTCGCTACAGTTACTTTCAATTTGCATGATCACCTCCTTTCTAGCGTGATTCAGATGTTAAAAGCCTGATGCCCTGGAGTCAAGAAAAAATCTGAGTTTGTTAGAGAAAATTTCAGATACGATCCCGCCCGGCCATGGCTCGCCAGCGGAGAACGATCAAATCGAGAAACATGTGGGCGGAATCCCGCAGAAAGTGGACCTTGGTGGCGGGATTATCATTCCAGCGCACGGGTACTTCCACGATCTTCCCTCCGCAGCGCCGGATCAGGAAAAGGACCTCCGGGTCAAAGCCAAACCGGTCAACGCGCTGCAACTCGAAGGCCCGCCGCGTGGAATCCCTGCGGAAGAGCTTCAGCCCGCACTGAGTGTCATGAATCTTCAGCCCCGTGAACAGCCGCACCAGCAGGTTGAAAAATCGGCCGGCATATTCCCGCCGCCACGGCTGGCGGATTCCGATCAGCGTCCGGTCGAGCGCGCGCGAACCGATGGCCGCATCGGCCGTTTCCGACTCCAGCGCAGCAAGCAGCTTGTCCGCTTCCTCAATCGGCGCGGAAAGGTCCGCATCCGTAAAAAGGATGACCTCGCCCCGAGCTTCCAGAATGCCCCGTCGCACGCTGAAGCCTTTTCCCCGGTTAACTGCGTTGTGGAGAACCCGCGTCCCAGGCCACAAGGATTGAGACTCCTTGAAGATTTCCAGCGTGCGGTCGCTCGACCCGTCGTCCACCAGGACGACCTCGGTCTCAAAGGGCTTTAAGGCGGCGAACTTGCGCACTTCCTCGAGGGTCCTTCCCACTCTCAAAGCCTCGTTGTAAGCGGGGATGACAATACTGAGATAGGGTTCAGCCATGGGGCCAGACTATAATCGGTTCAGTCCGCAAATTGCAATGGAATTCAAACTTAAGCCGCGCTTGTAAGGCGATTCCAATCCGATACTTAACAAGCAGTTCGTGACAGAGGTTCTTGCAACTAACTCATCCGTTCCGGCCAGGCCTGCTTGCCGACCAGCGGAACAAACTGGCATGAATCCAGATCGCGGACTGAAAGTTTATCGGCGTGTTTGGAGATCACCTGAAGCGTCTGCAACTGAAGCGTTCCAACAGGAATCACCAGCCGGCCGCCGTCGGCCAACTGGGTCACAAGACCCTGCGGCACCGCCGGCGCGGCAGCGCTTACGAGAATGGCCGCATAAGGGGCTCCCGCCGGGTAGCCGGCGCTCCCATCCCCAGAAACAACCCTGACGCCGCAGTAACCTAACCGGAATAGCCGTTCGCGCGCGGATTCAGCCAGGCGGGGAATGCGTTCCGAGGTGATCACTTCAGCGCCCAAGTGCGCCAGAATTGCAGCCTGGTATCCAGAGCCGGTGCCAATTTCGAGGACCCTGTCTCCAGGTTCAACCCGGGCAGCCTCCGTCATGGTCGCCACCATATACGGCTGCGAAATCGTCTGCCCTTCCCCAATCGCGATTGGCCTGTCCTCATAAGACTCTTGCTGACAAACCGAAGGCACAAACTCGTGGCGCGGCACTTCCGACATGGCTCTCAAAACCCGCTCGTCATGAATCCCACGGCGGCGTAATTGCCATTCCACCATGGCGCGACATTCGGATTCGAAGGGAATGTCTGTCATAAGCTTTCACAACGCAGGGCCTAAGCAAATGTCGTTGCCATTATCATGAACGGCGCGTGAACCAGCGTCGAGGACTATTTTCGATATTAGGTCATTGTCAGGATTGTCATGCAGGACGTAGCAGGTGGGTTGACACTGTAAGGCGTTTACCAAGAATCATTGTCGATGGCAGGTCCGATTGTCGCTTGAGCCTGATCAAATGACATCAGCGATGATGAGTGTGATGTCGTCCTGCTGTGTATCAGTGGCGGGCTGCCAGTCGCGAATCTCGGCGAACAACTGATCCGCCAAATCGGACGCAGGGCAGGACTGATTCCTGCGAATGACCTGTTCAAGCTTGCGGTCGCCAAAGGGGATTCCCCTGGAATTCTCGGGCTCAGTCAAGCCATCCGTGTAAAGCAGGAAGCGGTCACCTGGGATGATGGGCATGTCGCAAACGGGGTAGTCGGGCTCCGGCATCACCCCGAAAAGCAGGCCGTTGCTTTCAATACGCTCCAGCTTGCCTTCGCGCCAACGCAGGAGCGGCGGGTGCCCGGCGGCCGAGTAAAGCGCGGTGTGATTTTCCGTGTCAATCCACAAATAAGATGCGGTGACGAACTGATTGCGCAGTTGCCCGGAAAGGGCACGGTTCAAACCACGCAACACCTCCCGTGGGTCGTGCGCGCAAGGCACGATCGATCGGGTCGCCACCTTGATCATCGATGCAATCAGCGCAGCCGGGACTCCATGCCCCGAGACATCCGCGACGAGAAGGCCAACCCGGTGTTGATCAACAGAAATGAAATCATAAAAATCGCCGGCAACATAAGTCATCGGACGATAAGCGGCTGTGATGCGAAGGTTGCTGAGTTCGGGGGTGTGGCTCGGAATGATCGCAGTCTGTATCTCGCGTGCG
Source organism: Terriglobia bacterium (assembly GCA_049583595.1). Taxonomy (GTDB): domain Bacteria; phylum Acidobacteriota; class Terriglobia; order UBA7540; family UBA7540; genus SCRD01. Next base: position 8,350 of record JBAUWE010000694.1, read on the forward strand.
ATCGCGAGTTCCTTCTCAATCGCCTGCAAACGCCACTGATTTCCAATGACGTTCCGCAACGCGACATACCCAAAGGAGAAGAGAAGAACTGCGAACCCCAGGTCATCCCAGAGAGACGAGGATGGGTAGCGCAACGGGCGCGAGAGGTTGACGTACAAGGCTTCCACGGCAAACACCAGCGTCCCCACCAGCAGAACGCCGCGATCTTGTATAACCAGGAACTTGCGCGACAATCCTGGCACGGCAACAACCGTCACCAGGACAGCGAGAGAACAGGTCGCGAGGAGATGGTTGTAGAGGATCAGCCTGTCGTCCACACCGGTGAAAATGAAGTAAACAATACCGGCCAAACCTATCACCATCCCAACAACGGTCACGACCTTAAGAAAGGAGCGTAGTTTGCCGGCGGTCAATTCCATCCAAGCGAGCGTCGCGACAACCAAAATCAGATACAGAATCACCGTGTCCATGTAAGGAACACCGGCCTGAAACCAGTGAGGCAGAATCCCCATCTTCGTCATCGAATCAGCCAGGGGGCGGGCTCCGTACATCGCGCTCCAGACTCCTAAGAAGACGAGAACCCGCACGCCACTCCGCCGGTACATTGCCGCGATACCGCATGCGGCGAACCCTACCAACAGGAATACTGTTCCAAAAACGATGTCGGTAAATTGGCTACGGAGCACGGCCAGGGCTTGATCCTGCAAAGACGCACCTCCCGGGCAGCACTAAGATATCAGAGAGGATGCTGTTGGGCAAAGGGCTGCGAATGGAGTTGGGACGCAACAGCGCGTTACTAATGGCCAGTCGATAACGATTTACTGATCATCATGTCGGAAACAGAAACTCCGGGCGTATTGTGGCGTACTCGAGATCTGACCCATTCCTACGTTCACAACATGCCGGTTCAGCGGGCCGGCACTATAATGAAAAGCGAAGAAGGCTTCAAACAACGATGAACCGCGAAAGATATTCCCGTCAGATCCTTTTCCCCCCCATCGGCGAGGCAGGGCAGAAGAAGCTGCTCGCCTCAAAAGCCGTGATAGTGGGGTGCGGCGCGTTGGGAACGGCGCAGGCCAATGCGCTGGTCCGGGCCGGTGTGGGCACGTTGCGTATTGTTGACCGCGACTACGTTGAAGAGAGCAACCTGCAACGCCAGTCTTTGTTTGATGAAAACGACGCCCGGGAGAGCCTGCCCAAAGCGGTGGCAGCGGAACTTAAGCTGAAGCAGATCAATTCCGACGTCCGGACCGAGGGCATTGTGGCTGACGCAACCAGCCGCAACATTGAGGACCTCGTCCGCGGCTTCGACATCATCCTGGACGGCACCGACAACTTTGAAACTCGCTATCTGCTGAATGATGTTGCCGTCAAGATGGGCATCCCGTGGATTTACGGAGCCGTGGTAGCAAGCTCAGCGGTTACCATGACCATCCAGCCGGGCCGTGGGCCTTGTCTCGCGTGCGTCTTCCCTCAGGCGCCCACAGGATTGCACGAAACCTGCGACACGGTTGGAGTGATCGGGCCGGCGGCGGCATGGACCTCGGCCATCCAGGTGACGGAAGCTTTAAAAATCCTGATGGGGCACAGGCAGGACCTTCACGGGACCCTGTTCGGATTTGACATCTGGCACAACCGCACCCAGCAGGTCAGGCCGGAACGCGATCCTGATTGCCGGACCTGCGGGCAGAGGATTTTCACGCACCTCGAAGAGGGTGAACCGTGCCCCACGACGCTCTGCGGAAGGGACGCCGTCCAGATTCGTCACCGCGACCCTCGCAATCTGGATCTGGCTCTCCTCAAGTCGCGCCTCGAACAGTTTGGGTCTGTCCGCGCCAACAGCTATCTGTTGAAGTTTTCCTTTGACTGTTATGAACTGACAGTTTTTGCGGATGGCCGCGCCATCATCAAGGGAACTCAGGACCCTGCCGTAGCTCGGGGCATCTACGCGAAATACATCAGCTCGTGAAGGATGTGCAGAGCAGTACAGGGTAGCGGCGGCTTGATGCCGCCATGTGGCAAGATGAACTCACCGCTACACACCTCCATCAGTACCACCGGATACACGGACTTTGCGGCTAGCGCGAGCTCAGGTTGTACTCTGCTACTCCCGAACGCGTGACCACAAGCTGCCGGCTCAATTGAAATTTCAGTTCCGTGCCGCGCGGCAACGTCAGGTCCGGACCTCGACGGCGCAAGCTGTCCACCAGGCCCGCAGCCCCGCCGATCACGCCTCCCACAAAAGCGCCGTGAAAGCCGCCGATCATGGTACCCAGCAGGCCTCCGCCGCCAATTCCGACGCCGACTTCTTTCAGGTCGCGCATCCGGGCATCCGGCCCCCGGACAACTCCCTCGGGGTTTGCGATGCGAGCGTCCGGCGCGCCATAGGCATGCAGCAGGACGGCGCTCATCGTAAAAGTCTGTCCGTTCGGGAGGGCCAGAGTTTCAGGGACCAGCAGCATTTTCCCCACGCCCTTGATGCGGCCCGGCCTGTTCAGGCTTGCGATTCGCCCACGGATCGTGGCGCCGGCGGGAACAATCTGGTTCCCGTCCACCACCAGCGGCTCGGCCAGCGTGGCGGCAAACAGCTGCCCCTGGGTGTTCAACGCGGTGGATAATGTCTGGGAAAGTTTGCAGTTGAGGACGGTGCCTGGTGGAACAGTTAAGGTAGCGGCCATTCCCGCACAGGCACCCAAAATAAAAAGGGATAGCACCAGCACAGCGCGCTTGACCATGAATCACCTCCGGAACCATTTTCATGGCCGGACCCTGGCGCTCTGTCCAGCTGGGTTCAAAGACCCGGGAAAGTATCCGGACGGCTAGTTTGGCCCCTCCGACCGCAACGCCATCCGGGTAACGTTCTTCGGTGTACTAATATAACCGGAGATGACACCCTTGTCCACTTTGTTCACCACGAGTTCACAGAAGGCCCGCGAGCTTCGGGTGGCAAAAAAGATCGGCTCGTTAATCGTTCGATGATCTTTCCGAACCCAGACGTCGTCCACCAGCAGATCCAGGGTGAAGCGGTGATGCTTCTTATTGGTATTCTTCAAATCCAGGCCGATATTCGCCAGGTGGATGGGCTTGTGACGAACCAGCGTGAATTCGTAATAGTCCCGTTGACCCAGTTTTCGCAGCGCGTCGATCTCATCGTGGTTGCGCGCAATCAGCGTTCCGAATCGAGTGCGCGACATACCAAAGTTGTTGGCCAGCTCATCCACGCTCTTCTTCGTCTTATCCAGGTCCGTCTTCGTATTCGAGACGTCCGCCGTCAGCGCTCCAAGCTGCTGCTGGTCTGCCTTCAGCGCAATCTCGTGTTTCAGGCTATCCACCTGCTCAGCATGGTCCACCTGGAGCTTAGAAACCATGGCGCGTGCCTTGCGGAGTTCGCCCCGCTGCGCGCCCAGGTTATTTGAAGCCTGATCCAGTTCCACTTTCAACCCTTCAAGCTGCTGCTGATTGGCCTGTTCGTAGGACATCAGCCTGGCTGAAAGCTGGTCATTCAGCTGAGTAGTGAGTTCCTTCCGCGTTATGGCATCCTGTTCACGAAAAGCTTTCCCTAACGCGGCAATCCGGCTGAAGGAATAAATTTCCGCCACCACAATCACTGCCAGGACTGTCAGGATGACCTTCATCCTGGTATCCATGCCCTTCCAGGCAGAGGTAATCCCCTGGTGGCCGCTTTCCATAGGCGTATCATCGATCGCCATCTTCCTGCCTCCTTAAACTTATGAAAACCGCATGTTGAGCCGCAGAACTCTGATGCCCTCTGATACGCAATCGGGGTTCCAGCTTGGCCGGGAGTGGAATAATGGAATGGAAACAGATACATTCGGACCAGCGCAGAGAACGGGCCTGGAAAAGATGAGTGAATTTCTTACGTGGGGGATGTAAAAATTGCAGGATCGCAAAGAGGGTTTCAGACCAAAATAAGTAGGATATTTATGAAGGAGTTCTCATCATCGCGACTTACTGGCCCTGACTGTCGCCCTTGGCGCGCGAGTTGGGCTCCTGTGTTGACTCTGCCTTCTGCTTTTTGTGTTTTCGAGCCCATCCTTCTTTGTTCACCTGGTGCGCCCGGCCAACGGCCAGCGATTCAGCGGGAACGTCTTCTGTGATGGCTGAACCAGCCGCCACGTACGATCCCTTGCCGATTTTTACCGGGGCGACCAGCATGCTGCCGCTGCCAATAAAAACACCATTTTCAATCCTGGTCGGGTTCTTCTTCTCGCCGTCATAGTTGCAGGTCACCGTCCCGGCGCCGACGTTCACCTGCTCGCCCAGCGTGGCGTCTCCCAGGTAGGTCAGGTGCCAGGCACGCGTACCGCGCCCGACGTGAGACTTCTTGACTTCAACAAAATTTCCGATGCGCGCCTCACTCTCAATCACCGCCCCGTCGCGCAGCCGGGCAAAGGGACCGAGAATCACATCAGAGCCGATCTCGCATCCTGTCACCACCGTATTGGGCCGCACCAGCACGCGGTCGCCCAGGATTGAATCCTCCAGGGTTGAATGAACCCGGATGGTGCAGCCTCGCCCGATTCGGGTATGGCCCAGCAGGCTCACGCCGGGCTCAATCACCGTATCGTTCCCCACTTCCACCGGGGCATCGATGTACGTGGCTTGAGGATCCACAATCGTGACCCCCTCCCGCATCAGGGCCTCGGCCTTCTGCATCCTCAGGATGCGTTCCATCCGGGCCAGATCGACCCGGTCATTCACGCCCAGCACTTCGCGGGCATCCGCAACGGGAAACGCCACCACCTTCTTGCGGCGCTGGTTAAAGATCTTCACGAGGTCTGTCAGCAGATATTCCTTCTGCGCGTTCCTGTCGGAAAGCTTGTCGAGATGCTTCAGCAGTTCATCCCTCGAAAAGCAGAGGATGCCGGAACTGACCTCCCTGATCCGGCGCTGGGCGGAGGTGCAATTTTTTTCTTCGACAATGGCCCGCACCCCGATGCCGCTGGAACGCACAATCCTGCCGTAGCCGCGTGGGCTTTCGGGCCGCATCGTCAGCACCGAAGCAGCCGCGCGGGCCTTGCTGTGCGCGGCAACAAACTCCTGCAAAGTCGCCGTCCGCAGAAGCGGCGCGTCACCCACAACCACCACAACGGTGGAGCCTTTGCATTGCTCCAGTTGCGGGCGCGCCACCTTCAGCGCGTGCCCGGTTCCCAGTTGCTGCTTCTGCTCCACAAACTTCAGTCCCGGCCGCGCCAGTGTTTCGCGCACCGAAATAGCGTTGTGTCCCACCACCATCAGGACGGTTTCCGGCCCCGCCGCAAGCGCCGAACTTACCACGTAGTCGCCGAGAGGACGGCCCGCCAGCATATGAATCAATTTCGAACGCTCAGACTTGAAGCGCGTTGATTTTCCTGCCGCAAGAATAACGATCGCAAAGTCCTGATTGACCATAGTAAGGTTCAGGCTCCATCAACAAAAAAGCCGCCCGGAGCAAGCAAAATCCATTCCCAATATTGCGACCGGCCGCCACTGGCCCGGGAGGCCAGACGACCTTTTTAACACGTTCCAGACGCTGCCCGGTAGCTATCACCCGAAAACCGGGGCAGGCAGGTCAATCCTCACCCATCCAGGCGCCCCAGGGTTTTAATCTATCGACGTTGTCGCAAATAGCCTTGAAGGCCGCCGTCATGGGCACGGCAAGAATCAGGCCCACAGCTCCCCAGAGCCATCCCCAGAACATCATGGCAATCGTCACGGTCAGAGCGTTCAGGCTGACCTGGTGGCCCACAAACTTGGGCGTCAGGACGTTAATGGCCAGGAAGTGCACCACCATCACTGTGACCGCAATGGCGATAAAAGGAGTTGCCGAAGCGTACTGTCCCAGCGCCATCATCAGCGGAGGCACCATCGCCAGCGCGACGCCCAGATAGGGGACCATGCTAAGGAACGCAGAGAGCGGCCCGACCAGCAGCGCAAAATGGAGATGCATCAACGCAAAGATGGGCGTCATCAGCGCCGCTGCCATCAGCGCCACCAGGATGTTGCCCATCACATAGCGCCGGATCATGTGGCCGATCCCGAGAATCACCGTCTCAGCCTGCTGCCGGTGTGCATCCGAAAACAGGTTCAGCGTTCCTTTCCAGATGTGGCCCTTGGCGGTGAGCATAAAAAACACCAGGAACGGAACAAACATCACCGTCACAATAAACGTGTAAACCGACCCGATGCCTCGCAACAGATACTGGCCCCAGTGAGATTCCTGTTGCAGACGGATGGTGGGAAGGTTCGATTGCACCTGAGAGGAAGCCGGGACCACCCCGGACGCCAGCTTCTCGATGTTCCTCACCATGGCCTCGAGGCTCGCAAACAGATGCTTGAGCGGCGCGCCGTACGTAGGAAATTCCTGGATGAAGGCGATCACGCGGTCGTAAATCCCGTAAACCACCAGGTAGAGCAGCCCGATGGAGGCCACCAGCATCAGCAGCGCCCCCAGCCAGCGCGGGATGTGGATCCGCTCGAGGAGACTGACCGCCGGCTCCAGAACAAACGCGATCAGGATGGCGCAGATCAGCGTGATGATAATCGAGCTGGCATAGTTGATGCAGGCGATGACGATGGCCACGGCAATGATGCGCCCGCTCGCCGTGGCAATCCTGGGGGTTGGAAGAGTCTCGGGATTCGTCTCAGGCATCGGCTGAACTCGTGAATTTGATTCTAGCTTGGCAGCATCAAAAATTCCACATCGGCAATCCGGCAAACTTGAACGACCCTTTTGCTTCAGACTGCCGGGATGCCGCGCGCCGGCCGGATGCAAGCCATCACCCTCAAGGTCCGGCGCTAATTGGCATTTACCGGACGGGCGGTTATAATGGGCAACGACTATGGTACCCGATCACTCATGGCTCGATGACCGTCCTCCGCGGCTTGGCGATCTGATTGACGACCACTGCCCGCGTTGCAAACGTCCGATGAACCATGCCATCGCCAGCTTTGCGGGCGGCAAGGTGGTCAAGGTCGTGTGCCAGACCTGCCATTCCGAGCATCCCTACTTTGAAGGGAAGGAGATGAAAAAGAAGCCCAAAGCCACGGCATTCGACCAGGTACTGGCCAAGGCGAGCCCTTCCGCAGACTCAAAGAAAGCGCCCACCGCCGGGAAGCCAAAGGTAAAATCCGGCCAACGCCCCCTGATTCGTCATAAGGCCAAGCCCTCCGGGAAAAAGTAATATCAGCGCGACTTCCGCGCCACCACTTCCACTTCACGGTTTGACCGTAACCGGTATCGCACCCCGCTCCATTCAATCGTCCGCACCCATCCGGCTACCACAAAGTTGTAGAGCATCACCCAGGGAACCAGCAACGTGAGCTGCCAGTAACGCTTTCCATAGCTCGCCAGAAACTCCCGCTCTTCCGGAAAAATCTCGCGGGCCACAATGGAACGGATGTTTCCTTTCCCCATTCCCAATCCCAGGATGGGGGCAAGAGCCGCAAGAACTGCAAAGCGTTCCCAGCCCCCGGCCGGATTGAGGAGCACAAGAAGCCCGAAGATGAACGTCAGGGAATAGAGCACGTGCGCCGCCAGGCCCAGCCCCCACAATCGGGGAGCATAAACCCGCGTGATAATCATCTGCCGGTTGGCCCAGCGCATGAATTCTGCAAAAGAAGAATCCTCCCGCGAAGCCACCAGGCAGCGCGACTCAAAACGAATCCTTCCGCCGGCATCGTGGACCGCCCGTCCGAGCCCGTAATCGTCACTCACCGTTGATGCCCAGTAACGCTCGCGAACCTGGAGGCGTTTAAAGTCTTCCGCGCGGATGGCCATCGAGCCGCCCCACGGAAAGCTGCAGTCGTGCTCGCCCATAAATGTTGCAATCGAGGTGTCCCAGGCCGCACGCAGTTGGGAAACAAAACTCCGGCCCGGCAGGTACCAGCGAAAACCGGTGCTGACGGTCACGTCGCGGATCGAAAGGGGCGCAACCAGTGACCGCAGCCAGTTCAAACCAGGCCGGGCGTCGGCGTCGGCAAAAACCAGAACTTCCGTCCCCGGCGTTACGACTTCCAGCCCCCGCAGCAGGTTGTGGACTTTCTGTCCCTGGGCATGCGAAGGCCCCGCCACCACCAGCGAAGCGGGGCAACTTCCGCCGGAGCCTCGCGTGCCGGGTTCTTTCACCAGCGTGTTCAAAGTGGCATAGGCCGGGTCCCTTTCGTCACATACCACCAACACCAACTGATATTGGGGATAATCCTGCGCCATGAAAGCGGCGATGTTGGTTTCGAGCGAGGCGTCCGCTCCCGTCACCGGAATCACCACCGCCGCTGGCGGCGTATAGTCACCCGGGTCCTGCGCCCGGCATCGCCGCATGTAGCGCAGATAACTGAACCCGTCACGCAGCGACTTCGCACTTTGCGCCAGCAGCAAAATTCCCAGAATGATAAAGATGATGAACGCCGTGCTCATGGAAGAGTTTCGAGTCTAGCATACTTGTAGCGCTGTGCTTTCGTCTGGCCGCCACAAAATGACCGAAGGGAAACGTAACCCTCCAGTGTTGCCTCTTGCCCGTTTCTTTGCATCATACCTATAGTCAATTAAGGAGCTTCATTTGCACTTATTAGATCTGGTTCTTTGGTTCGTATTCGTGGTCTGGATTGCGGCGGGGCTTTTTGCCTTCTGGAACATCATCGGTGTCGTCATCCTTCGCCCGGTCTCTTTTTCGGACCCGCCACCCTTCCGGCTTCCGCGCGTTTCCATCCTGCTGGCCGCCCGCAATGAGCAGGAAATGCTACCAGCAACGCTCGATTCATTGCTCAAACTCGACTACCCGGATTTCGAAATCATCCTGGTGGACGACGACTCCGACGATCGCACCGGCGCGATTGCCGACGAATGGGCGCAGCGCCACGGCGCCGCCGGCAAGCTGCACGTGATTCACAATCACCACCTGCCGACCGGCTGGCGCGGCAAAGTCCATGCCATGAACCTTGCCGCCCAGACTGCCACCGGCGAGTGGGTTCTTTCCACCGACGCCGACGTCGTTTTCCACCCCAGCCTGCTGCGCCAGGCCGTCGAGCTCGCACAGCGAAAGAACGTCCAGTTCCTCTCGCTGACGCCGGAACTTGAAATGCAATCCTGGGCGGAAAAGGTGGTTCTGCCGGCGTTCGGATTTCTTCTCTTCATGCTGTTCCCTCTGCGGCGAGTCAACGATCCCCGCTCATCCCGTGCAATGGCGGCTGGAGCTTTCCTTCTGATGAGGCACGACGACCTGAAGGCTCTGGGAGGTTACGCTCGCCTGCGCGACACCCTGATTGAAGATCTTCGCATGGCCGAACTCTTCAAGCGCAACGGCCGGCGCACCTACCTGGGCGTGACGCGGGGCGTCTTCCACACGCAGATGTACGAAAACTGGCGCGAAGTTTTTGAGGGTCTGGCCCGCAGCGCCTGGGAAGGCGCCGGATGCTCGCTCTGGAAAGTGCTGGCAGGAGTGGCTGCCGGCAGCACGCTGGCCGTGCTGCCCTGGGTTTCGCTGGCCGCTCTCTGGCTTGCGCATCTCATTGCAGGAATACCGCTCGCGCACGATCCGGCCTTCATCGCGGCTGCGGCAGCTTCGGCCGCCAGCGCCATCATTTACTGCCCCGTGGTCATCTTTGCCGGACTCTCTCCGCTTTACACATTCACCTTGCCGCTGGCATCGCTCTTTTACTCCACCGTTTCGGCAGTCTCGGCTTTCCGAAGCCTCACCGGCCCCGGTCTCCGGTGGAAGGGCCGCAGCTATCAGCCCCCGGCGGCGTAACGCACCCCCTTTGAGTTCGGGTGGCACATACATCGCGGTTTTTGCGATGTGTGCGGTCAGGGCAGGCCCGGAGGGCCGACAGACTTTAGCCCATGGCGCAAGCCATGGGACCTCGATCGGCGTCCAACTCCCTCGAGCCCCGGCAGGGGCGAAAGACGGCCGGACGGCGCCCACAACCGGCATCCCTCCCGCCTGTGTTCTGCTAAGATAGGGGAGCCCATCGGGCTGGAAAGACGCGCATGTTTTCCCGCCACAAACAAATGATCGGGGTCCTCTACTTGCTGGCCGATGCCGCGTTGGCCCTGGCCAGTTTTGCATTGTCCTTCTGGGTCCGCGCCCGCTTCATCACGCCGCAGCCGCTCTTTCGCGATTCAAATTACATCTGGATTATTCCTTACGCCATCGTCCTCTGGATGGTTGTCGGTGTTGTCACGGGCAGCTATCGCGAAATCCAGGAAGAAAACCTTCTGAGGACTTTCTGGGACCCGTTCAAGGCGGCGTTCCTCGGCACCGCGCTGCTGTTCGCCACCATCTTCGCTTTCAAGCTGGTTTACATCAGCCGCCTGTTGCTGGCGCTCTACGCCGTCATCCTTCTGCTGGCCATGATCGCTTTCCGCCTCGCAGCCCGCAGCCTGGGTGACCCGCTCCGCCGCACCTTTGGCGGCTACCGGGAATTTCTGCTGGTGGGCGACGCCCCGGCCGTGACCCAGGTTGCCCGGGCCATTGAAGCCAATGAGAAGCGCGGCATGCGCATCTTTGGATTCGCGCGCATCGGCCCCGCCGCTGAAAATGACCAGCCCGTTGCCGAACTCCGTCGCGATTATCCGATCTACCCGCTCGCCCAGTTGCCCGAACTCGTCCGCCGGCACGTGATCGACGAAGTTGTATTCGCCGCCGCCAAGGGGGACATGGAAAAGATTGAAGAGGCGTTTCTGCTTTGCGAAGAGGAAGGCGTGAAGACGCGCGTCCTGCTCAATTTTTTCCCGCACGTCGTCTCGCGCGTCTATCTCGACCGGCTCGAGGAAATGCCGCTGCTCACTTTCACCACCACGCCGGAAAACGAATACCTGCTTCTGCTGAAGCGTTTGTTCGATTTCGCCATGGCCCTGACGCTGCTTATCATCCTTTCGCCACTGCTGATGCTGCTCGCCCTCATCATCCGGATGACCTCCGCCGGGCCGGTGCTCTATCGCCAGGTGCGCTGCGGACTGGGCGGAAGAAAATTCACGGTTTACAAGTTCCGCTCCATGCACGCCGGCGCCGACCTGCGGCGAGAGGAGCTGGCCGCGCTCAACGAACTTGACGGCCCGGTTTTCAAGATCAGGAATGATCCGCGCTGCACCGCCATCGGCCGCTTCATGCGCAAGTTCTCGCTGGATGAACTGCCCCAGCTTTTCAATATTCTGAAAGGCGATATGTCGTTTGTGGGGCCGCGCCCGCCGCTGCCCGAGGAAGTTGAAAAATACGCCGGATGGCAGCGCCGCCGCCTGCGCATGCAGCCTGGCCTCACCTGTCTGTGGGCGCTGGAAGGGCGCAACCAGTTGAACTTCCGCCGCTGGATGGAACTCGACATGGAGTACATTGACAACTGGTCGCCCACGCTGGATTTGAAAATCCTGCTGAAAACCATCCCCGTGGTTCTGCTGGGCCGCGGCGCAAGCTGATGGAAGTTTCCGAGATGTCGCACTGTGCGCCCCATAAATCGCAGAGCCCCAAAACCGTACTCTGGACCAGCTACAAAGCCATAGACCCGCCCTCCCCACTTGCGCTTGACATTGAGAGTCCCGCTACCTAAGCTTGCAGGCGAAAGCGAAATTCATAACAGAAATTCCGAATGACCCACCGGAGCAGCCTCGGTTCTACCGGCTGCGAACGGAGTTTCGGGGAGAAACGGCAATGATAAGCAGAGGCAAGCTGACCGGGACGCTGCTGGCGCTGGCGTGTGTTGGAATGGCCCTCCTGGGTGGGGCCGGAGTTATGAGTGGAGCGGTAGATTCCGGGCAGCCGAAAGCGGCGCCGAACCTGCCCCGCATGGAGCAGGTGATCCAATCGTTCGTCGAGAAGAAGCAGTTTATGGGAGCAGTGCTGGTGGTCCGAGGAAATGACGTCCTGCTCGACAGGGGCTACGGCTTTGCCGACGTGGAGTGGAAAGTTCCGGACTCGCCGAAAGCGAAGTTTCGCCTGGGGTCCATCACCAAACAGTTTACGGCGGCGGCGATCATGCTGCTCCAGGAGCGGGGAAAACTGAAAGTGACCGACCCGGTGAAAAAGTATCTGCCCGACGCGCCGGCGGCCTGGGACAAGATCACGATTTTCAATCTGCTGACGCACACGTCGGGCATCCCGAGTTTCACGAGCTTTCCCGACTATCATTCATTCGAACGCGTTCCGACCACTCCGGAAGAACTGGTGGCTCGGTTCCGAGATAAGCCGCTTGACTTCCAGCCGGGCGAAAAATGGAGCTACAGCAACTCGGGTTATGTTTTGCTGGGTTACCTGATCGAAAAAATCAGCGGTGAGAGCTACGCGAAGTTCGTAGAGGACAACATCTTTAAGCCTCTCGAAATGAAAGATTCGGGTTACGACTCGAACTCGGCGATCATCCCGGACCGCGCGCAAGGCTATACGCGGGGCCCGAACGGCCTGGCCAACGCCGGCTACATCAACATGACGGTTCCCTTCTCGGCGGGAGGGCTCTATTCCACCACGGGCGACCTGTTGCGCTGGGAGCAGGGGCTGTTTGGCGGGAAGGTGCTTTCACCGGAATCGCTGAAGCAGATGACCACGCCGTTCAAGGACAACTACGCTTTCGGCCTGATGGTTCACACGGAAAACGGGCATAAGGTGATCGACCACGGCGGCGGTATCGAAGGTTTCAACACCATGCTGGCCTACTATCCCGACGACAAGCTGACGGTGGCCGTGCTGGGGAACTTGAACGGTGGGGCGCCGCAGGAGATTGCGAAATACCTCGGGACGCTGGCCCTGGGCGGGAAGGTTGTGTTGCCTTCCGAGCGCCAGGCCGTCCAGATCGATCCGAAAATCTTCGACCGCTACGCGGGCGACTACGCGCTCTCGCCAAAGTTCATCATCAAAGTCTGGCGGGAGGGCGACCGTTTTATCACCCAGGCCACCGGGCAAGAGCAGGTCGAGATATACCCCGAGAACGATCACGAGTTCTTTGCCAAAGTGGTGGATGCGCAGATCACCTTTGTGACGGACAAAGATGGCAAAGCGACCGCGCTGATTCTGCACCAGGGCGGAGCCGACCACCGGGCGCCGCGGGTGGAAGG
>JBAUWE010000695.1:0-4286 GCA_049583595.1 Terriglobia bacterium
TGGTCCTCGTGCTCAACCGCCGCGCCGCCGCTGAAGCCCACCTGGAGCAACACGGTAAAGAAACGTGGCCAGTCAATCAAACCCTGCCCGGGAATTCGGTAACGCCACCAGCCATCTCCATGAATCCCCACCTGCTGAAGAATCGGTTGCGTAATTTCCGTGTCTTTCAGGTGGATGGCCAGAAGACGGTCCCGGATGTTCCACACGGCCCGGTAAGGATCAATGTACTGCCGGACCAGGTGCGAGGGATCAAACTCCATTCCAAAGTGGTGGCTCGGAATCAACTCAAAAACTTTATCCCACGCCGCCGGAACGGTGGCGAAGTTGATTGCAGTAGGGTAGTTTTCCCAGCCCATTGAAACGTCATATTTCTGGCAGACCGGCAGAAACTTTTCGTGGAACACCTCTGCGAGTTCCTTCGCCTGCCTGTCAAAATCGGCGCCGGGAATTCCTCCACTGAAAGCGCCTACAAACTTGCAGCCCAGGCGATGCGCAAACTCCAGGTAATGGATAAACTCCTCATTCATCGACCGCCGCTCTGCCGGATCAGGCGCAATGTGGTTGATGCCTTTTCCTTTGAGATCGAAAAAACCTTCAACGCTGATAATGCGGCAGCCCGTATCGCGTGAAGTTGCCATGATCCGGTCGATCTGGGTGTCGCTCAGGTAAGGGTTAAAATCCTTGCCGGCCTTCACCACTACTCCCTCATATCCTGTCTGGGTGGCAAAAGCCAGCTTCTGAGGAGAGTAATTGGTGATGATTGCGAGTTTCGGAAATTTGCTCGCTGGGGCGAGGGGCACATCAGGGCGCGTGTTGCCTTCCGTCTGAGCCCCCAGGCTCCCGGCAGTTCCCAGTGCTGCTGCTGACACGCCCGCCGCCCTTATGAAGTCACGCCGTCCAACCGTCGATTTACTCATGATTGAGCCCCCTTATAAAGTGAAGGGTGAGTATAGGACAAGCACATTACGGCTAGCAACCGAAAACACCAGTGGCGTGATAATAGTAGCAGGTGCAACATGTGCAGCGATGTCACGGCCAGAACAGCCCGTTGAGCGTAACCCCTTCCACCCTGCGACCGGACCTTATTTTTCCGAAGAAATTTCAGCAGAGTGGCTCTCATCCCGGGCCAGGACTTCTGAGGACGACTGCTCCGCCACCCTCGGAAGAGGCATCACCATGCGAAGGAATGGCGGTGCGACCAGGGTGGTCACAATGCTCATCACCAGAACAATGGAGTAGACTGCATCGGAAATGGTGTGCAGGGTGAGCCCGACGCCGGCAACAATCAGGCCAACTTCCCCGCGCGGGATCATTCCGATGCCGACCCGAAGCGCATCCTTGAAACCCAGCCGCAAACTCGCCACCCCGCAGCCCACCAGTTTTCCCACAATGGCCAGTGCGCAGATGATGGAGGCCAGGCCAATCAGCCCGGGGTTTGCAAAACTACGGACATTGACCTGCACACCGAGAATGACAAAAAAGAACGGGGCAAGAAACTCACTGAGCGGATGGGCGTTCTCATGCAATTTCCACCGCTCGCTGTGATCGGCCAGGGCCAGCCCGGAAAGGAAGGCCCCTACAATGGCCGCCATCCCGATGTAGACGGATGCCAGCGAAAGGCCCAGACATAGAATGATCGACAGGATAAACGCGGAGTTCTGGGCACGCAGCTTTTCCACGTGGGGCTGAAACCGGCCAATCACGCGCGAAGCAAAGAAAATCATGAGCAGCGCAAACACCACGGCCTCAGCGGCCACAGTGAGAAGTTGCAGGTAATGAACCTGGCCGGTGGAGAGGCTGCTGACCACGGCCAGCACCAGTAATCCCAGAATGTCATCCAGAACGGCTGCGGCCAGGATCACGCGGGCCGCTCGCGTTGAAAGCGCACCCAGGTCCGCCAGGACTCTGGCCGTGATGCCCACGCTGGTGGCCACCATTGCAGCGCCCACAAAAATCGACTCGACAGTCGAATGGTTGACGAATTTCATGTACCAGACGCCCAGAATGAAAGGCAGGACCACACCCAATATCCCAACCGCGACAGCCGTCGAGCCCACATCCAGAAGGTCTCGTGGCTTCGTTTCCAGACCCACCGTGAAAAGGAGAAACACGGCCCCAACTTCCGCGATTCCCAACGTCAGCTCGTTGGTGTGCACCAGATTCAGCAACGAAGGTCCCAGCAACACGCCTGCCAGCAACTCGCCTAAAACTCCAGGCTGCCGGAGTCTCTCGAACATTTCTGCCAGAAGTTTCCCTCCCGCAAACATCAGGAAGAGTTCCAGCAGGACCTGGCTTGAGTGCTCCATATGCTCAAACGTTCCGGTGGACTGAAGGTCGCATGGTTCCGAATCAGGACTTGGGGTGTTCCGAAATCACACGTCCATTTCTAAACGAAATATGACACAAATATCAAAGGACATGAAACCAGAAGAGCAGCGGTTCGTAAAGGACAATTCAACTTTGCAGCTGACCGTCGGCGCCGGAAGGCAGCCTTCACTTCTTTTGCCCAGCGCCGCGAACCAGGATTGCTTTGCCCGGGGCAAACTCAATATGTGTCACGTGGTTGGGCAGCAGGAAAGGCTTGCTGAGGTCAATCTTGTATTCAGACTCAACATAGGTCTGGATCAGAAAGTTCACCAGCCAATCGGACAGCGCGGTACTTCCAATATGCACGTCTTTGATGGCAAGCGTTCCTGTCCCGTCTTTGCTTTCAAGCACACCCAATGCCGTCAGATGCTGAGTGCCCTGGAAGATGGACGCAAGCAGCTTGGCGGTCAGCGGATTCGCGGATTGCTGCGAGGGCTTGAGTTCATCAAAATTGACGTTGGCCGCCCCATGAATGCCGTCGGGTTTGAAGTGGATTTCCAATTCCCTGACGCTGGGCGGAAGAAACGGGGGACGGTCGTACTTAATAAACGAATTGACTTCATCATCCGTGAAGACGACCGGACTGCGCGACCCACCCTTCACCGGACCGGTTGCGGAAAGCTGCATCAACTTCGACTGAAATTTGCTGGCTGCCGCCGGAGAAAGTCCCGACCGCGAATGCAGTTGGGATGCAGAAACTTCCGTTAAGGTGCCCCAAACACCCAGCAACACTCCGCCGGCCGCAAGGGCCAGAAGCACCGCTGGCAAAAGGCCGCTCGGGGCTGCGAGACGGATTCTGGAAATCGGCTTCAGCAACAGAACCTCTCCTCAGGGTTGCGTCTGTGAAATCTGGGGCGAGGGCACCACTTCAAGATTTCGAAGCGTGCCTGCAAAGTCAAGGTCCGCCATTCGAGACACCGAGCCGATTGCGCCCGGATGGACAGGCGTCCAGGACTGGTGAATGCCGCTCAAGTCGGCCCGCACCTGCAACCGGGCCGACCCGTCAAAAGAATAATGCCCTTTCAGTTGGAATTTAGCGCCCGCAACGTTCACAGGAAAATCTTCAAGCTCCACCCGGTGGTCCTGAATCCGGAGATGCGCGGTTGCCCCGGGTATTAACAACGGCCGGGACCCCGCCTCCAACAGGCCCATCCCAAAACGGAGGGCGATAGACTGCACAGGATTGAATTTACCCAGGCTGAGGCCCTCCAGCCGCACCGTCGCCTCGCCGCGCAACGTCCGAACGAGGTCCGAGTGGGTCAAGCCATTGGCCTCGAATTCTCCCTCCGCGGAGTAATATCCGTTTACTCCCGCCAGTGCCGCCGGAAGATAAGGCCCCAGCGCCCGAATGCCAGCGCCGCTGATATCGGTCTGTCCGGAAAGCCGTGCCGGGGTCTTCGTCAGGTCCACCAGAACATTTGCTTCTCCGCGACCTCCTCCTGCCTCGAATTGAACCTTCGCAAGGTGGACCTTCCGGTCGCGGACATTAACACTGGCCCGAAAGTCATGCAGAGAAAGTTTCCGGTAAGTCAGAAGCGGGGTGGAAAATTGGCCGCGCGCATCCAGACGGGCGGCAAGATGAAATGAGGGTCTGCGGCCGCTGATCAATGATCCTATCCCCGCGATCCTGTCGAAAAATGACATGGTGTTTCGGTCTCCGACACCTTCAAACCACTGCCCGGCCTGTTCAATGCTCAGCTTGTCCGCCTTCAGGCTGAAATCCCAGGGAGCATGGGAGTCACGCTGGTGCATCACCCATCCCGAGAAAACGCTGGTGCCCATCACCGCCAGGATCGGGTTGATAATGACTTGGTTTCCATAAACCTGAATGCGCGCTCGCGGAATATTCAGGGGCTCACTCAGTCCAGGTATCACCAGCCGTGCGCTGCGGATACTCGCCTGGGCAGTAACGCTTGGCC
>JBAUWE010000696.1:0-4674 GCA_049583595.1 Terriglobia bacterium
GCACCAGGACGAAAGGAATGAGCAGTAAAGATAGGTCGTGGAGCTGAAGGTGATAACTGACCAGAATCGATACAACCAGCGCCAGGCTGAATCCCAGGTCGAAGGTCTTTTCCGAAAGCGCGTGGCCAAGCGGCCACTGCTTCACCACCCACAGCACGGCGACGCCGAAAGAAAAACGATGAGCGGCTTCTGGAAACCGTGGGGCAGAACGCTGGGAGCCATCATCTCGACGGCGCCGCGGATGTTCGGCATGGTGTTGGACAAGATGCCGAGCGCACTCTGAACATGGTGTGAAGATAACCCTTTCACAAGGTCCGAAAGGAATGCAGCGTAGGACAGTGTCCCTCGAAATCCCGCGACGGGAAGCGAGAGAAGAAAAAGAACGGCTGAGGAGATTGCGAAGCCGCCAACGAACTTCCAGCGCCGCCACAGGACAAATGGAACAAGGAACGGCAGGGCGTACTGAAACTTGAAAAGAGCGATGGCCAGGAAGCAACCCGCCCTGAGGTCGCACCCCTCCTTCATGCTCACGAATACGAGTGCGAAGACGAGCAGGAGCAATAGGGAATCCTGGCCCTGCAGCAAATCAACAAACACCGGGAAGAAGCCCAGGAAGAGGAGGAGTGGGAGTGGAGCCCAGAAGGCCCTCAATTCCGCCATATACGGCCACAGCAAGCGTACCGTCAACAGCAAGGCCAGAATGCTGAAAACTATCCAGATGACGTAGGCCGCCGCGTACGAGACATACGCCAGGGGAAGATATAACAGTGCTTCGAAGGGGGGATGGTCATAGATGAGCGTCCCGCTACGGGTCGTGACCTTCGGGTACAACGCTGATTGCATTCCCCCCTGCGCGGAAAGGTCATAAAGCTGCGACCCCTGGCCACTCTGCACCATCTTGACCGCACTGTAGAAGGCAGAAAAATCGGCTGACCCCTGCAGAGCGTCGCCCTTGCCGTGCCAGAAGAGCATGAAATGGAAAAGCAGTAGGAAGGAGAAAAAGGCAAAAAGAATGGGATGGAGGTTCCTTCTCTTCATAAAAGGTGACATTAATTTAGGGGCTATGGCGACTGGTGTCAAGCAGACTCAATTCACGGATTGAGGGCCGGAGTCGGCGGATAATATTCCATCACGCGGGAACTTATTCCTTGCGGAACGGGAAAAGGATACCTGCTCCGGGCCGTTGGAGCGTGCGCCAAGGAAGGAGGATGAGTTGTAGAGGGCGCGTGTGGTGGCGCGCCCTCTACTCTGGAACGGCACTAGAAGAACAGCTTGAGGCCGAACTCAAACTGCCGCTCGTCGATGCCTTCACGTGCCAGGCTGCTGACCCCGTGAATCGTCATAAATGAGCTGGAGCCCAACGTATTGCGCGGGGCGCTTAAATGTGGAGTATTGGTGAAATTAAACGAATCCATCCTGAACTGGAGCCTGAATCGCTCATTCAGGTTGAAATCACGCGAAACGGAGAGGTCGTAGTTCGCAATCCCCGGTGCGCGCAGGATGTTGAAGCCCGAGGTGCCCAGGCGCGGGGCGTTGGGATTGGCGAAGGCAGCCGTATCGTAGTAGGGCTGCCCGATGCCGACTCCCCCCAGTTTGGCAACGTTGGACATGACCTGGTCGCCGGTCTGGTCACTACCGGGCGTGTTGAAGCCCGACCCGTTTGAATACACGGTGAACGGTGCGCCGGTGATAAAGCTCGCCAGGCCGCTCAATTGCCATCCACCCGCGATGAAGCCGGCGGCGCCGCCGTTGGAAAGGAATTTTTTGCCTTTACCGAAGGGCAGCTCCCAGACGTGCATGATCTGGAGGCTGTGCGTGCGGTCAAAACCATTGGTGGACTGGTTCAGGTACATGAGGTTTTCAATCTGTATGTGTGGACTTCCGTCACTGTTGTCATTGCTGCCGATGGAATGGCTATAAGTGTAATTGACCTGCAACAGCAGTCCGCCGGTGAAGCGCCGGTGGAGGACGGCCTGGAGCGAATCATAGTGTCCGGAACCGACCGGCACGATGTTGATGGTGGGTGCGCTCCTCTCCCAGGCTGCGAACAAGGGTTGTCCGGGTGTTCCGGCGCCCAGGATTTGCCCGGCGTTGATGTCCTTGAAGCCCAACATTCGGGTCTGCCGTGTGGCCACGTATCCCAACTGTCCCGTAAAGCCCCACCCCAGTTCCTTCTGGATGGTGAGGTTCCACGATTGGACGTATCCGCGCTGGAATCTCTTGGTGGGATAACCCCCGTAGGCAAAGGTCCCGTCGAAGGGAATGACGCCGTTGCCCAGGTCGGGAGCGGTGAGGGCGGGGATGCCCGTCTGAAGGGTCGTGTAGTTATAAGGAGAGTCGCAGTTTGTCGGGTTGACCGGGTCGTTGTAGGCGTTGCAAACGGGAAGCAAACTGCCCGCCGGCAAAATGCTATTGATGTGGGAGGCGAGGGCCACCGGATAGTTTTCGCGCATGGTCTCTAACGCGGGGTAGGGGTCGGTGGTCATGCCGTAGCCGGCGCGAACCACGAAAGTGTCTGTGATGCGGTAGGCAAAACCGACGCGCGGCGAGAAGAGCTTCTTGCTGATCTCGACGCCACAGCCGGAAGGCACGGTGCCATACCCACAAAGATTCATCATGTTCGTAGACGGATCGTAAACCTCAATGCCGCGATCGGGACGGGTGGGCATGGGATAGTACTCCCAGCGCACGCCATAATCGGCGGTCAACTTTTTGGTGATGTTCCAGCGGTCGCGGAGGTAGCCGGCATAGAGTTTCTGTGTGACGTGGATTCTGTCCGGTACCAGGTTGTTTCTGCCGAAGTTGGTCGGCAGGCCCAGCAGGAACGAGGCGGCGCCGTTGTACTCCGAAGTTTCGGTCGAGAGACCGCAAGCGCCGTTAGCGCCTGGCGTGGAGCATAGTGATGTGACGCCCTGGCCGAAATTAAATCCGCCCTGGGCGCCGTATCCCCCGGAGAGGTCTTCCGCCTGAATCTGATTGAGTGTCTGGCTATACATGTTGAAGCCAAAGCGGACATTGTGGGGACCCTTCAGCCAGCTGAAGTTGGCCACATACTGCTTTTGCGGGTCGGTGCGGTAGTACGGCATGAAGTTATCCACCTGGCCGATGGTGTCGAATCCATCGATGTCGAACTCCGGCCAGCCGCTTTCAAAGTTCCTCGTGCCGTTCGTCCCGGGGATGCCCAACACGTCGCTACCGATATTGGTTCCCAGGTCTCTTTGCACGGAGTTGGTGCCTTGTTGCGCCCAGCCAAAATGAGCGTCCATGAGGAAATTGGGCGAGAAGGCGTAGGTTCCCATGATGGTTACACGGTAGCTGTTCCCGGAGCCTACTCCGGGGTTGGCGCCCGAGCCGAAATCGGGTCCTCCGCCCGCGGTTCCAAAGGCGGTGGGAGTGTCATTGATGTAATGGAGCATCCCGAAGGTGCCAATGAGGTTGAGCTTTGAGTTGACATTGTAATTGATCTTACTGTCCACCTGATTGCGATGGAACACGCGGCTGCCCGACACAAATAGGTTGTCCTGATCGCCTCCCCGGTTGGGGCCCGGGACATAAGTGAGGATCTGCTGGGAAATGGGGTTGAGCCGCGAGGTGGGAATCATGTTCAGGCACTGTGCGCTTGCGCAGAGGGCGTTGTAGTGTGCGGTGTCGTTCGGATCATTGGAGGCGTAAAACTGCTGTCGCCCTGACCCGTCCGGATTCCCCGTCAGCGGGTCGTAGATGTCCGTACCCGACGCAGAGAGGTCGCCGGCGCGCATCGCCGGGGTGAAGACGCTGGTGGTTGTTTGGGCGGCAAAGTTGTTGAAGAGCCCTTCGTAACTGGCAAAGAAGAAGAGCTTGTTCTTCACAATAGGTCCGCCGACCGAGCCACCGAAATCGTTGTAGATATACTTGGGCTTGTTGCCGACATTGGTACCCGCATTGTCAAACAGCATCGGCCATGCTTTCAGGTGGTTGTTGTTGTGGTACTCGAAAATATCCCCGTGGATCTGGTTGGTGCCGCTCTTGGTTTCCACGTTGATGGCGGCGCCGCCCGCAAAGCCTTCTTCCGCGTCAAAGCTGTCCGTCACCACGTTCACCTGCTGAATGGAATCGAGCGTGGGGACGTATGAATTGACGTGCGGCAACTGGATGTTGTAGGTGCTCACCCCGTCAATCTGGGTGTTGTTCTGGCTGCTGCTGACTCCGTTCACATTGAACGCCAGCGCACGCGCGGGATTGGTGGGGTAGGAGTGGCTGTTGGATGGCGGACTGAAGCCCGGCTGGGCGCGATAAAGCTGCTGATAATTTCTTCCCAGCGGAACGGGCAGGTTGCTGAGCGCCGGAGCATCAATGTTGGCGTGGACTTCGGACGTGTCGGTCTGAAGGAGCGGCCGAGTGCTGGTGACTTCGACGGTCTGCGTCACCGCGCCCACGGTTAGCGTAACATCCGCGCGCGATACGGCATTGATGGTGACGGGAATGCCCGTCCGCCGATACGCCTGAAAACCCTGTTTGCTGACCTGCAGGGTGAAGGTTCCGGCCACGATATTCGAGACCGTAAAGTCGCCCGAACCGTTGGTTGTCGCCTCGATCGTATTGTTGGTGTCCTGGTTGGTGAGCGTAATTTTAGCTCCCGGCACCGCAGCGCCACTCTGGTCGGTAACGTGTCCCACCACCGAACCGTAAAGGACC
>JBAUWE010000697.1:0-1825 GCA_049583595.1 Terriglobia bacterium
AAGGTGAGAAGTGAGCGTACCGCTGATTTTATAGCTGACATATGTCTATACCCTTTAACCTTTAGCCTTTCACCTTTCACCTTTAACCTATCAGCTATCAGCTATTTCCAGCCCCCGATCAAATGCAAGTGCAAATGAAAAATAACCTGCCCCCCTCCCCGCTCGACATTAATAAACAGGCGATAGCCGGATTTTGCAACACCGCATTGAGCGGCCATATCTCTGGCCGCCATGAACAGCTCCGACAGGATGGGTTGATCTGCATCCTGGAGATCATTGATGCTGCGGATATGTTTTTTAGGGACAATCAAAAGATGAACCGGAGCAGCCGGATGAATATCTTTGAACACAACCAGGATATCGTTTTCGAATAAAAATTCAGTTGGTGTTTCTCCCCGCGAAATCCGACAGAACAGGCAGCCTTTTTCCATATGCAATGATTCTCCGTTTGGTGTTTTTGGCACTGCGGCGAAGCTTTGGGGTGATGTTATAGGATTATGCAAATTGATATACTAAGATGGAAATGCCCACCTCCCCTGCCGGGTGGGATATTTCAGTGCACCGGCGAGCTCCTTCAGATATCGGGCTCTTGATATTTCACGGGCGCCGAAACTGATCAGATGCTCGGTGGCGATCTGACAGTCGATGAAGCCAAAGCTGCGCGATTGCAGATACTCCACCAGCACCACCAGAGCGACTTTGGAAGCATTTGTAATGCGGGTAAACATGGACTCGCCGAAAAAGCAATTACCCAATGAGACACCGTAAAGGCCGCCGGCCAGCCTATCATCCTGCCAGGCCTCAACGGAGTGGGCCAAGCCGGATGCGTACAGCCTGCAATAAGCCTGAACCATGTCATCCACGATCCAGGTACCCTCATGCTTTTCCAGGCGCACCTGAGCGCATTGCGTGATCACATCTTCAAATGCGCGATCAATGGTTATTTTAAAAACGCCCTTTTTAATGATTTTGCCCAGTGACCTGGAAACTTTGAATTCATCCGGATAGAGCACCAGGCGGGGATCGGGCGACCACCAGAGGATCGGTTCACCCGCGGAATACCAGGGGAATATACCCATGCTGTAAGCGAGCAGCAGGCGGTTGCGGCTCAGATCACCGCCGACAGCCAGCAAGCCTGATTCGGCAGCCAGATGAGGAGGCGGAAAAATGAGGTCTTCCGATAGCTGATAGACGGGCATGGGATTTCGGAATACGGAATGCGGAATGCGGATTTGAGAAAAGGATAAATCCATTTGCAATTCCGAAATTCCCGGATTCGCACTTCCTGAATAATTTTCGCAGCTTTTGCTCGTTTGGAAACCGTTTCAAAATTTCAGTGGGCTTGATGGATTTTTGAAACAGTCTCTAACTGTAATTAAAAGTTAGCTTATCATCCGCCAGATCGACATGCACCAAGCCGCCTTTTTGTATTTTCCCGAAAAGAATCTCGTCCGAGAGCTGATCTTTAATTTCGGCCTGAATCACCCGCGTCAGCGGCCTGGCACCATATTGCGGATCATATCCTTTTTTAGCCAACCAGGTCCGCACGGCCGGCGATATCGTCAGCGCAACTTTTTTGACAGCCAGCTGTCCGTTTAGTTCCGCCATGAACTTATCGACCACCATTTCCATTATCTCCAAATTGAGGGAATTGAAAGTAATAATCTCATCCAGACGATTGCGAAATTCCGGACTGAATATTCTTTCAATCGCCTTCATGCCTTTGGAGACCGTATCTTTGCGTACGTCGCCGAAACCAATGGTCTGTTGGCTCATTTCACGGGTGCCGGCATTGGAGGTCATCATCAGGATTACATTTCTGAAA
>JBAUWE010000698.1:0-2123 GCA_049583595.1 Terriglobia bacterium
CCTCATTGTGGATCAAACGCACCATCCTGCGCTTTGCAACCCCGCAGCGGGGATCGCTGGCAGGTGGGCTGCAAACCGCCGCTGCCCCGCACCGGATTGGACAGGAGTCCCCCGCCCCGGAGTTTGACGTTGCCTCAAATCCTGAATTCCTGCAGGAAGGAAAGGCTGTCGAGAACTTCTTTCGACCGGACCGCATTGTGGTGGGAGTGGAGAGCGCGCGCGGACAGGAAATTCTGAAAGCATTATATCGCCCCTTGAAGCGTCCGATTCTTGTGACGGGCCTGACCACTGCGGAGTTGATCAAGCATGCCGCCAACGCCTTCCTCTCGATGAAGATTTCCTACATCAATATGGTCGCAGACGTCTGCGAGGCCATCGGAGCCGATGTGAGTATGGTTTCTCTGGGCCTCGGCCTGGATCCCCGCATTGGACCGGATTTCCTGTCGGCGGGTCTCGGCTTCGGAGGTTACTGCTTTCCAAAAGACCTCAAGGCTTTTATTCATCTCGCTGAAAAACACGGTGTCCAGGGTTCCCTTCTCCGTGAAGTTGAAAGAATTAACTATCAACGGGTGGACCGCTTCATGGACAAGCTTCACAAGGCTCTGTGGATTGTGCAGGACAAGACGATCGGAATCTGGGGCCTTTCATTCAAACCCAACACCGATGACATTCGGGAAGCTCCGAGCCTGAGGATTGTGGAGGCCCTCGCCAGGGAAGGCGCTCGCCTCCGCTTATATGATCCCCAGGCGATGCAAAACATGCGGCAGGTGTTTCCAGAACAGCCGGGCCTGGTGACATATTGCTCTTCTCCCTATCAGGCATGTGAGAGAGCCGACGCGGTTCTCTTACTGACCGAATGGGATGAATTCCGGACGGTAGATCTGGAGCGGGTCGCGAAGTTGATGGAGCTGCCCATTCTGCTGGATGGTAGAAATGCGCTGGACGCTGAAAAGGCCCGCCGTGCCGGCCTGGAATGCATTTCAATGGGCCGGGAGCTCGCAAATCCAACCGACATGGCGCCTTTGGCTGTCCCCCCTCAGCCCGGTGACGGACTCGATTACGGCACATCAGCCTGGAGGTAAAATGACCGCAAATTCTCAAAATGGCAACTACGTCCCCAGAACGCTGCTGATTGGAGGCGCGGGATTTCTTGGGTCGCACCTCTGCGACCGTCTCATTGGTGCGGGCCACGAGGTGATCTGCATGGACAGCCTGCTGACAGGCGCCGTTGCAAATGTCCAGCACCTTCTGTCGCACCCGCGCTTTAGTTTCGTCCAGCACGATGTGACCCGGCCTATTGACCTGGCCCGCTTGCTCGGACATCAGCATGATAAGTTCAGCCCAAACACCGAGGGACTCGTCAAAATGGATTATGTCGTTCAGATGGCGTCCCCTGCCAGCCCAAAGGACTACGCGCGGCATCCGATCCACACTCTTAAGATCGGGGCGCTGGGCACTCATCACGCTCTCGGGCTGGCCAAAGCGCACGGAAGCGTTTTTCTTCTCACCTCCACTTCGGAAATTTATGGGGACCCGGAAGTGACCCCTCAAACCGAAACATACTGGGGGCACGTGAATCCCATCGGGCCCCGCAGCGTTTACGATGAAGCCAAGCGCTATGCGGAGTCCATCGCCATGGCCTACCACCGGGAACACGGCCTGAGGGTCCGGATAGCTCGAATCTTCAACACCTACGGCAAGAGAATGCGGCTGAATGACGGACGAGCCATTCCTAACTTTGTGGCCCAAGCCCTCGAAGGGAAACCCCTCACGATTTATGGCGACGGGTCCCAGACGCGGAGCTTTTGTTATGTCAGCGACCTTATTGAAGGGCTCTACCGGCTGATGCTTTCGCAGGAAGATGCACCTGTCAATCTGGGAAATCCGGAGGAAATACGCCTTCTGGAACTGGCGAGGACGATTATCGAAACCACCGCAAGCAACAGCCGCCTCGTCTTTGAGCCGCTGCCTGACGACGACCCGGTAAGGCGCTGCCCGGATATCGCAAAGGCCAGGGCCAGCCTGAACTGGCATCCCAAGGTAGGACTTCATGAGGGAATCAGGCGTGTCCTCCCGTATTTCCGGGCCCGGCTGATGGATCGCTGCCTGGAACACTCCTGGCC